>NZ_JARVSI010000023.1:0-172250 GCF_030209255.1 Pseudomonas sp. CFBP2511 | reverse complement strand
AGAACGGCATACCCACGCGGAGCATGGGCACGATGGTGTTCTTGCGGGCGACTATCGTTCCGCACGCTCCAGCGTGGGAGCGATAATCGTTTGGCGACGACAGAGATTCATCCAGTCAGAATCCCTTACAATGCCGCCAGCCCAATCAAGAGCAACGCCCATGACACGCGCCGCCACTCCCCGCAAACCGCAAGCACGCAGCCAGGCCAGGATCGATTCGATTCTCGACGCCGCGCGCACATTGCTTGCCGAACAAGGGGTGGCCAGCCTGTCGATCTACAGCGTGGCTGAACGCGCCGGCATTCCGCCTTCGTCGGTGTATCACTTCTTCGCCAGCGTTCCGGCGCTACTCGAAGCACTGACCGCCGACATCCACGCCGCCTTCCGCGCATCGCTGCAGGCGCCCATCGATCACGATCAGCTCACCACCTGGCGCGACCTGTCACGCATCGTCGAACTGCGCATGCTGGCCATCTACAACGCCGACGCCGCCGCCCGCCAGTTGATCCTCGCCCAGCACGGCCTGACCGAAATCAACCAGGCCGACCGCCAGCACGACATTGAACTGGGGCACTTGATGCTTGAGGTCTTTGACCGCCACTTCCAGCTGCCTGCGCTGCCAGATGACGTGGACGTGTTTGCGCTGGCAATGGAACTGGGGGATCGGGTGTATGCGCGCTCAGTGCAGTTGCATGACGTGATTACACAGCGCATGGCGGAGGAAGGCATGCGCGTGTTTGATGCTTATTTGGGGTTGTATTTGCCGGTGTTTTTGGGGAAGAGACTGTTCATAGCCAAAGCGTGATCTATCGTACTGATGTAGCTGCCCCCGAAGTAGGTGGGTCAGGGCCTGATGAAGTATGTGCTGTTGTCGCTGCCAGCTCATTTACTAATGGGCTTGCGTATTTCGATTGAGCACCTTGGCGTTGCGCCTGATCGGAAAGTCCCAAACTCTGTAAAGCCTAATGCTTTCTTTACGGGCCACCGTAGCATTGTGCATCGCGAGCCTTGGTAGGTTATTCAAGGAATTTTTAAACGGCATATGCCCCGTCTCATCCCCAAACCCAACCGGATCCCCACCCACATACCCATACGCATTCAACCCACCCTCATCAAACGGGCTCAAACTGTCCGGGCTGTTAAAGCGCATCAACACCGGGTTATAAGCGCGATACCCATTTCCCAACAGATAATGCCCGGTCACCTGATCGCGTCGCTCGCCATTGAACCCCAGCAAGCTGGTCAAGCCGCTTTCAGCCGGACGGTGACCGTAGGGGCTGTAGGCAATAGGCTCAGTACCCGCTTTATCCACAAGCTGCAAAACAGAGCGCTGCTGATCGGTTGCCAGCAGCGTGGTTTCCAGCACACCCTCAACACGCCGCTGCTGAGCCAATAACAGGTCGTCATGCTGAAGACCGTACGCCGCAACGCGCCCTGTATTTCGGTCGCCAGGCGGTTCTTCTGATAGAAGCGCTGAAGGTCCGCCTGCCCGACTGGCGAACTGGATGCCAGACGATCCAGTGGGTCGTAGCGATAACGACATAACACTGCTTGATTTGAAGAGGCCATGGCCAGACGTTCCAAAAGGAATCGGTCTTTAGCATCCGGCAAAACCGCTAAACCGCCTACCTCACAGAACTGCTAGGTAAACAGCAAAAAACCCCGGAGGGCCAGGACCGTCCGGGGTGTTTTTTGCCCATCGTTTACAGCTTGGCGATGGAGACTTCGGTCGACTTCACGAAGGCGATCACTTCGCTGCCTACGACCAGTTCCAGCTCTTTGACCGAGCGGGTGGTGATGACCGAGGTCACGACGCCCGATGCGGTCTGTACGTCGATTTCCGACAGCACGTCGCCGTGAACGATTTCCTTGATGGTGCCTTTGAACTGGTTACGAACGTTGATGGCTTTAATAGTCATGGCGTGTCTTCCTTTGGGATCAGGGTTAATTTGCCCAGCGCAGTTGCGTGGGCAGTGGCGAAAACGGTTCCGGGTCAGGTGGCGAGCCGGGGATGGCCAGCACGCGGTTAAGCACTTCTGCTTCCAGAGCGGCGAGGCGATGTGAGCCGCGAGCTCGCGGGCGTGGCAGATCGACCAGCAGATCGAGGCCGATCTGGCCTTCTTCGATCAGAATCACGCGGTCGGCAATGGCGACCGCTTCGCTGACATCGTGGGTGACCAGCAGCACCGTGAAGCCATACTGGCCCCACAGCTTTTCAATCAGTTGTTGCATTTCGATCCGGGTCAGGGCGTCCAGCGCGCCCAGTGGTTCGTCGAGCAACAGCAGCCGCGGCTTGTGAATCAGCGCGCGAGCCAGTGCAACACGCTGCTTCTGGCCACCGGACAATGCAGCCGGCCACTCGTTGGCACGTTCAGCCAACCCGACGGCCTCAAGCGCTTCGAGTGCCTGCGGTCGCCAGTTGCCACCGAGGCCCAGACCGACGTTGTCGATGACCTTCTTCCAGGGCAGCAAGCGCGCCTCCTGGAACATCAAGCGCGTGTCTTCGCGGGCATCGTCCAGCGGCGCAGAGCCTGCGAGCAATTGACCCTCGGTTGGCTTGTCGAGACCGGCAAGCAGGCGCAGCAGGGTGCTTTTACCGCAACCACTACGGCCGACAATGGCGACGAACTGACCGGCCGGAATGTGCAGGTCGATGTCCTTGAGCACTTCGCGGGTGCCAAACGCTTTTTTCAGGTTTTGCACCGCCAGCGGGATACCGCGCAGCAGGTGCGGGGGTTGTTGTTTCAGACTGGTCATGCGGCACCGCCTTTGCTCACTTGATAGGCCGGATGCCAGCGCAGGCAGACACGCTCAAGGCCGCGCGCCGCCAGATCGGCCAGCTTGCCGAGGACTGCGTACAACACGATGGCCAGCACCACGATGTCGGTCTGCAGAAATTCCCGCGCATTCATTGCCAGATATCCGATGCCGGAACTGGCCGAAATGGTTTCCGCCACGATCAACGTCAGCCACATGAAGCCCAGCGCAAAGCGTACGCCCACCAGAATCGAAGGCATGGCGCCCGGCAGGATCACATGCCGAAACAGGCTGAAGCCGGACAAGCCGTAGCTGCGGGACATTTCTACCAGCGCCGGATCGATGTTGCGGATGCCGTGGTAGGTGTTCAGGTAAATCGGGAACAGCGTGCCCAGTGCGACCAGAAATATCTTCGCGGTCTCGTCGATGCCGAACCACAGAATGACCAGCGGGATCAGCGCCAGGTGCGGCACGTTACGGATCATCTGCACCGAGCTGTCCAGCAGGCGTTCGCCCCATTTGCTCAGGCCGGTAATAAAGCCCAGTGCCAGACCTATGCCGCCGCCGATGGCAAAGCCGATTCCGGAGCGCCAGCCGCTGATCGCCAGGTGGGTCCAGATTTCGCCGCTGGCAACCAGCGTGGCACCCGCTTCAATGACTGCGCTGGGTGCGGGCAGAATGCGTGTGGATAACCAGCCGGCACTGACTGACAGCTGCCAGATGGCCAATAACAGGACTGGAAGTGCCCAGGGCGCCAGTCGATGAACGATGCGTTGCGAAGCACTGAGGCTCATGGAGTTGTCTCCTCGAGGGGCCTGTTTGTCACTGTGCTTGAGCAACAGCAGCAGGTGGCGTCCAGACCACGTCAGCAATGCTGAGCGGCTTGGGGATCAATTTGAGCTGGTAGAAGGTGTCGGCAATTTTCTGCTGCGCGGCGACCACCGGCGGGGTGATGAACAGCGCGCCGTAGCCCTGGCGTTTCACCGAGGTCAACGTGATGTCGGCGGGCAGCCCCAGCAGCGGTGCGACCTGTTTGGTCACTTCGTCGGGGTGGGCCTTGGACCACTCGCCCACCGCGCGGACTTCTTCGATCACGGCCTGAATCACTTTTGGATTTTTCTGCGCGTAAGGCTTGGTCGCCAGATAGAACTGGTGGTTGTCGACAATGCCAGTGCCGTCTTTCAGCGTGCGGGCCTGCAATTGCTTTTCAGCAGCGGCCTGGTAAGGGTCCCAGATGACCCAGGCGTCTACGCTACCACGTTCGAAAGCGGCACGCGCATCGGCTGGCGGCAGGAACACGGTCTGAATATCGGTGTATTTGAGACCTGCATCTTCCAGCGCCTTAACCAACAGGTAATGAACGTTGGAACCTTTATTGAGGACGACTTTCTTGCCTTTAAGGTCTTTTACCGAGGTAATCGGCGAGTCCTTGGGCACCAGAATGGCTTCGCTGGTTGGTGCAGGCGGCTCGTACGCGACGTACAGAAGATCTGCGCCTGCTGCTTGAGCGAAGACCGGTGGCGTTTCACCGGTCACACCGAAATCGATGGAGCCTACGTTCAGGCCTTCAAGCAACTGCGGGCCACCCGGGAACTCGGTCCACTGAACCTTGACGCCCTGCTCGGCCAGGCGCTTTTCCAGCGAGCCCTTGGCCTTGAGCAGCACCAGCGTGCCGTATTTCTGATAACCGATGCGCAGATCTTCCGCCTGGGCCTGAGTGACCGCACCAAGAGCGACCGCAGCAGCAAACAGGGCGACAAGGCTTCGACGCAAAATGACAGTGCGCATATGCGCTCCTTTACCGGGTGTTGGGTAGTGCCTGCTCGGCCAGTCGTAGACGAACAAGGCGGGAATAGGGACGACCTTAACAGCACATTTTTATATCTATAAATCTTATTTATTCATTTAGTTATTCCATAAATGAATATAAAGAAAAATACTATTTTTCGACTATCGTGCGACGCTCCGCGTCGCATGCCGTTCTGGACGCTCTGCGTCCGGCCTTGCCAGCGCTGCACTGAAGTGAACGGGGGGGTTCGGGCGCCATAAAAAAGGGCCGATAAATCGGCCCGAATAACCCCACGCCTGGTAGATCGAAAATCAGCGGTTTGGCTGTGGCGTCAGTCGCAGATAAGGCGTGACGGCCTTGTAGCCTTTGGGAAAGCGTTCTTTGATTTCGGCTTCGTCCTTGATCGACGGCACGATCACTACATCATCACCATCCACCCAGTTGGCAGGCGTGGCGACTTTATAGTTGTCGGTCAGTTGCAGGGAGTCGATGACCCGTAGAATCTCGTGGAAATTGCGCCCGGTGCTGGCCGGATAGGTGATGGTCAGACGCACTTTCTTGTTCGGGTCAATCACGAATAGCGAGCGCACGGTCAGCGTGTCGTTGGCATTGGGGTGAATCAAGTCATACAGGTCGGAAACCTTGCGGTCGGCATCGGCCAGAATCGGAAAGTTGACCTGGGTATTCTGCGTGGTGTTGATGTCGTCGATCCACTTGATGTGCGAATCAACCGGGTCAACGGACAGCGCGATGGCTTGAACGCCGCGCTTGGCGAACTCATCTTTCAATTTGGCAGTGAAGCCCAGCTCTGTGGTGCAGACAGGCGTGAAGTCTGCCGGATGAGAAAACAACACACCCCAGCTGTTGCCGAGCCATTCATGGAAACGGATACGACCTTCGCTGGATTCCTGCTCGAAGTCAGGGGCGATGTCGCCAAGTCGCAGTGTCATGGTGTTGCTCCTTGTGATATTCGGGTGTATCTGGGTATAGCCTGACTGTGCGCCCTGTGAAAGGAAATTAAAAAGAATAAATAACGACAGATATATACCGATAAGGAATATCAGAAAGCAGACAAAAGAAACCCCGCACTCGGCGGGGTTTCTTCACGCTTCAGTACACTTACAAGAAGTTGTAGGTGTAGTTGAAGAGAATACGGGTTTGATCGGTATCAGCAGTAGTGGCAACGTCACCGCGGAAGGTGCCGTGACGTACAGTGGTGCCGAAGCCTTTCAACACGCCGCTTTGAATCACGTAGTCAACGCGCATATCGCGTTCCCACTCGGAGTGAGTACCCAGATTGCGGTTTACGTCACGGATGTCATCACCGCTCAAGTAAGCAATCGCGGCTTTCAAACCTGGAACACCGACCTTGGCGAAGTCATACGAGTACTGACCGAATGTGGTGTTTTCACCAGCACGGTTGAAGCCGTTGATCATCGAATCGGTGAACAGGTAGAAGCTTGAACCGCCGTTGCCTTCAGGACGGCCGCGACCGTCCACTACGTTACCCTGGCCAAGGAAGACCATGCCGCCGCTGTCACCCACTTGCTGGTGACCAACCATGAACGAGTGACCGCCCAAAGCGTAGGTGAACATGGCAGACCAGGTCTGGTTGTCGACTTCACCGGTGTGTGAGGCGTAACCACCGTTGTTGTTGAAGCGATAGCCTGCGGCGGCCTCGCTGTTTTTACCGTCAGAGCTGCTGTTGAAATAACGCAGGTCAGTCTTGAAAGACTGGTTGTCGCTGATCGGGTAAACATGAACCAGGCCCAGGAAGTGCTGCTTGTAGAAGTCTTCCAGGTTGGCGTAGTAGTACTGCAAGGTCAGGTCTTTGGTAACTTTCCAGTCAGCACCCGCGAAACGGAACTGATCGGCGGTCTGAGTAGCACCGGCAACGGACAGGTCAGTCCAGTTGCTCGAAGCACGGCCTATGGACTTGTTCAGTTGACCGGCAGTGAAAGTAACGTTGTCCAGATCCTTCGAAGTCAGGATGCCGCCCTCAAAAGCTTGAGGCAACAGACGACCATCGTTGGCGACCAGAATTGGCAGGTTAGGCGCCAGAGCGTTACCGACCTTCAATTCAGTTTTGGAGAAGCGCATCTTGGCGTTGGCGCCTACACGGGACCAGTCGCTGACCGAAGAACCATCAGTATCGGTCGGAACAACGGTGTTGGCCGTGTTGACAGTATGGTGCTGAATGCCGCCGCCCAGATGGAGACCCATCACGGCTTGTGCATCAAGACCAAACCCAACGGTGCCCTGGGTAAAGCCCGAGGTGTAGTCAAATTTCAAACCGGTCGCGGTTTCGCGCTGATCGGGTGCACGACGGCCTTCACGCAGGTCGTTGTTGAAATACAGAGTACGAGAACTGACGGACGCTTTGCTGTCTTCAAGGAAACCAGCTGCACCGGCCTGCTGAGCCAATGCCGCGACGGTTACGGCCAAGGCCAGGGTGGACTTCTTCATTGCTACGCTCCTCGTGAATCTAATTTTTTATGTCCTTGGTGCCGGGCTTTGCCCTGACCCAAGGATTTCGCGAAAGGTGACAGTCCCGACCTGGAGATCAATGGATTCTGTACACCCCGACTTTTGACTAGACCGCGTATGTCGATGGCCGCACGGGAGTGTGTTTTCTTCATGCTCAAAAATAACCATTTCACAGTTATCAAGAACCTTCAGCTATATGTCACAACTCGTGTCAGCCAGGACGTCACGGAGTGTATCGACCTAATTGTGTAATTCCCAAAATTTATTTTTGGACCATTCGTCAGATCGTTTGGTTTTGTGCACCAGACTGCCCAAATTGAGACTGACCAGTCACAGGCCCCCACGGCACTGCGTTACTGGCAAGCCAGCAAAAGCCTTGTAAAACGGGCACTTCGAAGAGATTAAGCGGTTAATGTGACAGTTGTCACCACTTTGACGGCAGGCGTTGTGCCATCGCAAAATAATTTCGAAAATCCGCTCAAAACAGGCTTTTTGGGCACTTTTTACCACTCAAAACACGCATTCGACTGTAGTCCAGATGAACAAAAAAGCAATTTCAGTGTCGTGCGCCACTGGCTCGGGCCGATTGGCCGATGCGAAACCTGGCGATCGTGTGCATGCACGCAGCAGAACACCTCATAAGCTAATGCCTAAAAGTTATTTATTTTAGGATTTTTAGATCACTTAGTCTCCATCTCCAGCCTGTCCCCGGCCCGTCTGATTCGGAGCTTCATCATGAAAATGCATTTTTCCCTGCGCCTGCTGACAGCGCTGTCGTTGACTGGCGCAACCTTTCTCGCACAAGCAGCCGATTTTACGGTTGCCTACCAGACCACTGTCGATCCAGCCAAGGTGGCGCAGGCCGACAATGCCTACGAAAAAGCCACTGACTCGAAAATCGCCTGGCGCAAGTTCGACAACGGGGCCGACGTCATCACTGCCATCGCTTCGGGCGACGTACAGATCGGGTATCTAGGCTCGAGCCCTTTCACTGCGGCCGCCACGCGCAAACTGCCGGTCGAGACCTTCCTGATCGCCACTCAGATCGGCGCTGCCGAGGCACTGGTTGCGCGCAATGGCTCGGGTATCAATTCGCCTCAGGACCTGATCGGCAAGAAGATTGCCGTGCCGTTCGTTTCCACCGGCCACTACAGCCTGCTCGCGGCACTCAAGCACTGGAACATCGACCCGGCCAAGGTCACGATTCTGAACCTCGCGCCGCCAGCCATTGCCGCCGCGTGGAAACGCGGTGACATCGACGCGACCTACGTCTGGGACCCGGCGCTGGGTGTAGCCAAGGAAACCGGCAAGGTGCTGATCACTTCCGGCGAACTGGCCAAGGTTGGCGCGCCGACGTTCGACGCCTGGATCGTACGCAAGGACTTCGCCAGCAAACACCCGGAAGTCGTCAAAGCGTTCGCCAAAGTGACGCTGGATGCCTATGCCCAGTATCGCCAGGACCCTGCGGCGTGGATCGCCAACCCGGCGAACGTCGACAAGTTGACCCGGCTTTCCGGCGCCAAGGCGTCTGACGTACCGGAACTGCTGCAAGGCAATGTCTATCCGCTGGCCACCGAGCAGAGCTCACTGCTGGGCACACCGACCATCGAAGCGGTAGCCAAAACTGCGGCGTTCCTTAAAGAACAAGGCAAGGTCGACGCGGTGCTGCCTGATTACTCGCCGTACGTCAGCAACGCATTCATCCCGCAATAAATCGCGAGGAAATCCCCATGGCTTTGTTGCAGCTGGAGGGCATCGGCGCTCACTACCCCGGTGCAGCAGCACCCGTGCTGGAGAACATCAACCTGAGTCTGGGGCCACAGCAATTGCTGGTGGCGCTCGGGCCGTCAGGCAGCGGCAAGACCTCGCTGCTGAATCTGATTGCCGGGTTCGTCACACCCAGCGGCGGGCGCATCACGCTGGACGGCAGCGCCGTCGAAGGGCCAGGTGCCGAGCGCGGCGTGGTGTTTCAGGATAATGCACTGTTGCCCTGGCAGGACGTGCTGGCCAATGTTGCATTTGGCCTGGAACTGGCCGGCGTCAGCCGCAGCGAACGCGAAGCAAAGGCGCGGGAAATGCTGGCGCTGGTGGACCTGATCGGCTTTGAACAGCGGCGTATCTGGGAGCTGTCCGGCGGGCAACGGCAACGCGTGGGTCTGGCCAGAGCGCTGGCAGCCGACCCACGCATTCTATTGATGGACGAGCCCTTCGGCGCACTGGACGCTTTCACCCGCGAACAGATGCAGGAATTGTTGCTGCAAGTCTGGCAACGCACCGCCAAACCGGTGTTTCTGATTACCCACGATATAGAAGAAGCGGTTTTTCTCGCTACTGACCTGATTCTGCTGGCGCCCGACCCCGGGCGTATTGCGCAGCACCTGCAACTGGACTTCGGCCGCCGCTACAGCGCTGGCGAGTCGGCTCGTGCGATCAAGTCTGACCCAGGCTTTATCGAAACCCGCGAACAGGTGCTGGCCAGCGTGTTTGCCCAACGTGCCGGAGAACAGCGCGCATGAGCAGCCATGAGCCGATCAGCAGCCATGAACTGACAGGCATCGCCAACCTTGCAGGTAAACCACCTGTCGCCCGCAGGCCGCGGGTCTATCCGGGCACCCGGGCCATCAGCGCTCTGACCCTCGTCACGCTGCTGGCCCTGTGGTGGGCGGTAACGGCCGGAGGCTGGATCGAGCCACTGTTCCTGCCGCCGCCAGCGGATGTACTGGGCAAAGGCTGGCTACTGATGACCAAGGGCTACATGGACTCCACGCTCTGGCAGCATCTGGGTGCCAGCTTGCAACGTATCGGCCTGGCCTTGGGCGCAGCGACTCTCACCGCGATTCCGGTCGGCATTGCCATCGGCCAGAACCGCATCGCTCGCGGGATTTTCGACCCGCTGATCGAGTTCTACCGTCCCATACCGCCATTGGCCTACCTGCCGCTGATCGTGATCTGGTTCGGCATCGGCGAGTTTTCCAAGGTGCTGTTGATCTACCTGGCGATCTTCGCGCCGATTGCCATCGCCACAGCCACCGGAGTGCGCACCGTGGACCCTGCCCGGGTGCGGGCTGCGCAATCGCTGGGGGCCACGCGCTGGCAACTGATTCGCCATGTCATCGTGCCCAGCGCGTTACCGGACATTCTTACCGGCATTCGCATCGGCCTGGGCGTGGGTTGGTCGACACTGGTCGCCGCAGAACTCATCGCCGCGACCAGCGGGCTTGGCTTCATGGTCCAGTCCGCTGCGCAGTTTCTGGTGACTGATGTGGTGGTACTGGGGATTCTGGTCATCGCCATCATCGCTTTTGCGATGGAACTGGGCCTGCGCGCGCTGCAACGCAAACTGGTGCCGTGGCATGGTCAGCATCATTAATGCATCAGTATGGGTGTTTGCATCGTGACGGTGCGCACATTGAGTGCATCTCCCGAGGCTGCGCAATCAAGCGAAAGGCACCGCTCAGAATTCGAGACGCTAAAGTGACAGGCGTGCCAAGCGTTTTTCAAAAATGTTGCCCAGGCAGCAGCCCCTAGGAATAAACCCAGCCTACTCAAGGGCTTATGGATTTTAAAGACACCGCAACCAAGCAATATGTAATCCGATATGACTATAAAAATGCGTTCTTTCGGATTAATTCTCAAAACTGGCACGCACTCTGCAATAAGTCTTGTATCACCCGTTTTGGGGACCTTGGTACAGGCAGGCCGGGGATTCCCCTCTTTTATTCCTCCTGGAGACTGACCTCCAGTCTCCAGCGCCCGTCCACCTTCTCAGTGCGCCAGTCGCCATGAAGCGGACGGGCTGCCAGGAGCGTCAGCACCAAGCCCTTCTCCCCTTGCTCTACTTTCCAGCGTGCGACCTTGTTGTCGAACCTCAACTGGCCCGTCCACGGCCGCCCCGACGCATCGACGTTGAGCACTACAGCGCCATCGACCGTCGCCCCCTGATACTTGGGCTCTTCGTTGAACCACAGCGCCAGCCCGGTGGGTAACTCCTCAATCTGCTCAAGCTCGACGGGGTCTGGCTGCTGCAAGCGACCGATAATCGTACCCACGGTGAAGCCGACAATCGCCATAGAGCCAAGAACGCGTGGCCAGAGCTTCGGTCTCGGGTCCTCTTCAGGGGTAGAATGCATCCCGTCCTTTTGTCCGGAGCCGTGCATGTTTCACGTCATCCTTTTTCAACCAGAAATTCCGCCGAATACCGGCAATGTCATCAGGCTGTGCGCCAACAGTGGCTGCACCCTGCATTTGATCGAGCCGCTGGGTTTCGAGCTGGACGACAAGCGCCTGCGCCGTGCCGGTCTCGATTACCACGAGTATGCCACGCTGCAGACGCACGCAGACCTGGCAAGCTGCCTGGAGAAGATCGGCAACCCTCGGTTGTTCGCCTTCACCACCAAAGGCTCGCGGCCTTTTCATGATGCGAGCTTTACGCCAGGCGATGCGTTTCTGTTCGGCCCTGAAAGCCGTGGCCTGCCCGCCGACATTCTCGACTCGCTGAGCAGCGAACATCGCCTGCGCCTGCCCATGCGCGAAGGCTGCCGCAGCCTGAACCTGTCCAACACCGTGGCGGTGGCCGTCTATGAAGCGTGGCGCCAGCACGGGTTTGCCTGACCGCGAGCTGCCAGGCACAAAAAAGCGCCCCGAAAGGCGCTTTTTCATCGCTGTAATAGCCGTAATGCTTACTGCACAGTCGGCATTGGCGTTTCGCCAGCTTCCTGCATGCGTTGCAGCTCTTGCGCGTACAGGGCGTCGAAGTTCACCGGGGCCAGCATCAGCGCAGGGAACGAGCCACGTACGACCAGATTGTCGATGGCTTCGCGAGCGTACGGGAACAGGATGTTAGGGCAGAACGCGCCCAGTGTGTGGCTCATTGCGGCGTCGTCCAGACCCTTGATCAGGAAGATACCGGCCTGTTGCACTTCAACGATGAACGCAACTTCTTCGCCATTGTTGACGGTCACCGACAGGGTCAGCACGACTTCGTAGAAATCACCTTCCAGCGGCTTCTGACGAGTGTTCAGGTCCAGGCTGACGGTCGGCGTCCACTCTTGGCGGAAGATTGCCGGGCTTTTTGGCGCTTCAAACGACAGGTCGCGAACGTAGATACGCTGCAGGGAAAATTGCGGGCCGTTTTCTTCGTTGGCAACAGCGCCGTTGTTCGGTTGATCGGTCATCTCGGATCCTTGTCAGATAGGGCTGAAAGATTAAAGGGAATCAGGCCAGCAGGGCATCAAGCTTGCCGGCACGTTCCAGAGCAAACAGGTCATCGCAGCCGCCCACGTGGGTCGGGCCGATCCAGATCTGCGGTACAGAAGTACGACCGGCCTTCCTGGTCATTTCGGCGCGCAGTTGCGGCTTGCCGTCGACCCGGATTTCTTCGAAGGCTACGCTCTTGCTCTGCAACAGCTGCTTGGCACGTATGCAATACGGGCAGTAGTCGCTGGAATAGACGATGACTTGAGCCATATTCATTTCACCAGAGGAAGATTATCGCCGCGCCAGCTGGAAATCCCGCCGGACAACTTGGCCGCCTTGAAGCCGGTTTTGAGCAGCTCGCGGGCGGTAGAGCCCGCATGCTGCCCCATTGCATCGACTATGATCAACGTCTTGTCCTTGTATTTCTGCAGTTCGGCGGTGCGGGTCAGCACCTTGTCCTGCGGAAAATTCAGGGAGCCAACGATGTGGCCGGCGGTGAAGTCCTTTTTCGAGCGCACGTCGATGACCACGCCCTGATCGCTGTTGACCAGTGCGGTCAGCTCGCGAGTGCTCAGGCTGGCGCCGCCCTTGCTCAGTTCGTAAGCAATCAGCAGGCCCAGCAGAATGACGAAGGCACCGGTGATCAAATAGTGGGTAGTGGCGAATTCAAGCAGGTGAGCAACCATCAGTAGGTTCCAGGGCGTTAAAATGTCGGCCAGTATACACAGCAGCCAAGGTCGGCCAAAGTCCGTACGGCAGTGACGCCGTTGGAACTTGTCCCTAAAATGCCGTTCCCTTGTACTTTGTTACTCTCTTTATTCAACCAGCATCGAGTGGGTTCTATGACTGCCACGCCAAAACCTCTGGTCCTTATCATCCTCGATGGCTTCGGACACAGCGAAAGCCACGAAGGCAATGCCATCCTGGCGGCGAAAATGCCCGTCATGGATCGCCTCTACAAAACCATGCCCAACGGCCTGATTTCCGGGTCGGGCATGGACGTCGGTCTGCCGGACGGGCAGATGGGCAACTCCGAAGTCGGGCACATGAACCTCGGTGCCGGTCGCGTGGTGTATCAGGATTTCACCCGGGTGACCAAGGCGATTCGTGACGGCGAGTTCTTCGAGAACCCGACCATCTGCGCCGCGGTGGATAAAGCCGTGAGCGCCGGCAAGGCGGTGCACATCATGGGCTTGCTGTCCGATGGCGGCGTGCACAGCCATCAGGATCACCTGGTGGCCATGGCCGAGCTGGCGGTAAAACGTGGCGCCGATAAAATCTATCTGCATGCGTTTCTCGACGGTCGCGACACACCACCGCGCAGCGCGAAGAAATCCCTCGAACTGATGGACGAAACCTTCGCCAGCCTGGGCAAGGGCCGCATCGCCACGATCATCGGCCGCTACTTCGCCATGGACCGCGATAACCGCTGGGACCGTGTATCGACGGCCTACAACCTGATCGTCGACAGCAGCGCCGAATTTCACGCAGCTACCGGCGTCGCCGGGCTTGAAGCTGCTTACGCGCGGGACGAGAACGACGAGTTCGTCAAGGCCACCCGCATTGGCGAGCCAGCCAACGTAGAAGACGGCGACGCCGTGGTGTTCATGAACTTCCGCGCCGACCGCGCCCGTGAACTGACCCGTGTTTTCGTCGAAGACGATTTCAAGGACTTTGAGCGCGCCCGCCAGCCCAAGGTCAATTACGTGATGCTGACCCAGTACGCGGCCAGCATCCCCGCGCCTTCGGCGTTCGCCGCCGGCAGCCTGAAAAACGTGCTGGGCGAATACCTGGCAGACAACGGCAAGACTCAACTGCGCATTGCCGAGACTGAAAAATACGCCCACGTCACTTTCTTCTTCTCGGGCGGTCGTGAAGAACCGTTTCCGGGCGAAGAGCGCATTCTGATCCCGTCGCCGAAAGTCGCGACCTACGACCTGCAGCCGGAAATGAGCGCGCCGGAAGTGACCGACAAGATCGTCGACGCCATCGAGCATCAGCGTTACGACGTCATCATCGTCAACTACGCAAACGGCGACATGGTTGGCCATAGCGGCATCATGGAAGCGGCGATCAAGGCCGTGGAATACCTCGACGTGTGTGTCGGACGGATTACCGATGCGCTGGAGAAAGTCGGCGGTGAAGCACTGATCACCGCCGACCACGGCAACGTCGAGCAGATGACCGATGACGCCACAGGCCAGGCGCACACCGCGCACACGTCCGAGCCTGTACCTTTTGTGTACGTCGGCAAACGTCAGTTGAAGGTCCGCGAAGGCGGCGTTCTGGCCGACGTGGCGCCAACCATGCTGCAAATGCTGGGCATGGAAAAACCGCAAGAGATGACCGGCCACTCGATCCTTGTGGAAGAGTAACCGTTAAAAACCGGCCTATAGCCATCAGGCAAGGCCGGGTTTTTATGCTTCAAGCCCTAAAGCAGTGGCTGCGGGGCGTTTTTTTTGCAACGCATGGCGGGCATACTAGGCCTGACATTTTTTCTCACAATTGCCCGGTATCGCCCACCCACATGCTTCGCGCCTTGATCGCCCTTGCTCTGATCTGCCTGCTCAATCCGGCGTTTGCCGAAGACGAGCGTGTGCAAACCCAAAAACAGATAGATGCTGCGCGTCAGGATGTGACGGAGCTGCAAAAGGTCCTGAGCAAGCTTCAGGAAGAACGCACAGGCGTCCAGAAAGACCTGCGCACCACTGAAACCGAAATGGGCAAGTTGGAAAAGCAGGTCGAGGTCCTGCAAAAGGAACTAAAAAAGACGGAAGCCGAGCTGCAAAAGCTCGACAGTGAGAAGAAAAAACTCAACAGCGCTCGCGTCGAACAACAGCGCCTGATTGCCATCCAGGCCCGTGCCGCCTATCAAAGCGGCCGCCAGGAATACCTCAAGCTGTTGCTCAACCAGCAGCACCCCGAGAAGTTCGCCCGCACCCTCACCTATTACGATTACCTGAGCCAGGCGCGCCTGGAGCAGCTACGCAACTTCAATGAAACCCTGCGCCAGTTGGCCAACGTCGGAAAAGAAATCGACCTGCAACAAGCACAGCTACTGGTGCAGAAGAGCAACCTGGACAGCCAGAGCGAAGAACTGGCCAAAGTCCGCCAGGAGCGTCAACAGGCACTGGCCAAACTGAATCAGGACTACAAAGCTCGCGATCAGAAACTGCAGGCCCGTCAGCAGGATCAGGCTGATCTGGCCAAAGTCCTCAAGACCATCGAAGAAACCCTGGCGCGTCAGGCACGTGAAGCCGAAGAGGCTCGCCAGAAGGCGCTGGTTGCTGCGCGCGAGGCCGAAGAGAAACGTCAGCGCGAAGCTGAGGCCATCGCCCGCAACAACAGCGCCAGCCGCAGTAAAAGCGCTGATGAACCCGCACCGCATCGCCCGGTCAAAGCCCCCGGGGCAGTCGTTTCCAGTGCCGGTGTGTCCTACGGCGGACCTTTTGCAGAGGCCAGGGGAAAACTTCCATGGCCAATCGATGGTCGACTGCTTGCGCGTTTCGGTGAAGCACGCGGTGATGACGAGCGGACCAAGTGGGACGGCGTCATGATCAGTGCCACAGCCGGCAGTCAGGTCCATGCCGTACATGGCGGACGAGTGGTGTTTGCCGACTGGTTGCGCGGTGCCGGGCTTCTGGTCATTCTGGACCACGGCAATGGCTATTTGACCCTATACGGGCATAACCAGAGCCTGCTCAAGTCGGCAGGTGACATTGTAAAAGCCGGTGAAGCGATTTCCACGGTCGGCAATAGTGGCGGTCAGGACACGGCAGCGTTGTACTTTGCTATTCGTCAGCAGGGTCGCCCCAGCGATCCGGCCCAATGGTGCCGCACTCAAGGATAAGCCGGCGCCAATATCTGTAGGAGTTCGTTAGACATGCTGCATTTGTCCCGCCTCACCTCGCTGGCCCTGGCAATTGCCATCGTTATCGGCGCGCCCCTGGCGCAAGCTGCCGAAAAAACCGCGCCAGCCACGCCTGCAGCAGTCGCACCCGCCAAACCCAATGCCAACGCCAAGCCGCCGCTGCCGCTTGACGAGTTGCGGACCTTTGCCGAGGTCATGGATCGGGTCAAGGCTGCCTACGTCGAGCCGGTGGACGACAAAACGCTGCTGGAAAACGCGATCAAGGGCATGCTCAGCAACCTTGATCCGCACTCGGCCTACCTCGGCCCGGAAGACTTCCAGGAGTTGCAGGAAAGCACCAGCGGCGAATTCGGTGGTCTGGGCATCGAAGTAGGCGTCGAAGACGGCCTGGTCAAGGTGGTTTCGCCCATCGACGATACCCCCGCCTCCAAGGCTGGCATTGAGGCAGGCGACCTGATCGTGAAGATCAATGGCACGCCGACCCAGGGCCAGAACATGCAGGAAGCAGTCGACAAGATGCGCGGCAAGATCGGCGAAAAAATAACGCTGACATTGGTGCGCGATGGCGGCACGCCGTTTGACGTAACGCTGGCGCGGGCGACCATTCAGGTCAAGAGCGTCAAGGCGCAGATGCTGGAAAACGGCTACGGCTACATCCGCATCACCCAGTTCCAGGTCAAGACCGGCGACGAGGTCGGCAAGGCGCTGGCCAAGTTCCGCAAGGACAACGGCAAGAAGATGAGCGGCCTGATTCTCGACCTGCGCAACAACCCTGGCGGCGTGCTGCAATCGGCAGTGCAGGTGGCGGACCACTTCCTCACCAAAGGCCTGATCGTCTACACCAAAGGCCGCATCGCCAATTCCGAACTGCGCTTCTCGGCCGACCCGGCAGACGCCAGCGAAGGCGTGCCACTGGTGGTGCTGATCAACGGCGGCAGCGCCTCTGCGTCGGAAATCGTCGCCGGTGCCCTGCAAGACCAGAAACGCGGCATCCTGATGGGTACCGATACCTTCGGCAAAGGCTCGGTGCAAACCGTTCTGCCGCTGAACAACGATCGCGCACTGAAGATCACTACGGCGCTGTATTACACGCCGAACGGTCGCTCTATTCAGGCGCAGGGTATCAACCCGGACATTGTGGTACGTCGGGCCAAGGTCACCAGCGAAGCGGACGGCGAGAACTACAAGGAAGCCGACCTGATGGGTCACCTGGGCAACGGCAATGGCGGCGCCGACAAACCGACCGTCAAAGGCAGTGCAGCGGCCAAGGCGCGTCCGCAGGATGACGACTTCCAGCTCAGCCAGGCGCTTAGCCTGCTGAAGGGGCTGAGTATCACCCGCGGTAACTGACGGGTGCGCTTTCTCGGCTCGCTTCTGTTGGCACTCTCGATCACTGGCGCTGCGCATGCAGCGCCAGTCGATCATGCTGAAAAAACCTCGAAAGCCTACTTCACCCTGATCATCGACGATCTGGGCCAGAACCCGGTGCGCGACAGCCGTACTCTGGCGCTCCCAGGCCCGGTCACGCTGGCGATCATGCCCGACACCCCGCACGCCACCGAGTTTGCCCGCGAGGCCCATCGCGCCGGTAAAACGGTGATTCTGCACATGCCGATGGACCCCGCGACCGGCCCTTACGCCTGGCACCCCGAGCTGCCTCTGCCGGAACTGGAAAGTCGTCTGAATGCAGCGCTGCTGAAAGTGCCGTATGCCGCCGGTATCAATAACCACATGGGCAGCCGCATGACCGCCGAGCCGGTCGCCATGACCTGGCTGATGGCCGAACTGCAGCGACGTCATCTGTTTTTCGTGGACAGCCGCACCAGCGCAAAAACCGTGGCCGCCGCCGAGGCGCAGCGCATCGGTCTGGCCAGCGTTTCGCGCGATGTATTTCTGGACGACGAACGCACGGCCGAAGCCATCACCCGCCAATTGCAGACTGCAATCAAACTGGCCCAAAAGCACGGTTCAGCGGTGGTTATCGGTCACCCCTACCCGGTCACGCTGGACGTGCTGGAGCGCGAGCTGCCCAAGCTCAAGGCTCAGGGCGTCGAATGGATCGACCTGCGCAGCATGATCAGCGAACGCGGCAATCAGGCGAGTGCGGCGCATGGCAAGAATGGACTTTACCGCTGATCCCGTTAACAACGAAACGTGCCTATCAGTTCTGCTAGTAACCTTCCGCCAAGAGCCGACTCATACTGCGCTGAACTGGTTTGGACATGGCCGTAACAGCGCGGTAGGCAGCATCCTGTTGCACCCGTCACCCACCCTTGCTGTACCAGACGATTGTAGGCGCGAGCGCACGGTGTCTCACCCGCGATGCTTACCCTACCCGACTTTTTTTCCTGGATACAACGTATTCGGGCAGCAAGAGGTAATGATTCGATGGACGATTTTACGACAGTCAATGCAGGAGCAAAGGGTGCGCAAGAATTTATCTGCGGCACCGACACTTCATACTCTGAAGAACAATCAACGCGTATAATTTCAATTGCCGCAACCAGCATAGCGGCCATTTCAGATGATCGGGTCGAGGTTATCGTCGGCGTCAGAGGAGCAGCGCCTGGGGCGATAGTTGAGGCGTTCAGAGCGGACGGCATATGGGCCTCTATCGGCTCGGTGGTCGGGCCTCAGCTGTCCAACCCGGATGTACCTTCAAGCTATCTTATGGACGCTGAGCGCATTAGTCTACGCATAGCCGGCTTTCCAGGCACTCAGGTTACGTTTTACGTCCATCCGATACTGACCCGCTTGTCATCACACGAAAACAACGATGGCAGTATCTCGGTGACCGGATCTACTACGATGCGGTCAGGGTTGGTGGAAGCGTTGTCCGGCAATGCCTGGAAAGGCATCGGTATCGTCACCGAAGGCGTCTTCTCCAACACGGCAGTTCCGTCTACCTATCTGTATAACGCTAATACAATGCGGGTTCGCGTGCGTTACAACGTTGGAGTTGTAGCCTCCGGCGCGCTTGATTCAACGCTTGAGTTCCCTCATCCACGGTCGGTGCTTATTCAACCGCTGCAATCTGCCGCTGCAGAGCAGGCGGCGATGTCTTGGCGATTAAGGTGGGCCGATTATCAGCCAACAGGATATTTTGCGCCGGCGGGAACAGACGTTGAGCTATGGATATCGGGCAATACTGAAAACCTGACCGTGCTGGTCGGCACACAAGGCATGGCGGACCGAAACAACCCGTTCAGGCAATCCGAAAACATGCGGGAGACACCTCTATTCAAAGGAAAGAACATTATCCGAGATCCCTTGGGAGGTGCGATTCACATCCGTAAATTAATCGGAAGCACGACCGGCGCAGCGCGGATTGTGTTTATGCGTGGGGCGATACCGATGCCCTACTATGTCAGTGGTGCCACTGCCCAACTACAATGGCTATTAATGCTGCTGCTGACAGAAGCGCCCGAAGTGGAGTTGGTGGGTGCACGCATAGTCGTTGCTGCGCTTAAAGAGACGGCGCTCAAGTTCTCGAGTGTCGGCGCTCAAGCGGTGATGCGCTCTCATGAAGAAGTGATGCGACTGGAAGCAGAGGTCAGCGGGCTGGATGGCTCTGCGCCTATTCATACCAGGCCTGCTTTGTTGATCTATGCAGTGGAAGGTTCAGGCACTGCAAACCCCCATGCAACCACAGGTTGCATCGTCCTGCCCCACACGGACTATATCAGCCAGTATAACGAGGCCCTACTTGGGGGGCTGGCAGCCGAGCGATGGGTTACATTGCACGAATATGGCCATCATTATCAGACCTCTTACAACTCGTACGGTCCTTTTGGCGAAATCACCGTCAATTTATATGCCCTTGCAGTCAGTCTGCACTACATAAACGAATACACATACGTCTTCCCTGATCGCTGGTCTGGCACTGTGAATTGGCTGGCATTACCACGCACTGCGAAAACCTACGGGGCGCCCGAATCTGACCCGCTGGCAATGCTTGAACAACTGCGCAAGGGGCTGGGTGAGGGTTTTATGCCCGCATGGCACCGTTACATCAGAGAAAACCCAGGCGAGGCGCCAGGCCTAAAATACTTTGTGCTGTCGGCGTGCATTGCGGCTAAACGTAACCTCACTGAGTTTTTCGCTGATTGGGGCTTGCTCAAAGTCACAGACACCGAAGTGTGGATCGCTGTAAGCGCACTTGGCTTTCCCTACCCGTCACAGCGACTGACCGCGATCAGGCCTTATAGGGATTAAGCAGCGTTCGGTTGCGGCTGGTTGTAGACCGACACTTGTCACACAGCGCGAACCAACGGATACACTCCCCAGGTTCGCGTCAGCACTTTCTAAAAGCGGAGTAGGCCAAATCTGTTTTCCATGTCCACCGCCGTTTCAGCCTTGATAACCCTGTCGATTCCGGCTTAAAGGAAGGTGTCTCCATGACGGAGGCCAAGACACTGCTATCAAGGATGATTATGAAATTACCCACGATTACAGGTGCGTGCTGTATCGCCGCACTGCTGCCCTTTTCCATTCATGCTGCCGCCACCGACCTGGGCGAAGGACTGCTTTCCCTTGCCCCCTCCAAAGTCCTGCTCAATGCCGATAGCTCACGCGACCACTGGAACGGCATCGGTCGTATCAAGAGCAAGGGCGGGTCGAGCTGCACTGCTACGCTGATCGACACCCGAAGCCCGGACAGCACGCCTGACGCCCCGGCCTATGTAGTCACCAGTGGCCACTGCATCAGCCGACAGAACGGCGTGATCATCACCGACCGTGAGGTCGAAGGCAGTATCCAGTTCAACTTCTTCACTGACAGCACGGCGCGCAGCTATCCGCTGAAACGCATCAACTGGAGCAGCATGCAGGGTGTGGACCTCGCCGTTGTCGAGTTGCAGCCAACGCTCAAGTCGCTGATCGACGACGGCATACAGCCGCTTGCACTGGCCAGCGAAATGCCGGAGCAGGACCGCGAAATTCTATGGGTGGGTGCCCCGCTCAACAAGGATACCGGGCATCTGCGCATGGCAGCGTGTGTGCATAAGACGTCGGAAGTGATCATGGAGCAGCCTTGGGTCTGGCGTCACACGGTGCGCAATCAATGCCGGGATGTCGATACCGGGGCCTCCGGCAGCCCGCTTCTGACCCGCGACAACAACGAGGTTTATGCGGTCCTGAACCTCACCAACCAAGCCTCGTCGGATAACGCAACTGAAAACTTCAGTGACGAAATACCCGGCTTTCCACCCATGGTCGCCGACAGTAACTATGGCAACCCGGTCACGCTGCTGAACAAATGCTTTGTCGACGGCACGTTGAGTACGGATCCGGCAATCTGTGACCTGTTTCCAACGTTCTCGGTCGACTTTGAAACGCTGGGCAGGCAGCCGGCGCAGCTTGCAAGGGTGCAACTGGATGCCGAAGGCAGGAATGTCTATCCGTTTTGGGACCTGCGATTTCTGATCGATACGCCGCTGTACCGTTACAAGAAGGTCGACTCGGCCATGCAGTGCGAAGACCCGGTGGGTTACAGCCACACCATCAGCTCACAGGATGCGGCCATTGATGATCCTGTGGATCGGCAGATCGGAATCAACTGGTTGTGCATGATCGGCGTGTCTTCGGCAGAGCACCTTCCCACTGTCGGTCTGATGCGCAATGCACTGACGCTTGCCATCGAGCTGCAAGCGGCGGGACCTACACCTGAGCCGCAGGTGAAGATCGGCAAAAACCGCTTTGGCGCATTATCGGTCAGTTGGTCCTATGAGCATCGCTTGATCGACCACTACACGGTCAAGATGGGTCCACCGGATACTACTGACTGTTCGGAGCCTGAAGGTTTCAAAACCCAGCTCCGCGACCTGACATTGCGCGCGAAGTCGCTGCCGTTGAAGATCTGCACCTACGCCCACGATATCAATGGGCAGCCTTCTGCCTTACGCGAAGACATCGTTCCCGCAGCCGGTTGAGCGGTTACTGATAGCGCGCCTTGACGGCGTCGACCCAGCCTTCGGCGCGCATCTGGTCAAGCGCCGCTTGCAAGCGGTTGACGATCTCGTCAGGCGTGCTTTTGTTGACGGCCAGGTACAACTCGGCGCTGTTGAAGCGCAGCGCTGTCTTGAACCCGCTGACACCTTCAAGCTTCGCCAGATAACGACCTACAGGATCGCCCACCGCCCACAGGTCGATCTGACCATTGGCCAGTTTTTTAACGTTGTCCCGGTCACGCAGCATCAGGATCGGATTGAGCCCCATGGCGTTCAGGCGCTCGCCGATAGCATCGCCCTTATAGGCACCGATCCGGTAATCCTTTGCCTGCTCCAGCGACGCTAACGTGATGGGGCTGTCACCGCGGGCGAGCATGATCCAGTCATAGGAACCTAACGGGCCGATCCACTTGAACAGCTTCTCCCGCTCGGGCAGGCGGGTGGTGGAGAACACGCCGTAGCCAGACTTGTCGAGGGCAAGCTTGTAAACGCGATCCCACGGAAAGCGCAGGGTCATGCTGTAGCCGATGTTCGCGCGCTTGAACATCTCGCGCACCACTTCAGCGGCAATGCCGTCGATGTTGTTTTCCTGAGCGAAGTTCTTGCCATCGACCGCCATGTTGAACGGCGGGAAATTCTCGGTCAGCAAGACCATGGAATAAGGAGGTGACTCGCTGGCCTGGGTGCTTTCGCTCAACAGGATGCCGACCCCGATCAGGGCAAGGAAAAAACGTTTGAACATGTTCCGGCACTCGATCGTGAACGACGCATGCAGAGTGACGTGAACCCGGTGCACTGTCTAGCCCGGTACTTTGCGATGTCGCTTACAGACAATAAACCGGGGCGAAGGGCCTGAAACGAAAACGAGCATCGATCGTTTCAAGCTTATGGGCTCAAACAAGCGACGCTCGCTTTTTTGCAGGACGATTTAACGCACCACAATCCCGCGACTGGCCATGTACGCCTTGGCCTCAGGAACGGTGTATTCGCCGAAGTGGAAAATACTCGCCGCCAGCACTGCACTGGCATGGCCTTCGATCACGCCCGCAGCCAGATGCTCAAGGTTTCCGACACCACCCGAGGCGATGACCGGGATGCCCAGCGCATCGCTGATGGCGCGGGTGACGCCCAGGTCGAAGCCGTTTTTCATACCGTCCTGATCCATGCTGGTCAGCAGGATTTCGCCAGCGCCCAGGTCTTCCATCTTCTTCGCCCAGAGCACCGCATCCAGCCCGGTAGGCTTGCGTCCACCGTGGGTAAAGATTTCCCAGCGCGGGGTTTCACCCGGGCCGGAGACCTTCTTGGCGTCGATAGCAACCACGATGCACTGCGAGCCGAAACGGGCGGCGGCTTCACCGACAAATTCCGGGTTGAAGACTGCGGCGGTGTTGATCGAGACCTTGTCGGCACCTGCATTGAGCAGGTTGCGTATGTCCTGCACGGTGCGCACGCCGCCGCCCACGGTCAGTGGAATGAACACCTGGCTGGCCATGCGCTCGACGGTATGCAGCGTGGTGTCACGGCCATCGACGCTGGCGGTGATGTCGAGAAAGGTGATTTCGTCGGCACCCTGCTCATCGTAACGACGCGCGATTTCCACCGGGTCGCCAGCATCACGGATGTTCTCGAACTTGACGCCCTTGACCACTCGACCGTTGTCGACGTCCAGGCAAGGAATGATGCGTTTGGCTAGGGCCACAGAGTCAGTCTCCAGCTATTCAGCGTTGTTCGCGGTCGCAGAGCGCCTGGGCTTCAGCCACATCCAGCGTGCCTTCGTAGATCGCACGACCGGTGATTGCGCCGATGATGCCCGGAGCCTTCGCATTCAACAGCGCCTGAATGTCGCCCAGATTGTGAATACCGCCCGAAGCGATCACCGGGATCCGCGTGGCGGCCGCCAATGCTGCGGTGAACGGGATATTGCAGCCCTGCATCATGCCGTCTTTGGCGATGTCGGTGTACACGATGGCCGACACGCCGTCGGCTTCAAAGCGCTTGGCCAGATCAATGACCTGCACAGTGCTGACTTCAGCCCAGCCGTCGGTGGCGACAAAACCGTCCTTGGCGTCCAGACCCACGATCACCTTGCCGGGGAACGCGCGGCAGGCTTGCGCCACGAACTCGGGATCTTTGACGGCCTTGGTACCGATGATGACGTAGCTCACACCGGCCTTGATGTAGTGCTCGATAGTTTCCAGCGAGCGGATGCCGCCACCAATCTGGATCGGCAGGTTCGGGTAGCGTTTGGCGATGGCGGTAACCACATCACCGTTGACCGGCTGACCTTCGAACGCGCCGTTCAGGTCGACCAGATGCAGACGGCGGCAGCCACCGTCGACCCACTTGGCAGCCATGGCCACCGGGTCGTCGGAGAACACCGTGGAATCTTCCATCCGGCCCTGACGCAGACGTACGCAGGCGCCGTCCTTGAGGTCGATAGCGGGGATAATCAGCATGCTTATTCCTTCGTCAAAAGAGCGGCAAGCTGCAAGCGATTAGCTGCAAGTATGCGTACTCACCAATTCTTGCAGCTTGAAGCTCAACGCTTGAAGCTGCTTTATCTAATTCTTTTCGAGTGCCCAGAGATCACTTTCGATGCTCTCGAAGCGCTCTTTGAGGTGCTGCTGAACATCGAAAATAGCGCGATTGTAGTAATGCGGTGCGATCTCGCGAGTGAACAGTTCAAGCACCTCTGCCACCTCAAACGAACCCAGGTCCAGCTCGAAACGGTCGGCGAACAGACGCTTGAGCTTGTCGATCGCCTGCTGCTCATGCTCGGGCGAGAGGGTCAGAATGGGCGGCTTGCCCTTGGCTTTGCTCATGCGCTTACCAGCGACCATCCCAGGCGGCGAAGTTCTGCAGCAATTGCAGGCCGTGGGTGTGGCTCTTCTCCGGGTGGAACTGCACGGCGAAACGCGAACCGTCGGCCAGTGCTGCGGCAAAATCGAGGCCATAGTGACCACGCCCGACCACCTGACGCTGGTTGGCGGCATCGATGTAGAAGCTGTGCACGAAGTAGAAGCGCGCCAGGTCCGGAATATCGTGCCACAGCGGGTGATCGACCGCCTGCGTTACCTGATTCCAGCCCATGTGCGGCACTTTCAGGTGCTCGCCTTCTTCATGCAGGTTCTTGCCGAAGAACTTCACCTGGCCGGGGAACAAACCAATGCAGTCCACGCCGCCGCTCTCTTCACTTCTGTCGAGCAACGCCTGCATGCCGACGCAGATGCCCAGAAACGGGCGATCCTTGCTCACCTCCCTGACCAGCGAATCAAAACCCAGACGGCGGATCTCGGCCATGCAGTCGCGAATCGCGCCCACACCCGGAAACACCACACGGTCGGCTTCGCGAATCACCTTGGCGTCACTGGTAATCAGCACACGGCCTGCGCCCACATGTTCCAGCGCCTTGGCGACCGAGTGCAGGTTGCCCATGCCGTAATCGATGACCGCAACCGTCTGCATCAGAGCACACCCTTGGTGGATGGCATTTGCCCGGCCATGCGCTCATCCAGCTCGACCGCCATGCGCAGTGCACGACCAAAAGCCTTGAACACGGTTTCGATCTGGTGGTGAGTGTTGGTGCCACGCAGGTTGTCGATGTGCAGTGTCACGTTCGCGTGATTGACGAAGCCCTGAAAGAACTCCTGAAACAGGTCCACATCAAAGCCGCCAACCGTGGCGCGGGTGTACGGCACATGCATCTGCAGGCCCGGACGACCCGAAAAATCGATCACCACACGCGACAGCGCTTCGTCGAGCGGCACATACGCGTGGCCGTAACGACGAATGCCCTTCTTGTCGCCGATGGCCTGGCTGAACGCCTGGCCGACGGTGATCCCGACGTCTTCTACCGTATGGTGGTCGTCGATTGCCAGGTCGCCCTTGCATTCGATGTCCAGGTCGATCAGCCCGTGCCGGGCGATCTGGTCGAGCATGTGCTCAAGGAAAGGCACACCGATATCGAATCGGGCCTTTCCGGTGCCATCCAGGTTGATCGAGGCTTTGATCTGGGTTTCCAGAGTATTGCGCTCGACGTACGCCTTACGTTCGGCCATCACCAGCTCCGCAAAATCATTGGGCGAAAAAAGGCGAGCATTATAGGCTCAGAAGCGCTCGCCATGAAGCAAACAGACGACCAGCAGGGCATTTAGTGGGCAAAGAGGCTCGCAATCGCGTCACACACCTTGTCGATATTTCTTTCATTCAAGCCCGCCATGCACACCCGGCCACTGCGCAGCATGTAAATACCGTGAACATCTTTCAGCTCGTCAACCTGCTGCGGCGTCAATCCGGTGTAGCTGAACATGCCGCTCTGCCTGAGGATAAAGCTGAAATCGCGCCCGGCAACTTTCTGCGCCAGCACCGAAACCAGACGGCTGCGCATGTCGATGATGCGCAGGCGCATGGTTTCGACCTCGCTCAGCCACTGATCACGCAGTTGCGGTGTGTTGAGCACTCTGGACACCAGAAACGCGCCATGCGCAGGCGGACTGGAATAGTTGCGACGTACTGTGGCCTTGAGCTGGCCGAATACATTGGCGGCCGATGCGGTGTCTTCGCAGACCACCGATAGCCCGCCGACCCGCTCGCCATACAGCGAGAAGATTTTCGAGAACGAGTTGCTGACCAGCGTGGTGATGCCCGCGTCGGCCATCGCGCGGATAGCGTAGGCGTCTTCGTCGATGCCTTTGCCGAAGCCCTGATAGGCGATATCCAGAAACGCGATGAGCTGGCGATCCTTGATCACTTCGATCAACCGGTCCCACTGCTCGACGGACAAATCCGCGCCAGTCGGGTTGTGGCAGCACGGGTGCAGCAAAAGGATGCTTTGCGCCGGCAGACCCTGCACGGTGTCGAGCATAGCCTCGAACCTGACGCCGCCAGTCTGGGCATCGAAGTAGGGGTAAGTATTGACCTTGAAGCCCGCACCGCCGAACAGCGCAAGGTGGTTTTCCCAGGTCGGATCACTGACCCACACCTGAGAATCGGGGAATGCATATTTGAGGAAGTCGGCCCCCACTTTAAGCGCGCCCGAGCCGCCCACGGTCTGGATAGTCGCCACGCGACCGGACTGCACCAGCGGATGGTCGGCGCCGAACAACAGGGTTTGCACCGCCTGCCGGTAAGCCGCCAGGCCTTCCATCGGCAAATAGACAGAAGCCGCCTGCTCGCCTTCGGCCAATTGTTGTTGCGCTGTTGCCACGCATGCCAACTGCGGGATACGACCCTGCGCGTCGTAATACAGACCGATGCTCAGATTGACCTTGTCTGCGCGTGGATCCTTGCCAAAGGCTTCCATCAGCGAAAGGATCGGATCACCGGCGTACGACTCCACGTGGGCTAGCATGCAAACAACTCCTTCAGGCAATAAACACAGGGGTTGCTAATGTAGCAGCGTCTGCGGGGGAACGGGCAGTGCATCGAGTACATCGGGTCAACTGAATATCGCTATCGCGACGAACACAGTGGTCATCGTTCCCATGCGGAGCACTGGCACGATAGTCAAAAGTGCAGCGCACCAAAAACCCAGGCAAAAAAAAGCGCCGGCACCGAGGTGCAAGCGCTTTTGGTTACCTGCAGGCTTTTAGTGAAACAGCACTGCGGTCTTTTGCAGGGTAATCCAGACGCCCCATGCCAGCGGGATGCCGACCGCCAGCCAGGCAGCGATCACCAGCGGCTTGCTGGAGGAGGATGCTTTCCACTCCAGCGAAGTAGCGGCGCTAGCGCCCTTGTCGCGACCGATGGCCTGTTCAGCAGCCAGTTCGGCGTCGGTCATGAAGTACTTGTCGGCAACCGGACGAATCAGCAGGTTGCAGATAAAGCCCAGCACCAGCAGACCCGCGAGGATGTACAAGGTGATGTTGTAGGCATCGGCACGCGCAACACCGTGGCTGAGTTGATACTCGCGCAGGTAGTTGACCAATACCGGACCCAGCACACCTGCCGCAGCCCATGCAGTCAGCAAACGACCGTGGATCGCACCCACCATCTGCGTACCGAACAAGTCAGCCAGATAGGCCGGAACCGTCGCGAAACCGCCACCGTACATCGACAGCACCACACAGAAAGCCGCTACGAACAGCGCAATGCTGCCCATATGACCCAGTGTCGGAACCGAAGCGTAAAGCAGGAAGCCCAGCGCGAAGAACACAAAGTAAGTCGCTTTACGGCCAATGTAGTCCGAGCACGACGCCCAGAAGAAACGACCGCCAATGTTGAACAGGCTCAACAGACCGGTGAAGCCGGCTGCAATGGCAGCAATGGCCTTCAGTTGATCAGCATTGAGTTCGCTGAATGTCAGATCGTTGCCCAGCAGTTTGCCGGCGAACACTTCCTGCAACAGTGGCGAAGCCATGCCCAGGATACCGATACCGGCCGACACGTTAAGGCACAGCACCAGCCAGACCAGACGGAATTGCGGTGTTTTCCAGGCCACGCTGACGTGCACGTGACGGTTGGTGATCATCGAGTTCTTGGCCTTGGCAGCCGGAGCAGTCCAGCCCTCAGGTTTCCAGCCAGTTGGCGGAACACGATAGCCCAGCGCGCCGCCGATCATGAAGATGAAGTAAATCACCGCCATCACCACGAAGCTCTGCCAGACGCCCACGCCCTCAGCCGAAGCGAAGTGGCCCATCAACGCAGTGGCCAGGGGTGCGCCCACCATCGCGCCGCCACCAAAGCCCATGATCGCCATGCCGGTCGCCATGCCGCGTTTGTCCGGGAACCACTTGATCAGGGTGGATACCGGGGAGATATAGCCCAACCCCAGACCGATACCGCCGATCACGCCCGAGCCCAGCCACATCAGCCAGATCTGGTGCGTGTAGATACCCAGCGCGGAAATCAGCAGACCGCCACACCAGCACAGTGCCGAAACAACACCTGCCTTGCGTGGACCTGCGTGCTCCAGCCAGCCACCCCAGATGGCAGCCGAGCAGCCCAGGAAGATGAAGAACAGCGTGTAGATCCAGCCCAGCATGGAGATCTGCCAGTCACAGGTCGACGCGAACATCTGCGCGAAGAAACCCATGTCCGGAGTGCAAGCAACAGGTGCAGTTACACCGACTGCCTTCGACAGTGGCAACCAGAACACCGAGAAGCCATAAGCCATGCCGATGCAAAGATGGATTGCCAATGCTGCTGGTGGAACAAGCCAACGGTTGAAACCGGGCTTGGCGATAATGCGCTCTTTGGACAAGAACGCAGGCTGAGCGGCTTCGCCGCCCAAGGCTGTACTTGTGCTCATTATAATTACCCCAATGTGTGAAGCTCGCAGATGGTCCGCTGGTCCGCCACAGACTCCATGCCGTGCGGCCATGTCTGTTTTATCGGCAGGTGATCTGGATACGTGACAAAAAGACGCACCCTACCCCAGCAAAAACGGAGACTATCACTGTCTGATGGCAAATAAGCATCTTGTTGCAGGCTTTTTATTATCAATATCAAAAGGTTAATCCGCGCCCTCTATGAGCCCATAGATGTACTCAATTAAGTAATATCAAAATCCCTGTTCTGCGCTGAGTCGGACTACTAACTTTGGGGTCTGCTTAACCCCTGGAAGATGCTCGAAAGATAGTGCGGCACGTACAGCGTCCCCTCGTTTTTCGTCCACTCCGGACCTGAATCGAGGACCGCAACCCGTTCAAGCTGAACACCCACGAGCAATAACGGCATCCGCAGCCCGGTCCGTGCGTCAGAGCGGTATACTCGTGGGCTATTTTTGAACATCGACACAAGGACTCGCCCATGAAAGCGTTCGGCAAAATCCTGGGGCTGTTTATTCTCGGGTTGTTGCTGATCATCGTGGCTCTGGGCTTCGCCCTGACCCACCTGTTTGATCCCAACGACTACAAAGACGAGATTCGACAGCTGGCACGCGACAAGGCAAACGTCGAGCTGACGCTTGACGGCGATATCGGCTGGAGCCTGTTCCCCTGGCTCGGCCTGGAATTGCACGAGGCCCATGTCGCCACCCTGACCGCACCCGATCAGCCGTTTGCCGATGTGCAGATGCTTGGCCTGTCCGTTCGTGTTCTGCCACTGCTGCGCCGCCAGGTACAGATGAGCGACATCCGTGTCGAAGGTCTGAACCTGACGCTGCACCGCGATGAAAATGGCCATGGCAACTGGGAAGACATCGGCAAGCCTGCTGTCGCAACCACCGGCACACCCGGCGAAGCGACCCCTGCGCCAGCGCCAGCGCCAGCGCCGGACGCGGCAAAACCCGATCGCCCTTCTCAGCCCATCAGGCTGGACATCGACAGCCTGACCGTCAATAACGCTCGCGTTGATTACAGCGACGCCCGAAAGGGCCGAACCTTCACGGCCGAGAGTATCCAGTTGAGCACCGGGCCGATTCGTGAAGCGTCCGATATCCCGATCAAACTGACAGCGTTCCTGAGCACAAACCAGCCGGTTGTGCGCACCAAGACCGAGCTGGTCGGCCAGTTGCGCATGGATCGCGTGCTCAAGCGCTATCAGTTCGAAGACATGCGCCTGTCCGGCGAAGTCGCAGGCGAGCCGCTGCAGGGCAAATTGGTAACGTTCTCGGCCCAGGGACAACTGCTGGTGGACCTCACCGCGAACATCGCCGAATGGAACAGCCTCAAAATCTCGGCCAACCAATTGCGCGCGCTGGGCGAATTGCGCGCCCGCGACCTGGACAAAACCCCGCAGATCAGCGGCGGCCTCTCCATAGCCTCGCTTGATCTGCGCGCATTCTTCGAAAACATCGGTCAGCCGCTGCCAGCAATGGCAGAAGGTGCGCTGAGCAAGGTTGAAATGGTCACGCGCCTCAGCGGCACGCCCACCAGCCTTGCGTTGGAAAACCTCAACCTGAAAGTTGATGACAGCACCTTCACCGGGCGCATTGCTGTAGACGACTTCGCCAGACAGGCGCTGCGCGTCCAGCTCAAGGCTGACACCTTCGACGCCGACCGCTATCGCCCGGCTGAAAGCGAAGAAAGCAAAGGCGCCAAGGCTGCGCGCAAATCCGAAGTGCAATCGGGCGAAGCCGCCGCCATTGCAGGCGACTCGCCGCTGCCCGAGCAACCGACCAAGGCGGCCTGGAGCAGCGCAAAACTGCTGCCACTGGAGCGTCTGCGCACGCTGGATGTCGTGGCAGACCTGAGTTTCGGCAAACTCACCCTGAACAAGCTGCCCATCGGCAATGCTGCGCTCAGGACTCAGGCCAGCGGTGGCGTGATCAAGCTCGACACCTTGAGTGGCGATCTCTACAACGGCAACTTCGAGGTCAAGGGTGACCTGGATGCACGTCCGGATGTGCCGGTTGCGAGTGTACAAACGCGTGTTGCCAAGGTGCCGATCGAGCGCGTTCTCGAAAGCCAGGGCCAGACACCTCCCGTACGCGGCCTGCTGACCCTCGACAGCAGCATGACCGGCAAGGGCAACAGCGAAAAAGCCCTGATCGACAGCCTCAATGGCACCGCCAGCTTTGCACTCAACAACGGCGTGCTGGTCAATGCCAACCTGGAGCAGCAACTGTGCAGAGGCATTTCGATCCTCAACCGTAAAACGCTCAGCGGCGAACCGCGCGCCAAGGACACACCGTTCCAGCAACTCAATGGCACGCTGGTCATGCGCAACGGCGTCGCCAGCAACCCCGACCTGAAAATGCGCATTCCGGGCATGACCGTCAACGGCAACGGTGACGTAGACCTGCGCGTACTGGGCATGAACTACCGCGTCGGCATCATCGTCGAAGGCGACAAAAGCGACATGCCGGACCCGGCCTGCGAGATCAACCCGCGCTTTGTCGGCATCGAGTGGCCGGTGCAGTGCCGTGGCCCCCTGGAACTGGGAGCCAAGGCCTGCCGTCTGGACAAGGAAGGCGTTGGCCAGATCGCCGCGAAGCTGGCCGGCGACCGGATCAGCGAGAAGCTCGAGGGCAAGCTGGACGAGAAACTGGGCGACAAGGTCAGCCCTGAACTCAAGGACGCGCTCAAGGGATTGTTCAAGCGCTGAGGCGCAGCACAGGAGCGCCATTCTTTGGCGCTCCTGCACTGGCAAAAAACTTTTCACATCCCGACTATGAGAGCCCACCCGGCCATGCAACCCGAACAATTCTCCAGCGCCGTGCTGGACTGGTACGACCGTCATGGTCGGCATGACCTGCCCTGGCAACAAGGCATTACGCCTTACCGGGTCTGGGTATCGGAAATCATGCTGCAGCAGACTCAGGTCAGCACCGTCCTGAATTACTTCGACCGCTTCATGGAAGCCTTGCCGACCGTGCAGGCGCTCGCCGAAGCCCCGGAAGACGAAGTGCTGCACCTGTGGACCGGGCTGGGTTACTACACCCGCGCCCGCAACCTGCAGAAGACCGCCAGAATCGTGGTCGCCGATCACGATGGCGAGTTTCCCCGCGACGTCGAAAAACTGATTTTGCTGCCAGGTATCGGCCTGTCCACCGCCGGCGCGATTGCCAGCCTGAGCATGGGCCTTCGCGCGCCGATCCTCGACGGCAACGTCAAACGCGTGCTGGCGCGCTTTACCGCGCAAGAGGGCTACCCCGGCGAACCCAAGGTCGCCAAACAGCTATGGGCCACTGCCGAGCGCTTCACGCCGCACAGCCGGGTCAACCACTACACCCAGGCGATGATGGACCTCGGCGCCACGCTCTGCACCCGCAGCAAACCCAGTTGCCTGCTCTGCCCGCTGGAACGAGCCTGCGAGGCGCACATGCTGGGCCTGGAAACCCGCTACCCGATCCCCAAACCGCGCAAGACCGTGCCACAGAAACGCACGCTCATGCCCATGCTTGCCAACGAAGACGGCGCGATTCTGCTTTATCGTCGCCCCTCCAGCGGCTTGTGGGGTGGTTTGTGGAGCCTGCCGGAGCTGGATGACTTCGATGACCTGCAACACTTGGCCACGCAACATGCGCTGCAACTGGGCGAGCATCACGAACTGCCGGGGCTGGTACACACCTTCAGCCACTTTCAGTTGAGCATCGAACCCTGGCTGGTCAAGGTCCAGGAGTCCGCCGATCACGTGGCCGAGGCCGACTGGCTCTGGTATAACCTCGCCACCCCGCCACGCCTGGGCCTTGCGGCCCCGGTGAAAAAGCTGCTCAAACGCGCAGCTGACGTATTGAACGCAGGAGAGTCGTCATGACCCGCACCGTAATGTGCCGCAAATATAAAGAAGAACTGCCCGGCCTGGAACGCGCCCCGTACCCTGGCGCCAAGGGCGAAGACATCTTCAACCACGTCTCGCAGAAAGCCTGGGCCGACTGGCAGAAACACCAGACCCTGCTGATCAACGAGCGTCGCCTGAACATGATGAACGCCGAAGACCGCAAATTCCTCCAGACCGAGATGGACAAGTTCCTTTCCGGCGAAGAATACGCTCAGGCCGAAGGCTACGTTCCCCCCGAAAAATAAAGCGTTTCACGCAGTGAAGGTCGTAAGCGTCGGTAATAATTCAATTTTTTTAAAAAACACGCTTGACGACCTCCTGAAAAACACGTTTAATGCGCCCCGTTGCCCAGATAGCTCAGTCGGTAGAGCAGGGGATTGAAAATCCCCGTGTCGGCGGTTCGATTCCGTCTCTGGGCACCACCTTTCGTTTTCAGGTGATGCCAAGCACACCTGAAAGCACACAAGAAGCCCGCCTCGTGCGGGCTTTTTGTTGTCTGGAGCTAAGCCCTGCAATCTTCCTTGACGCGACCGGCCCCAGTCGATAAATCCATCGCCTTCGGATGTAACGCTCGTTACTTAGTCCACCCACTGGACCAAGATAAGACCTTACTTAAACGGGAGGCTATACCATGCAAACCCACAACATCCACGCAGCCAAAACCCACTTCTCGCAGCTGGTCGACGCAGCGGCGGGTGGCGAAACGATTATTATCGCCAAAGCAGGCATACCGGTTGCCAAGCTGGTGCCCATTTCTGCACCCAAGCGCAGAGGAATGTTGAGCCACGTGATGTTTGACGCAGAAGCCTCGGATGCCATGGACGCAGAAATTACAGAGCTTTTTGAGGGCAAGGAATGAAGCTGCTGCTCGATACGCACATTCTATTATGGGCTGCAACCGGCGATACCAAGCTCCCCGCGGCGGCAGCCCAACTTATTGACGATGAGGCCAACACCTTCATTTCAGTGCAGCGAGCATATTGGAACTGACGATAAAAGGTGCAGAGCGCACAGGCGTGAACCCCGCACTGCTGCGCAAGGAACTGACAGATGCAGGTTATCTGGAGCTACCCATCACCTCGACTCACGGACTGGCCGTTGCCAGCCTGCCAAACCATCATCGCGATCCATTTGACCGAATTATGGTTGCTCAGGCTCTTGCAGAGGGTCTTACTCTGGTCACGCATGACAGCGCCATGCACGCCTAACCTCACACCACCATCGTTTGAATCCACATGCTTTCCGAACAGCCATTGGGCCTCTGATCGAGACTAAATTCGGCATCAAGACGCGCCATCCAGAGCTATGAGCCCCTCCATCCCATTGAACTAATTTTCCCCGCCCGCCCTCGAAGCCATACATTTGCTTCCACAAGGAAAATTCCGTGCTCAAGTTTACCGCCTCCGCCCTCATCATCGTCGCCACGCTGGGTCTGGCTGCCTGCGACAGCAAGTCCGAACAGAAAGCACAGGATGCTCAGGCTCATCAGGAAAAATCCCAGGAAAAGATGGAATCTGCTCAGGACAAGGTGAACGAGGCTGCCAAAGAAAACACTGAAGCCGCCAAGGACAAAGCTGCGTCCAAAGAAGCCGCTGCTGAAGAGTCGAAAACCTTCGTGCCGACCTCCGAAGTGACCAAAACCATTCAGCCGGAAAAAAAGTGAAAACAGTGAAAACCCTTCACAAACTTTTCACAGCCGACAGGTCATTGTAGAGCTGCTCCCAAGTGTGAATCCTTAAGCCCGCTCCCCCATCGCGGGCTTTTCTTTGTCCGCAATTTGGCCGATAACAGTGTGTATGGGGCAGTCCTCGGCATTCGCCATCGAACAGTTGACCCCTTCGCGGAAAAGCAAATTTTTGACGCTGATAAACCGTCTGGTTTATCGGATACCGTTCATCCTGACAAATTAATGTCGCAGCCTTTCATGTCGATACCCTTATCACGCAAGTCCACTAACACACCAAGGGGCAGGTTATGTTCGGAAACAAGAACAAAGCTGAACTGACAGCCATGAAGGCCGAGGTAGATGGACTCAAAGGACTGACAAGCGCACTGGAAAAATCAATGGCTGTGGTCGAGCTTGGTCTCGACGGCAAGATCCTTCGGGCCAACGATAACTTTCTCGCCACGATGGGCTACCGGGCCGATGAGCTGACCAGCAAGACGCACCGCGACTTCTGCGAACCGGAAGTACTCCGTAGCCGTGAGTACGCTGATCTGTGGGCAGCGCTCAAGGCCGGCAAGTTCATCTCCGGGACATTCAAGCGCATCAACAAGAACGGCCACAGTGTCTGGCTTGAAGCCAGCTACAACCCGGTGACCGACACTCAGGGCAAAGTCGTCAAGGTGGTCAAGTACGCACTGGACGTCACACGGCGCGTGATGCTGGAGAACGAGACCAACAGCAAGCTCGCTGCAGTAGACCGGGCCATGGCGGTCTGCGAGTTCGAGCCCAACGGCAATGTGATCACCGCCAACGCCAACTTCCTGCACGTCATGGGTTATGCGCTGGCCGAGATCAAAGGCAAGCATCACAGGTCGTTCTGCGAACCGTCACTGGTCAACAGCCCGGAGTATTCCGAGTTCTGGCGCAAGCTGAACAACGGCGAGTTCATTGGCGATCAGTTCAAGCGCCTTGGCAAGCATGGCCGGGTCGTCTGGCTTGAAGCCACCTACAACCCGGTCTTCGATGTCGACGGCAAGCTCTACAAAATCGTCAAGTTCGCCAGCGACATTACCGCTCGGGTCGAAAAGCAGGAGGCCGACGCACACGGTGCCTCACGCGCTTACCACATCTCGGCGGAAACCGAGAAAGTGGCCGAACAGGGCACGCTGGTGATTCAGGAAACCGCGCGGGAAATGCGTCAGATCGCCGAAAATATTGGTGCCTCAGCGAAGCTGGTGGGGCAACTCGGGGATCGCTCCGAGCAGATCACTGCCATCGTCAACACCATCCGCGGCATCGCCGACCAGACCAACCTGCTGGCGCTTAACGCCGCCATCGAAGCAGCGCGTGCCGGTGATCAGGGTCGCGGGTTTGCCGTGGTAGCCGACGAAGTGCGGCAACTGGCGGGCCGTACCAGCGGCTCTACCACCGAGATTGCCGAGATGATTGGCAAGATCCTCGCCGAAACACGCGAAGCCGTGGCCAGCATGAGTGCCACACAGGAAGGTGCCATTCGTGGTGTGACACTGGCCGATCAGGCCGGACAGGTCATCGTGCAGATCCGTGACGGCGCGAGCGATGCCGTCGAGGCCGTTAACATGTTCGCCACGCGCATGGACGAAGCTGAAGCGTTTGCAAAACCGGGCAAGCGATGACGGTCTGGTAACACCCGCAAATCAAAACCCGCGCCCTGCGGGTTTTTTATTGCCCTGCATTGTGTTGCTTGCTCGGCACGGGAACGCTTGAGCATTTTTTATGCATGCATGGAACCGCCTCGAGCAGAGGCTCCACTCATTGAAAAACCCCCGTTGATGAGCAGGCTGATGAGCAACCTTTTCTACAAAACCCTGCTTGATGACTTCTCCAGATCCCTCGAGATGCAACCGTTGGTATTTGATGATCACGGGACGTGCAACATGATCATCGACAATACGTTCGCGCTGACACTGTCATGCGATTACGCGCGCGAGCGCCTGCTGTTGATCGGCTTGCTTGAGCCGCACAAGGACACACCTCAGCAGTGCCTTTTGGCTGGCGCTCTCAATCCGCTCCTCAATGCAGGCCCAGGCCTTGGCCTGGATGAGAAAAGCGGCCTGTATCACGCGTATCAAAGCATCCCTCGAGAAAAACTCAGCGTGCCGACGCTCAAACGCGAAATGGCAGGTCTGCTGGAGTGGATGAGGGGCTGGCGCGAAGCAAGCCAATAGACGCCTTAAGACTCTCGATGCACTTTTTACATGAGAAATAACCCATGAACCCCATTCAGTCACGCTTCTCCAGTGTGCAAGAGCTCAGACGATCCAACGTTGATATTCCGGCGCTCAAAGCCAATGGCCAACTGGAGGTCGACGGCAAGAGGTACGAGATTCGTGCAGCCGATGACGGAACAATTTCGGTCCTTCGACCGGAGCAACAGTCCAAGGCGAAAAGTTTTTTCAAGGGCGCTTCTCAGTTGATAGGTGGCAGCAGCCAGCGCGCGCAGATTGCCCAGGCGCTCAACGAGAAAGTCGTATCGGCACGCACTGTATTGCACCAGGGCGCTGTGACGGGCGGACGCTTGGACACCCTTGAGCGGGGCGAAAGCAGCTCAGCCACAACAGCCATCAAACCCACTGCCAAACAGGCTGCGCAAAGTACTTTTAACAGCTTTCATGAGTGGGCCAAACAGGCAGAGGCGATGCGAAACCCGTCTCGAATGGATATCTACAAGATCTATAAACAAGATGCACCTCACTCACACCCCATGAGCGACGAGCAGCAAGAAGAGTTCCTGCACACGCTAAAGGCATTGAATGGCAAAAACGGCATTGAGGTGCGCACTCAGGACCACGACAGCGTCAGAAATAAAAAAGACCGCAACCTGGACAAGTACATCGCAGAGAGCCCGAATGCAAAGAGGTTTTTCTATCGAATTATCCCCAAACATGAGCGCCGAGAAGATGAGCATCAAGGGCGATTGACCATTGGCGTGCAACCCGAATATGCAGCACAGCTGACCCGCGCCATGGCAACCCTGATAGGGAAAGAAAGTGCAATCACGCATGGCAAAGTAATAGGCCCCGCCTGCCACGGCCAAATGACCGATTCGGCAGTTTTGTATATCAACGGTGATGTTGCAAAAGCAGAAAAGCTGGGCGAGAAACTGAAACAGATGAGCGGCATTCCTCTGGATGCGTTCGTTGAGCACACCCCTTTGAGCATGCAATCCCTGAGTAAAGGTCTGTCCTATGCAGAAAGCATCCTGGGCGACACCAGAGGCCATGGGATGTCGCGAGCGGAAGTGATCAGCGATGCCTTGAGGATGGACGGGATGCCATTTCTGGCCAGATTGAAGCTATCACTGTCTGCCAATGGCTATGACCCGGACAACCCGGCCCTTCGAAACACGAAATGAAAGCAGCGTTCGGCGTAAGTGCAGCGATTCTGAGTGAGACCCACCCTGGCAAAACCTTGGTTATTTGCCATGTCTGCGCTTCAATAGCGGCCTTCGCACCTCACGCCAGCCAAAGGACCGCCCATGGCCTCGCCAGACAAGCAGCAAAAACGCGCCAAGCGCGCAAAGATCAAGGCTAAACAGAACCGCTCGGGCAAGGGTACAACCAGCCTCGTGCACCCGGTGTTTGCCTCGGCACTGGTCAATCTGCCATTTGATGACGTCGAACTTGATCTCAACACGTTCGACTTCAACGACATCGTGGAAAACGGCTTCGACCCGGCTGACTATGACGACCTGTTCGTGGCCATGAAAGCCGCCGAAAACATCAGTCAGCTCGCGCTGTGCGTCGTCTTCCTGCAATACCCGGTGCTGGCGCTGGTGGTTTCCGAAGAAGACGAAGACCCGGCCACGGACTTCATGATGGGCTTGCTGATCGTGTACCGCGCCATGTACCACGATGAAGACGAAGACACCGCTATCGAATGGATAGAGAGCCCTGCGTTCCAGAAGGATTACACGCTGGCGTCGGATCTGCTGACCCGAAGAGACAGCAAGACGTTGCGTTGATCGAGAACGTGCTGACGCAGAGCGTCAGCACGGGAGCGAGTGGCCAGTCAGCCCAGTGCAGCAGCGCCCACGGGCCCGGACTTGCGGCGACGAGAGACGATCAGGCCGGCGCCAATCACCAGCAGGCTGAGCACGCCGGTGGCGATGATTTCGACGCGGTGCTCTTGCTGGATCAACATGATGGTCAGCACGGCAACGATGAACGCAATCGCCGCCCAGGTCAGCCATGGGAACAGCCACATCTTGAAGTCGATGGTCTCGCCTGCAGCAATGCGCTTCTGGCGCATCCGCAGTTGCGAAACGGCAATCACCAGATACACCAGCAGCGCAATGGCACCGGAGCTGGCGAGCAGGAAGTCAAACACGGCAGCGGGTGCGACGTAGTTGGCGAATACGGTCAGGAACGCTGCCGCAGTCGACATGATCACCGCCCAGTATGGCGTACCGCCCTTGCTGGTGCGCTTGGACAACGCCGGTGCATCGCCGCGCTTGCCGAGCGAGAAGAGCATGCGCGAAGCGGTATACAGCGCCGAGTTCAGGCAACTGGTCACGGCAACCAACACCACCAGATCGACAATCAGCTTGGCGTTCGGAATGCCCATCGCATCCAGCACGGTCTGATACGAACCCACCTCGGCCAGGCGCGGATCATTCCACGGCACCAGCGACACAACGATGAAGATCGAAACCAGATAGAACAGGAAGATCCTCCAGATCACTGAATTGGTGGCCTTGGTGATCTGCTTGCCAGGGTTCCTGGACTCGGCTGCCGCAATGGTCACGATCTCGGTGCCCATGAACGAGAACATGGTAGTCAGCATCGCCGCCAGCACCGCGCCCATGCCGTTAGGCAGGAACCCACCAGTGTCGAACAAATGACTGACGCCACTCACGCTACTGGTCGGCAGCAAACCAAAGATCGCCGCAACACCCAGCACCACGAAGGCGATAATCGCCACAACCTTGATGAGCGCAAACCAGAACTCGAATTCGCCGTAGTTCTTCACGCTGAACAGGTTGGTCGCGGTCAGCAGCAATGTGATGACCAGGGTGAACATCCATATGGCGATGTCGGGGAACCAGGCGTGCAGAATGGTCGCAGCGGCGTTGGCTTCCAGCGGAATCACCAACACCCAGAACCACCAGTACAGCCAGCCGATGGTAAAACCGGCCCAATGCCCGATGGCCCGGTCGGCGTAGGTCGAAAACGAGCCGGTATCCGGCGAGGCAACGGCCATTTCGGCCAGCATGCGCATGACCAGCACCACCAGCGTACCCGCTGCGGCGTAGGCCAACAGCACTGCTGGCCCGGCCTCGGCAATCGCGTGGCCGGAGCCGACGAACAGACCAGCGCCAATGACGCCGGCAATCGACAGCATCGTAATGTGTCGAGGTTTCAGCCCTTGTTCGAGCTCGGAAGAGTTAGCGGTACTGCTCATAAAACCACCTGTGCAAGACGAGCGAGGCACACCGAAGCGTCACGTAAAAAGAAAGCTACGGTGCCGTTCTTTATTATTGACGCAAGAATTACGCCAAAATATTTCAAAAACGACGTCGCTTAGAGATTGCAAGGCGTGTGGCATAGTCTGCGGGGCGTGCAGGACGTTGAATCGTTTACGCCGTCTGTAGGATTTGTTACCGAACGCCTCAGAATCGCCTACACGCGCGCACCAAAAAAGCCCCGTACCCAGCGAGAGGCGCAAAAACAGTGCAAGCTCTTGGTCGCCGGTCGCTAAAAGCTGCTTCCAACACCCGTTCAAAGCTGGCAACATCGCGCCTTTTTCGCGCACGCTCGCCTGAAACAGGCATCATGCTTGCCTTCCAGCGACAGCCTGCTACCGCGATGCGACAACCCGGCGAACGCTGTCACATTGAGCGCTCAACGCTGATGGTTGTCCTTCAAACGCTGTGCTAGCTTGGCGTTCGCCGGCAGCAAGAGCGCACACTTTTATGAGGACCCCACATGGCTGAGGCCACGCCCGCCCTGGAAATCCGTAACCTGCACAAGCGCTACGATCAGCTTGAGGTGCTCAAAGGCATCTCGCTGACCGCGCGCGATGGCGACGTCATTTCGATCCTCGGCTCTTCCGGCTCCGGCAAGTCCACCTTGCTGCGCTGCATCAACCTGCTGGAAAACCCGCATCAGGGTCAGATCCTGGTGGCCGGTGAAGAACTGAAACTCAAGGCGGCGCGCAACGGCGACCTGATTGCCGCCGATAACCGGCAGATCAACCGTCTGCGCAGCCAGATCGGCTTTGTATTCCAGAACTTCAACCTGTGGCCGCACATGAGCGTGCTCGATAACATCATCGAAGCCCCGCGTCGTGTTCTTGGCCAGAGCAAGGCCCAAGCCATTGAAGTGGCCGAAGCGCTGCTGGCAAAAGTCGGTATCGCTGACAAGCGTCACGCGTACCCCGCCCAGCTTTCCGGTGGCCAACAGCAACGCGCCGCCATTGCGCGTACGCTGGCCATGCAGCCGAAGGTCATTCTGTTCGACGAGCCAACCTCGGCGCTCGACCCGGAGATGGTCCAGGAAGTACTCGGGGTCATTCGCGCCCTGGCCGAAGAAGGCCGGACCATGCTGCTGGTGACCCACGAAATGAATTTTGCACGTCAGGTATCAAGTGAAGTGGTGTTTTTGCATCAGGGAATGGTCGAAGAACAGGGCACACCACAGCAAGTGTTCGAAAACCCGCTGTCGGCAAGGTGCAAACAATTCATGTCGAGTCACCGCTAACGGAGCAACACCCCATGAAGACGTATAAGAAGATCTTGCTGGTTGCGGCGGCCACGCTGGCGTTTAGCAGCGGTGCCTTTGCCGAAAAGCTGAAAATGGGTATTGAAGGGGCTTATCCGCCGTTCAATAACAAGGATGCGAGCGGCCAGGTGGTCGGCTTCGACTATGAAATCGGGCAGGCCCTGTGCGCCAAGATGAAAGTCGAATGCGAAGTGGTGACCTCCGACTGGGACGGCATCATCCCGGCGCTCAACGCGCAGAAGTTCGACTTCCTGATCTCGTCGCTGTCGATCACCGACGAGCGCAAGCAGGTGGTTGATTTCACCGACCCGTACTACTCGAACAAGCTGCAGTTTCTGGCGCCGAAGACATCCTCCATTGATGTTTCGTCCATTGAAAAAGCCAAGGAAAGCCTGACCGGCAAATCAGTGGGCGCACAGCGCTCGACACTGGCCGCCACCTGGCTGGAAGACAAACTCGAGATCATGGACGCCAAGCTCTACGACACTCAGGAAAACGCTTTTCTTGATCTGCTCTCCGGTCGCGTTGACGCCATGCTGGCCGACAAGTACGTCAGCTACGAGTGGCTGAAAAGCGAGGCCGGGCAAAACTTCGAGTTCAAGGGCGAGCCTGTTGTGGAAAACGACAGGATCGGTATCGCCGTGCGCAAAGGCGACGACCCGTTGCGCGAGCGTCTGAACGTTGCCCTGAAAGAAGTCATCGCTGACGGCACCTATAAAAAGATCAACGACAAGTATTTCCCTTTCAGCATTCTCTGATTCACCCGACCACGTCGCCGCTGCCTTGAACCCAGGCGCGGCGACTGGTCCTGACAAAGCCTGCCCATGAACATTGATCTCCACGGATTCGGCCCGGCCCTTGCGGCTGGCGCGCTGATGACGGTTCAGCTTGCGCTCTCGGCCCTGTGCCTGGGGCTGGTGCTCGGACTGCTCGGCGCCTTGGCCAAGACCTCGCCCTACAAGCCACTGCAATGGCTGGGCGGCACCTACTCGACGCTGGTACGCGGCATTCCCGAACTGCTCTGGGTGCTGCTGATTTACTTCGGCACTGTCAACGGCATGCACGCTTTGGGCGAACTGCTCGGTATTCCCAACCTGGCCCTGAGCGCCTTCGCCGCCGGGGTTATCGCCTTGGGGCTGTGCTTTGGCGCGTACGCCACCGAGGTGTTTCGCGGCGCAATTCTCGCTATTCCCAAAGGCCATCGCGAAGCCGGACTGGCGCTGGGCATGTCGCGGTCGCGCATCCTGTTCAAACTGGTGCTGCCGCAGATGTGGCGCATCGCCCTGCCCGGCCTGGGCAACCTGTTCATGATTTTGATGAAAGACACCGCGCTGGTCTCGGTGATCGGCCTGGAAGAAATCATGCGCCACGCGCAGATCGCCGTGGGCTTCACCAAAGAGGCGTTCACGTTCTACATGGTCGCGGCCATCATGTACCTGGGCCTGACCGTGCTGGCCATGATCGGCATGTATTTCCTTGAAAAACATGCCGGCCGCGGCTTTCTGAGGAGCGCGTCATGAACTGGGAAGTCATCATCAAATGGTTGCCGCGACTGGCGCAGGGCGCGACCCTGACCCTGGAGCTGGTGGCCATTGCCGTCATCGCCGGTCTGATCCTCGCCATCCCGATGGGCATCGCTCGCGCGTCGCGGCACTGGCCAGTGCGCGCCCTGCCTTACGCCTACATCTTTTTCTTCCGTGGCACGCCGCTGCTGGTGCAGTTGTTTCTGGTCTATTACGGCCTGGCGCAGTTCGATGCCGTGCGTCAGGGGCCGCTGTGGCCGTACCTGCGCGACCCGTTCTGGTGTGCGGTTGTCACCATGACCCTGCACACCGCCGCCTATATCGCGGAAATCCTGCGCGGCGCAATTCAGGCCGTGCCGGTCGGTGAAGTCGAGGCTGCGCGGGCGCTGGGCATGTCGAAATGGAAAGCGCTGTTCTACATCGTCCTGCCGCGCGCCGCGCGCATCGGCCTGCCCGCCTACAGCAACGAAGTGATCCTGATGCTCAAGGCCAGCGCGCTGGCCAGCACCGTTACCCTGCTGGAACTGACCGGCATGGCGCGTACGATCATCGCCCGCACTTACTTGCCGGTGGAGATCTTCTTCGCCGCCGGCATGTTCTACCTGGTGATGACGTTCGTGCTGGTGCAAGGCTTCCGTCTGCTGGAAAAGCTGCTGCGTGTAGACGCAAGTCAGGGGCGCTGATATGAAGGGTGCTGGCGTCGATCCAGTCAGCACCCAGTCAACCGAGGCCGTCGATATGCCCTCTGAACCCTGCTTGCAGGACGCACACCTCGGCAGCCACTTTCGTGCACTGGACAGCTTTCTGTTCGCGCATCAGGCCTTGTGGCGGCCCAAGCCGTTCACCCACCTGCACCTGCCATGGGAAGACACATACCCGCAGCTGTCGCACTGGCTTCGGCACCGTACGCTGGAGCAGGCCGAAGCGGCACACAATCACCCGCAACACCTCGACGCGCCCTTCCCCTTCACACAACTGGCTGCCGAAGCCGTAGCGCTAAGCCACGTTGCCGAACTGCCCGCCTTCCCTCTGGCGCCCGTCGATGCGCGCATGAGCGTCGATGTGCCGGGGCGTAAATGGCAGCAGATCGAAGCCTTTGCGGCTCATCTGGACATGCGCGACAGCACCACTCACTGGCTGGACTGGTGCGCAGGCAAAGGCCATCTGGGCCGTCGGCTGACGGCGCGTGGCCAAAGCCTGACCTGCCTGGAGCACGATCCGGCGCTGATCGAAGCGGGCCTGGCCCTCAGCGCCCGGCAAAGCATTGAGGCGCGGCATGTGCAGCAGGACGTGATGGCCGATGACGCCTGGCGCTGTCTGCAGGCACAGCACACGCCCGTGGCGCTGCACGCGTGCGGCGATCTGCACATTCAATTGATGGAATTGGCCAGCCAGACCGGCTGCCAGCACATGGCCGTTGCGCCGTGCTGTTACAACCGCACCCGCCACGACAACTACCAGCCGTTGTCCAGCGAAGGCAAGGCATCCGGCCTGAAGCTTTCGCGGGACGAACTCGGGCTGCCGCTGAGCGAAACCGTCACCGCTGGCGCTCGTGTGCGCCGGCAGCGCGATACGTCGATGGCCCGGCGCCTTGGCTTCGATCTGTTACAGCGCAATCTGCGCGGCATTGACGATTACTTGCCCACGCCTTCGCTGCCGACGTCCTGGCTGGACGCACCCTACGCTGACTATTGCTGTCATCTGGCGAAACTAAAGAGTCTTCCTGCACCGGGCAAGCAGGACTGGGCAGCACTTGAAGCCGCTGGCTGGGAAAGACTGGCGCACGTTCGCAATCTGGAACTGGTGCGCAATCTTTTTCGTCGCGCACTGGAAGTATGGCTGGTGCTCGACCGGGCGATGTATGTGCAAGAGCAGGGTTATCGCGTCAGCGTCGGTACTTTTTGCGAGAGCCAGCTTACACCGCGCAACCTGCTGATTCTGGCCCGAAAATCGTGACGCAAAACAATAGAGCAACCTGTGGATAAGTCTGTTGATGAAAATGTGGATGAGTGCGTTAAAGCTTGGCGCGCCAGTTAACGAAGCCCCTTATTTTTTCTCGCCAGACGTCCTTAAACCCTTAAAAACAGTGCTTTGCGGCACAATGCGCCTGACTGCACATATCTGGTCACGCGGGCAATTCTTTATTCCGAAATTGTGCATAAAGATTTGGTAAAGGCTCTGGCACAAGCCTTTTACACGTCTTGATCGTGCACACGCAGTTGCCTGTGCACGACCTGTCTGATGCGCGTTTTCAGACCTCTTCGACACACTCCACCGAGCGCTCGATCATCACTTTGGCCATCTCCACCATGTGCATGGAGGCGAAGGCCAGATCGCGTTGTGAGCCGGTCAATTCATCGCCGAGCTCGTAAGCGGTGGCCGATGCGCAACGCAGGAAATCCAGCGCATGCACCAACGTCGCTTCCAGGCTGATGAAGTCGAACTTGCTGTCGTGGGGTTCTCGGGGAGACCGAGGGACTGGCAGGTAGCACGCCATGGCGCGTTTGACGACGGCCTTGTCGAAGACCGGAGTGGTGTTGGGTGGATCGGGGGTTACTTTGACCATGTTTTAGCTCCTTCTATGAAGTAGCTGCCTGTTCGCTACTAAACGAAAGGCGGCAACTGTACGCAAGTTAGTAGACCGGTGAGCTAAGAACCGGCGCACCCGAAGGTGCCAAGCGCACAGTCGCCATAGCATCGGGACAAAACCTGATGAAACACGGCTGTGTTGCGCCTTAACTCACTGCGGGCTACTAAACCCGATCGCTGATGGGCAGCGACGGGCGGAGAGTAGAAGCACAAATCGAGGGACGCAAGCGGTCGGGGATTCTCTCGGAAATGTCCTTCAAAAGAAAGAGACCATGCCTGCAAAAACCGGCCTGAAAGCGTTGCAAAAGATGATCTCCGTGTACACAGCTCTTGATGCTGACCAAAGGCCGTGGGAGATGATACCGGCACACACGATGCCTGGGATTCTGGCCGAAGGCAGTGGGAGTGGACTTGTCCACGATCTGTCGGGAACCGACAGCAAAATAGGAGCACCGTGACTCTACGTCAGATTCCGGCCATCAGACCACAAACAGACAATGCCCTCTAAAACTGATCATCCTTCAACCGCGTAAACGGCACGCTGCGATTCTGCAGCTTACGCAACGTCAGCTTGTAAGCACTCGACTTGATCTGACTGCCCATCGGCGTCTCCTCCAGCAAAATACGCCCCGATGCAAAGGCGCAGCCGGTATTGAGCATCTTGTACTTGAGCAGATACAGCCCCGGGTCCATCTTGGCGAAACTGAACACCGCCCCGGCCGGCACGAACGCATGCCGAAACGCCCTGCGCCCAACCGCATCCGTGACCTTGGCATACACCGCCGACTCACCCGCCGAGTTATCCACAGTGATCTGCGACCAGCCATTGTCCTTGAGCAACGGCATGTCCTTCACATACCCCGCCTTGTCCGACCACGGCGCGCCCATCGGGTCCAGCGCGGGCACCTCACACTCCGACGGCGCCGCCTCAACAGGCTTTGCCTGGCTGACCACAGGCTCTTCAACCGGTGCGGCGGGCGCAGGCTTGGCCCACGTCTGCGCCACAGGCACCGGTTCAGCCGGCACAAACGCCTTGCCCGCCTCCGGGTCATACCCCATCCACGCCCCGCCTGCGCAGAACACCACAAACACCAGCGCCCAGCGCCACGCATTGCGACGCCGCTTGCCACTGGAAGGCGAAGCAGGGGAAGGAGAAGCCTTGGGAGCCGGGCCTGCCTGAGCCGCCCGAGCAGGCGTCACAGTCGCAGCGGCAGAGGTTGCAGCATAAACATGAACCGCCTGCCCTTTCGCCGCATGCGCCTGCTTGCGACGCTGCGCCTCGATACGGGCCTTGTGCTCATCGGCAGCCAACTGCGCGTCATAAGCCGCCCGCCGTCCGGGGTCAGCCAGCACATCATGAGACGCGTTGACCACGCCCATCATGTCCGAGGCATAAGGATCGGGATTCCTGTCCGGGTGCAGCTTCTGCGCCAGCTTGCGATAAGCCTTCTTGATCTGCTCAGGAGAGGCATCGCGAGCAACACTCAGCAGCTCGTAATGCGTGGGCGTTCTCTGCATTGCACTTGCTGTCCATGGCCGACTGCCATTTTCGATACAGCTATATCGGCCAAAAAGCCCATAGCTCCAGTGCAAATGCCGCGCAACAGGAACCAGCCCACAAGAAAATGCCCGAATCCAGAGGATTCGGGCATTTCTTGAAACATCGATGAAACCTTCGCCACCATCCAGACGCACATTCATGCGATTCAGACAGCAATCCTCGGCCCCACCTTGCGCAAGACCCAACAGGCCAGACGCAATGACACCTATTCTTCAACAACTCCTCAGCGAATGACCCGCCTGCGGCACACAACACCCCAAGCCCGGTTACGATCCATCGCATCACTCACCAGACAATCCTTTGTCTGCATGGCTGAAAAGCTAACGGCCTGTGCTGCTGACTCAGTAGCCTGGGCCGTTGAGAACAAGCCTATGCAAAGCCCCCCCGCCCTGCAACACCCCCAAAACCACCAGCCCCGCTCAGCGCCTTTTCATGCGCCAGATAGCCATCAACGCTGGAAGCATCGGTTTGCAAGGCCAGGTTAAAAATCCGGCCTTCCTTGACGCTCAAGCCGCCCGCAGCAGAAGCAAAATCAGCCTCCAGAAGCGCAGAGCTCACACACATCAAACAGACCAATCCCCCTAAACCGAAGGAAACGTCCTGCACCACCACCCGCCCACATCCCACCTGGAGCACCAACGGTCAATTTTTTTCAACTGAATCAGACAGCTAGGGTTTACAAGCGCATCAGAAGCTATATACTCGCAGCCCATTACGCCGGTATAGCTCAGTTGGTAGAGCAACTGACTTGTAATCAGTAGGTCCCGGGTTCGACTCCTGGTGCCGGCACCATATAAATCAAGGGCTTGCAGCGATGCAGGCCCTTGTTTTTTGCGGTACACGTAACAAGCCACGTAACAAGCCATCTTTTCACTGCGCCTGACCAGGCCTTAGACGTGATTACTCGCGCCGGCAAAAGCGCACACGCCAACACACGTCCGCACCTCCCCAAGCAGCCCACCCAAGGGCAGCGTCTCAAAATTTGTTGGGGCAGAAAAAAAGAGCGATATTAGTAATATGCGTTGCTGGAAACGGCTACAGCCCTTGTAAATCAAGGCTCTCAGCGTTTTCGGGAAATAGCGATATTGAAGCGATATGAAGGCGATAATATTACCTTTATGAACAGTAATATTTACCTTCCTTAAAACCCAATGATTCCGGGGGTTTGGTAAAATATCGCTATTCATATAGCTACCATATCGCTATCCCCTGCTATATGAAGGACCCAGCAAAACCGGGGCCACCAACCCCTTTTTCCTCACATCTAGCTAATATCGCTATTTTTTTTACCCCACCCCTATTTTCAGAACGAAATCCCACGTTCCGGTCACGTTTCAGCGCCATCGACCCGGTCGGGGCATAGGAGATCAACATGTCCGAGGATTTATGCGTCACTGACCAGATCGCGTTGTCTCGCCATCGAGTTTTCCTCCTGAGGGAGTTGAATCGAACCAGGAGCATGGCGCTTCGTTCGGCGATCTATGACCAGCTCGCCCATTTTTCTGCGCTGCTCTGCATACCGATACCTGCCCTCGATACCATTGGCTTGCCCGAACAATCAGCTGAGGACGCATTGATTCCCTTCTGGTCAGCACTCGACCTACTGGATGGCAAAGGCGAACAGTACAACCATTCGGCGGCACCCGAGTCGTTGCTCGCGATCAACTTCAAAGATCTGCAATCACGTCTGGACAAGCATGGTTGCGGGCTACAGATCGACTCATCTCTCCGCAGATTTCTAACCGAGTCCGTTAAGCCGAAATTCGTCGAGGCCAACAAGAACGTGGCCAGTGTTTTATTGAAGAAAACAGTCAGGTGCATGGTTTTTCAAGCCCGTGAGTAACTGTGTAACGCAGTGAAATCTCCAAACTGACCTACGAGCCTTGTCGCTCAGGGCTTCCAGCCCATCCACTACGAACGAGGCTATGACCGAAATCGGTGTGCGATTTGATCGACTCTGATTTCGAAAACCCTGGTCTCAGGGTATTTTTTAGTTTTTCACCCAGAGAAACCGGGGGCTTCTGCACAGAGCTCCTGAATGCCTTTCCAAGGTCCACAGTGCAATCCCACTGCATTCCTCTGCAAAACTTTGCACTCTGTGAAATGGCTGATCAGCCGCAGAGGCCCACGGCCCGCTTGGGCTTGAAGGGCTATTGCACTGCATCGAGATTTGCAAAAAAAACGGACGCGAAGCCCGTCGGCGGGAGGGGGATAAGTGCTTTTCTTTCAGCTTTTTTATTCCGAAGTTAATTTGGGCGCGACAAATCCTCTCCACCATGTCGCCACCCACTGTGGCGTTGTGCTTCTGGCCGACCATCAGGTGCAGATCACGCCCGGTCGCTTGGCGCAGATCGTCAACAGCGGCCAAGCTCGCGGATCCGCCTAACAGCAGCTTGAGCCCGCCCAGCACCTCAATCTTCTTCAGCGGCGGAGCGTTGCTGCCGTCATAGAGGTTATTAAGATTCCTATACATCAACACTAAAAATTCAGCTACCATAGTGCTTCCTACGTTTTAGAAAGGGATTTACACTATGGCGTTTGACACTTATATGCAGATTGAGGGTATTCCAGGCGAGTCTCTTGATGCACTATTTAAAGATTGGATTGAAATTTTAGATTTTGATGTTGGTGCGAGCCAGTCAGCATCAGCAACTGCAACAAGTGCCGGCGGAGCATGTAGCGGGCGAGCCAGCATGAGTGATTTTTTCTTTCGCAAAACGGTGGATAAATCCACACCTAAACTTCATGAGGCTTGCTGTAGCGGGAAGCATTTTAAAGAGGTTACTATTGCGGTAAATCGTGCAGGAACTGACAAAATAAAATATCTAGAGATCAAGCTTGAAGAAGTTATAATTTCATCAGTATCCCTCAACGGCAATGGCTCGATGGAAAATAGTTTCCCGACTGAAACTGTACGTCTTAACTATGGGCGCATTAAAATTCTCTATACACAGCAGAAACGCTCCGACGGTCAAGGTGGCGGACAAATTGCAGGTGGGTGGGACGGTATAAAAAATAAAATCTACGCTTAATCTTGGCCAAGGACGGGCGCGGCATGTCTGAAAACACTAACAACCCTAATATTGCGTACTGTAGTTTTTCGTTAAATAGTAAACCTGTGAGCAATTTGCGTTGCGGGCAAGCTAGCTATGAAGCGTTTTCGGGTATGGACGCCCCTTTTATTAACAGCCCGAAGTATCAGTCTGTTGAAAGCAAGGGTGCAATTCCAACTGGTCGATATTTTATTGTCGATCGGCAGAGCGGGGGTACCCTTGGGTGGATTAAAGAACCCATACAGGACTTTTTAGCTGGTACGGATAGGGGGGAGTGGTTTGGTCTTTACAGAGATGATGGCGAGGTGGATGATCAGACAACCATTGATAACATCAGGCGTGGCGCTTTTAGGCTCCACCCCGTTGGGCCACGCGGTATAAGCCAAGGATGTATCACCCTTACCTCTCAGATTGGATTCGATGAGCTTAAGAAACACCTTCGCAGTCAGCGTGGCGAAAATCTCCCGGGAACGAATTTAAGGTATTATGGTGTAATTGATGTATCTGCTTCTAGTGAATAGCGAAAAAAAATGAAGAAAATAACGAAGACCATCTCAAAGGGTGTATTAAGTTTAGTGCTGGCTGCGCTACTCACTAAATGGCTTGTTGCGTTAGGCCTGATGGGCTGGTTACTTCAAACTGAAACAGGCCTAGATACTTATGCTTCGGCTGCAAATGCCCTGGGCATAATCGGTAGCGAGGACGGAGAGTTTATGGTTCTCACGACGATAGTATTCGTAATGCTTGTACCATCAGCATTTCTTGTCGAAGGGGCAGCTAAAGCTCTTCGTAAATTCAGAACATAGCTGTAACCTGCAAAGATTTTAAGTTTCAGTTTTATCGCAAGTCGTTTGGGGAGAAGAAAAAGATGATGACGGATCTGAGTAACTTTCCCGAGATCCTAAACCATAGGGGTGATGTATCGATCAGAGCGTTACTGGCTTGAGCTTAGCTGACAATAACTCTGCTTTGGTCGCATCCGCTGTAAACGCACCCGCGTTGCCGGGCACCGGCGTCGGCCCATGAGTGTGTGCAGCGAGCTGGGTGTTCATATCCTGGACCAGATCCAGCAAGTCGCACACCACCTGAAAGATGTTCACACCGCCCGACCCAACCCAGTTTTTCGGAGCCTGCAAACGCTGGCTCTTACTGGTGATGCTCTCACGAAGCCCCTGAATCCGTTCGTGCATGTCGCCACCCACCGTGGCGTTGTGCTTCTGTCCGACCACCAGGTTCAGGTCACGCCCGGTGGCCTGGTGCAGGTCGTCCACTGCCGCCAGGCTCGCGGATCCGCCTGACAGCAGCTTGAGCGCGCCCAGGGCCTCGATCTTCTTCACGCCACCCACTGATTCAGTCGAATGGTCGTCCACCGTCCTGGTGTGGCTCTGAAAGCTTTCGGTGTTGGTCATGGCGTCGACTTCGCGCTCGATCGCCTGGTCCTGGATCTTGCCGTCGGTTTTGCGCAGCCAGTTGCCGTCCGCGTCGACGCGCTGTTGCACGGCGTCACTGTGCTGCCACACCTGGTCACCCTTGGGCACCTTCGGCAATGTCAGGCCATGCGGCAGGATGGTCTGGATGTAGGGCTTGTGCGGCAGGCCATAAGCGAAGCACACCACCACGCTGGTGCCCTCCTCCGGAAAGGCAAAGAAGCCCATCTCATCGCCCCCCACCGGCATGGGCAGCGGCACGCCGGCCAGTACCGGCAACGTCGTGTCGATCTCGCCATCAGGCCCCATCACCTGCAGGTCGACCGAGAAGCGCGGCCGGAAGTCGTCACACAGCCCGGCGCTGGCCGGCGCATCCGCCACGGCCACCACCTTGGCGAAGCGCGGCAAGTGATAGCCGCCGGTGAGTTCAGGGAATTGTCGTTCTACGCTGCGCTTGATTGCGTCGTCCATTTGATGGCCATCTGTGTGCCGGCCAGCGTCACGTTCGTGATCCGCTCGCCTTGGTTAATTGATACGCCTGGTCGCAGGCCTGGCAAGGCCGCGATCATTGCGCTCTGGCTGCCCTGGTAACCGTCGAAGAGGTTCACCGGCAACTGCAACGGCGACCGAGCGCCGAAGAAACTGTCAGCCCAGGCACCGACGTAGATCTCGCCGTCACCCTGTTGCTGCCAGATAAAGTCCTTGATGCCGAACACCCGCGCCATGCTGTCTAGCGCCTGGTATCCAGCGGCCAGGTTGTAGAAAAACGGCGTCTTTATGTGTGTGTAGGCCTGATCCGGGACCCGGAAACGCAGCCCGGTTTTGCTGCCGATATCGGCCAGCACCGCGCGCAGATCCACATGACGCAGGTTCATGGGCAAAGGGTTGGCCAGCACCGCGGCTAACTCGCGGCACAGCACCACCTGCTCGATGCCGTTGGTGGCAGTGCATCGTTCGACATAGCCAATGAAATGACGCTGCAGGACCGCTTCGTTGTAGCCGATATCGAACGTGACCAAACCTTTGACAGTAGCGCCGGTCTTGATCGTGAACGTGGCGCGGCCCGGACTCTTAAGGTCCAGTCGAACATCGTCATTGATAAGCGGCGTAGCCACGCCGTCGATTGTCAGCACTTTGTGCAGTTTCATGCTCATGGCGTGCCGCCCAGGTAGGTGTCCACTTTCTTGAGCACGGCCTCAAAGCCGGTCAGCTCTTCGGCTGCGCCCGATCCGGACCCACTGCCCGCCACACCATCGCCAGGCGCTGACTGAGATGTCACGCCGTTGCCGGCGCGACGGTTCTCGACCTTCTCCGGGTTGGATAGCTTCTCGCTCAGGGTGAACTGGACGATCCATTGGGCCAGCGTGTCGTCTTCACGGGCGCTGACCCCATCAGAGAACGTCACCTGCCGGATGCCAAAGGCCTTGGCCGTGTCGTTGACGATCCGGTACGTCTGCAGCTGGCCACCGCCTGCAGTCGCCTCGGCCAGACGCATGATGGTGCGCAGATTTTCGAGCGATTTGTAGGGGATCGTCAGCGCTACAGTCAGCGTCTTGGGCTTGAAGCCCTTGTGAGACTTGTCGGTGCCCGATGTTTGACCGCCCAGCTCGTCGGCCTCGATCTTGAGGTTGGCCGTGAGCTTCATCCGGTGGCCAATGATCTGTTCGCCGTTGAGTAGCAGCGTCATAGGCCCACCAGTTCCTGAACAAAGCTCAGGCTCTCTGCAGAGCCCACCAACAGTGCGCCGGCACAGAGCGGCCACTCATGACCTGGTGCTTCGCCCTCGAGCAGTTCGCGGCGCAGTTGGCCCACATCACCCGGTCCTAGCATCCTCGACTGGATCGATACATCGTCGGCACTGTTGGTGAACTGGGCTTTCAGGTCGGCCAGCTGCTGCTCGCGCTCCTGTACCTGTGCCTTCTTTCGGGCCTGCAGATCGGCCAGGTCCGCCATCGGCGAACTGTCGGCGGCATAGCCCTCAAGTACTGCCAGTTGACCGGCCATGGACTGGCTGGCCAGCTTGGTGATCGGGCAGCGCTGCAGCGGCAACTGGCTCCAGAGCGGCATTTGCCCGGCGATCGGCATCACCCACTTTTCCACTTCCAGCTTGGCCAGGTGTTCGGCACGGCGCTCGGCGCGCACCAGGTCAGGCATAGGCAACACCACGTTGAACCGACCCAACGTCGCCGCGAGCTGGTCCAGTCGTGTGGCGAGGAATATCAGTACCAGGGCGCTTTGCTGACCTTGGGGCCGCACAGCGTCGGTGGTGTCAGTCAGCTTGTCGGCCAGCAGCTGCAGCAGGTTCGGCGCAGACAAAAAGCGCTGATGGCCACCGCTGCCCTGCCCTACACCGTGCTGAAACGGCGTCACGACGATGCAGGACGGGACGTTTTCAAACTGCGCGACCAACGCATCGCGTCCGGCGCTGATCGCCGATTTCGCGGCACCCGCTATCAGACCAGGGCTGGTCTTGGCGATATCGGCCAGCGTCGATACGCGCTGGCCGGTGATGACCATTTCACTCTGGATCAACTCCCGAGCGTCCGCCATCTGATCCATCCACTGTGTGGCCTGCACCGGCCATTGCAGTTTGATCGGTGCCCATTCATTCGCCATCGAGCAAGACCGCTTCGATCCAGTCCGGTGTAACCGGCTGCGTGGTTTCCTTTGGGTAGCCAGGCACCTGCGGCCATTCACGCACTGCCTGCCGCCAGGTCAGCAACTGGGTGAACTGCTCGGGTGTGATCGGCAGTTCACCGCCCAGATCGCGAGCATCGCGGTACTGCGATACCAAGTTGTCCGAGACTTTCAAACGCAGCTCCACCCAGAGCTTGGCCAGCAACGCCGGGTCGGCCTGGACAACGATGTCCTCGGCGTACTCGGTAGCGTGGCCACCGGCGTCCAGATAGTCGACAACAGCCTGGTAAAGCGGCGGGTTGTAGTCCTGGGTAACATGACAACGGTTGCCAGCAACGGTTATCACGAACGAGCCATCGTTTTTAGTGGCCACATCGGAGAAGGACACGCCCAAAGCCACTGGCTCTTCGGGAGCCGCGAAAATCGGCGGCAGGACCTCTTCAGGGGTTTCAAGTTTCACGTCTGTCATGCTGCGTACCTCCAGGCGAAACCGTAAATGGTGCTTCCGCCGCTGAATGAAATAACGGTGCCGCCAGCTGCCTGGCCACTTCGACCGATCACGCCGGCACCGCCCGAGTAGTAGTGCATCAGCGAATAGCACCAAGTGCCGCCAGCGGGCAGTCGCACTTCAGTCGCAGTGATGGATACCGCCAGAAAGTTGTTGTTGTCAGGGCGGTAGAAATTCTGTTCGCCCCACAGAAGCCCCAGGTCGGAAGCGTCTACTTGCGCCCTAACACCCGCGCCATTGGTAGCCCAGCCCAGACGCAGTTGGTTGCTGGCTTGGTTGGCTCCGCCGCCTTGCTGCACGGGCGTGAACCCCAGGCGGTTCTGCAGGTAATGAATGCCACCGGTAGAGGTACGACGGAAATAGGGAAACTCCGGGTTGTCACTGGCGAAACCGGCGGTCTGGATGGCATCCCCTGCGACGCGCTGGTTCACGAGAGAGTTAACCTGAGTGACCGTGTAACAGTCCGTGATGCCATAGCCTGCGATCGAGTTGGACTTGTTGGCCTTGTCGTTGGGGTTGAACGACTGTTCCGTCCAGATTCGGCCCATATCTGTGGCGTCGACCGTCAATTTCAGACCGACGTCTGACCAACCGATATAAACCTTGTTGGTCTTCTGGCCGGCACCACCACCCTGCTGCAATGGCGTGTAACCGATCTGCGGCTGCAGGTAATAGACCTTGTCATCAGAGATGCGACGGAAATACGGATAGTCAGTGTTGTTGCTGGCAAAACCGGCGTGAACAATGGAGTCGGCCAGTACCCGTCTGCCCACCAGGTCGTTGACCTGAGTGGTGGTGTAGGCATCGCCGATACCGTAGCCGGCCAGCGTATTAGCCTTGTTGGCCTTGTCGTTGGGGTTGAATGAGGTTTCCGTCCAGATCCTGCCCAGATCGTTGCCGTCGACGCTCGCTTTGAGCGTCGCGCCGGTCCAGCCGATGTTGATCTGATTGCCCTTCTGGTCAGGCCCACCGCCTTGCTTCACGAAACTTTTGTTCGCGTCATCCTTGCTGTAGGCATCGGTGATGCCGTAGCCGGCCAAAGTTGTCGGGTTACTGCCGCTGGTGACTAGGCCTTTCAGGTTGACGGCTACTTTTGTGTACGTACCTGCCGCTACACCGCTATCGGCCAGCGTCAGGGTGATATTGGTATCACTCGCGCCGTCATAGGTCCCTATGCCGCTGGCTGCGCCGTTGAATCGAAAGGCTCGCGGCGTAACAAGACGCACGGCCCTGCCAACGGTAGTCGAGCCGTCAACAATTGACGCGATCGCCTGGTTGATTGCCGTGCGCACGGCATTGACCATTCTGGTGGTGGCCAGCACGGCACTGCTGTTGCTGTTCGGATCGTCGCTGATCGCGTTGGGCAGGTTGCCCAAGTCCACGTCTTCCTTGGTCGTGGCACGGGCGCGCAGATCTGGATAGTCCCCAACCCGAGCAGCGAAGTGCTTCACCAACTCGCTGTCGATCGCCTCGATCGGGCGCAGGTCGACCAAGCTGCTGGTACCGGTGATGTCGGCCAACGGCACCAGGTAGTGCCTGGCCGAGGCGCTGTCGGTGTAGTCGACCTTCACTTCCTGGCCGAACACAACTTTGAACGCGGCCACGACATCGTTCAGCTCGCGCTGCAGCACCACATCCAGCCACGCTTTGGTCGGCACTGCCGGCACGGTCACAGGCAGCACCGCATCGAGCTGCAGGCGAACGCCTTCGACATAAGCCACGCCCGGATTGAGCTGGTAGGCATTGCCCACCTTCTGCAGCTGCAGGCCTGCGCCGAAAAAGCAGGCGCGCCCGAACATGTCCCGGTTGCTGATGCGCTCGCGCTCATCGATGCCTTTCATGCGCGCGGTGTAATCGAACTGCCAGGTACTGGCGTCGATCTTGATGCCAGTCAGTTGCTGAGCACCGTCGAACACCACCAGGAAGTTGCGCGTGACGTTGTTGCCGATCTGGTCGGGCAGGATGTTCTTGCGCTTCTGTTGCACCGGAACGTAGGCGACCGACAGCAGCACGTCGTCGCTGGTCTCCATGCCGATCCAGTTCCAGTCGAAGTCACCGATATCGGTGCCCATCAGCAGGCTGTACACCACCTGGTTAGGGTTCACGTAACCCTGCTGGCTTATGTTTGCGGTGTAGACGATCTGGGCCGCTGGCGGCTTCACGCCTGCGCGATTGACCGGGCCGCTCACATTTAGGCCGGGCACGTTGGCCAGCACGAAGCGGGCCACGGTCAGCGGCAGGTTGGCCGCTTGTTTCTGGGCGATCAGTTTCTCGCCGGCGAGGGTGATACTTGCAGCCATGAGGGCTCCTAAAGGCTGGCGACCAGCGTTTGCTGATCGTCATTGAAATCCACCAGGGCAACAGCAAGCCGCACCGGGGTGATGGTTACGAAGTCATACCGGCGACACGTGCGCCCGTACTGACGGATAAGCACGCGCAACAGGTCGGGGTTCTCGGACAGTTGGGAATCGCTCAGAGTGAGCAGCACGACGTCCCAGTCGCGCTCGGGCATACGCTCCTGGATCTCGACGTAGCCGACGCCCAGGCGCTCCAGGATGCGTTTCAAACCGGCAGTGCTGCCGGCGTCCACGGAGTTGATAAAGGCGTACTTGACCCGCAACCTGAACAGGCTTTCCGGTTCGGCGGGAAACCTTGTCACGTCGCGCTGCCAGGCCCACAGCTCCAGAATGGACAGGTGGCAGGTGTCCGCGTCGAACTGCAGATAAGGCCAGCGCAGCCATTCGGTGGCCTGTTCCCACCAGAGCTGGGCGGTGGTGACCAGCTTGGTCAGCTCCAGCCCTTCGAGCCAGAACGGCAGCTTGAGCTTGATCATTGCAGGACCACCGCCAGGGTGCTGATGCGCGGGATGTCCAAGGCCGAGACGATGTCGCTGTTGGCGAACCGCAACGAACTGATGTCCGGAAACTGGATGTGCAGCTCTTCGGTCAGACGGCTGAAACTGAAACGCGACTGGGGGAACGTGCGGGTCGGTGCGTAGTCGCTCTGGGTGCTTTCACGAAAAGCGGCGCGGATGAACAACCCGATCTCGGCCTGCAGCGTCTGCAGCTGCAGCACGGTGAGGTTGGCCACCGGCCAGACGTTGACGCTGATCGCGTGCAGGGTTTCAGGCATGGCCATGGCCAGCAGATCGTCGCCGTGGCCATGGTTACCGCCGTCGCGGATATGCGTGTTGATCTGCTCGAGGAAGGTATCGGCGGGCACGCCGGCGTCGAACAGTACGAAGGCATTGGCGCTGCCTGGTCCACGCGGTGCGCCGTGTTCAAAGTACACGCCGTCAGCGGCAACCCCAGGAAACCCGGTGATGATCGCCCGATACACCGCGTCGGTGTGCCATTGGTTGACCGCCGAAAACTGGTTGCGCACGCGCAGGCGCAACTGGTCGTCATGCTCGGAATCCGCGCCAGGCGTCTGCAGCCAGTCGGTATTGTTCACAACCTGGACAACGCCCGGTACCGACTGAGGCAGCACGGCGTAATAACCAGGTGCCAGATTGTAGCCGCTGCCGGCTCCCACGGCCTTAACCGGTACCACCAGCTGACTCTGGCCCTCTTCAAAGCTGCGCGGTTCGGTGGTCACCAACTGATAGATATGACCATTGAGGGTCGGTGACTGAACGACAGTGCCGATCGGCACTTCCAGCTCGCCACCGGTATTGGCGCGGGTAAAGAGCAGTTCACCAACGGCCACCGTCGCGGCCTTGCGCTCGATGTTCACCGCCCAGGCCAGCATGTCCAGCCAATGCGCACCGGCTGTCTTGACGAAGAAATTCGGCAGCACCGTACCGCTGACGAACTCCAGCAGCCACAGCACCGGCTTGGTGACCAGCGCCGTGATGATCCGCCAGAAAGGGCTGTACGCGCTGGTATTGGTCAGCGTGCTGCCCTGCTCGACGGCCAGCTTTTCCCAGGCCTGTTTGAGCTGCGCCTCAGTGGTTGGAATGCCGGAATCACCCAGCGCCTTTTTGAAGTCGACGGTCATAGGGTGATCTCCACCTGGCCGAACTTCACGGTCGTGGCGGTCACCAGGTACACACCCGGCTGGGTCTGCTCGATCTGCGCAGTACCTGGTACCAGGCGTTCATCATCCTCGACGAGCAGCTCCATCTGCTGAATGCAGTCACGCTGACGCAGCCGGTCGCGCTCGGCCACCAGGGTGATCAGCAGGCCGCTTTCGCGGATCAGGTGCGCGATGTCCTGGGCGATCGAGGCGCGGTCATCCACCAGCAGGGGCTGGCGGGCCGGATCGAGTACCAGGTCGTTGTTCATGATCAACAGATCAACGTATTCACTCATCAGCCGCCCACCGCCATGGCCATCATGTTTTCCAGCTCCAGCGGGGTCATCGGCTTGGAGGTATTGATGTTCAAGGTCTCGACGTGGGTGCCGGGGCGCTGGTTAGGGTTCATGGCGTTGCTCTGGTTCTGGAAGCTTTGCATCAGTCCTCCTTTGGGGACGGCCTGCGGTTTGGTGGGGCTGATCGACGTATTGGCGTTGATCGCCTTGCGGGCTTCGATGCCTTTGTCGGATTTGGCGGGCAGCTCGATGACCTTCTCGACGCGCTCTGGCAGTACCGCTTTGGCCGGCATCGAAAACGCCAGGTCAGCCGACGCCGGCGGCAGCATGATCGGGTCGGCCTGGCTGATCTGCGGAGCAGGCATCTGCAGCGGTTTGAAGGGCAGCACGTTGGGTTGCGGCAGGCTGATAGGCGGTGCAGGTTTCACCTGGACTGCAGGCGCTGGAACCTGCGCACGCGCAGACTGGGCGACGGCAGCCGGCACCAGGGCCAGCGGCTTAGGCGTCTGGGTAGCCGGAGTTTGTGCAGCCGAGGCGACTTTGGCCCCCGGTGTGGTGCCCGCCGGCGGTGTGGTCACCACTGCCGGCAGTTGTGGACCCGGTACAGGTGCGCCCACCTGACCAGGCAGATCGGGCACCTTCGGCGGCTCGGGCAGATCACCAAACGTGGTCTCGATGTTGATACCGGGGATCTTGTTGGCCATCTCGATCAGGCCATTGATTGCGCCCTTGACCGTGGACAGGATGCTGTCCCAGGCAGTTTTGGCGATGCCGGACCAGCCGCCCATCGAGTCGAACCAGCTGGACAGTTTGGCCATCTGATCGCTGATCCACTGGAACGCGGTGGTGTTCATCAGCGCCGTGCACAGATCGTCCCAGTACACGACCGCCGCAACCACGGCAGCGGCCAACAGTACAATGCCGGCCACGATCAGCAGCACCGGGTTGGCCAGCATGGCGGCGTTGACCAACCAGATCGCGCCCTGCCACAGCAACATGCCGACGCGCACGATCGCCATCCAGGTGTACAGACCGATCAGGCCGACGACGAATGCCGCGACCATGACCGTGTGGAACAGGAACATGGCGATCGATTTGAAGCCCTGCCAGGTGAGCAGCTTCCACACGGTGAGCATGCCCAGCCAGACCATTTTGCTGACCCCGACTACCAGGGTCAGCAGCGACATCGCGGCGATGAAGCCAAAGACCACCAGTGTGGTGATACCGATGATGCGGGTGATGTTCGGGAACAGCTGCGTCCAGCGGGTCAAGGTCTTGGCAATGCCCACCAGGCGATCCATCAGTGGGGTCAGCGTCGGAATCAGGGACTGGCCGAAGGCGATGCGCAGCGCTTCGACGGCTTTGCCGAACTGCTGCCATGGGTCGACCATGGCCTTGGCCATCTTCTCGGCGTTCTCCAGGCCCCGGACCTTGCCCAGTTCGGCAATGCCGTTGCGCAGGCGATCGGTATCCTTGGCCAGCGCGCCGATCACCTGGGCACCTTCACCGCCGAACACTTCCATCAGCTTGGTGCCGGCAGCCGCGCTGGTCAGGTCGCCGTACTTGCCCTGCAGCTTGTCCATGATCTGCAGCATGGGCAGTGCGTTGCCTGCCGCATCGGTGAACGTAAGACCGGTTTTCTTGGCTGCGGCCTCCAGATTCTCGAAAAACGCTTTATAGCGCCCGCCGGCGTCGCCGCCTTCCATGGTGCTGGACAGCGTACCGACCACCGCCATCTGTTCGGCAAAGCTGACACCGGCCTGGGTGGCGATCGCTCCGACTTCCTTAAAGGCGTCTTTCAACTGGGCACCATCGGTGCGGAACAGCTTCACCGCCAGCGCGGTCTGGCCGGTCAGTTGCTGGGCCCACTCCACCCGGCCCATCTTGTCTGCCTGGGACTTGAACAGGTTGTACATGGTGCCCAGGTACGCGCCGGTGGTTTCGGCGTCAGACTTGGTGACCTTGGCCAGCAGGTTGCTGGCACTGGTGATGGTGGCCAACTGGCCGCCGACCAGGCCCTTGATCGCTCCATCGATGACGCGTGATGACGTCACGAACTCGGCGGCGCTGGTGGCGTAGGTGATCGAGAATTCGAGTGCAGTCCGGTTCAGCGACGCCAGCGCGTCTTCGGTGGTGCCCAAGGCGCGCATGTCGCCTAGCGCCCGGTTCACTTCCAGCGCCGGTTCCAGTGATTCGGTGATGGCCTTGCCCGCCCCCACCATGCCGGCCAGGCCCGCGCCCATCTGAATGATGTTCTGCTGGCTCTTGGCGGCAAGGTCACTAAAGCTGGTTTTCACCTTGCCCAACGGGGCACTGACCTTGTCGGTCAGTTTCAGGATGAAAGCCAGGCGGGCGGAACGGTCAGCCATCAGGGTTATCCGTTAAAGGCAGTGGAAATGCCGTTGGCGACGGCAATTTCCATGCGTCTCCAGTGTTCGTCTTCAAGCCACTTGGCAGTGCCCATGCTTTCAATGGTGGGCTCAGCGCCAGGCAGCCAGCGTTGGGTCAGGGCCAGCAACTGGCCCAGCCCGTCCTGGGTCAGGCCTTCGGCATGTTCGAGGGCTTTTTTACGATCACTTCAACGTCCGGCGAATACTCTTCAAGCAACGCGCCGGCCAGGGTCATGGTGGTGATCGGGTTTTCCAGCAGCGCTTTGAGTGCCGCCTTGTCTTCGTCCTTGACGGTGCCCATCAGCAGGTTGTGGGCAGGGGCGACCTTGTTGGCCTGGGTCGTGGCATTGAAGTACTTGGTGATCACCTGCGGTGTCAGGTTGAACGTGAATTCCTTGTCGCCACGTTCCAGGGTGATGCTGCGGTTTACTTCGCTCATGTCGGTGTTTCCGTAAGGTTGAGTTGTAAAGGGTCAGGGTTGTGCCGGCGTGCGTTGCACGACCTGGCGGATGTAGTCCTGCAGGCCGAGGATCATTTGCCGGCTTAGGGCAAGCTCGTCTCTGAGGGTGAAATAATCCGGTCTAGCGTCTGCTGCGAGTTCGGCGCTGCCTGCATCAGCCAGGCCGGCGGCGCTGGCGGTACCGGGCATTGCGGGGCAGAAAGCTTTGATGCGCAGCCGGTAACTGCCATCAGCAACAGCAAGCTGCAGAGTGTTGATTTGAGCGCGGGCACGGTTCAGTTCCTCGGTGTGATGGGTATCGAGCTGGTCCCGCGCTGCCAGCTGATCGCGGACCAGGCGCGTCGCTTCTCGCTCGGTGTGCAGATCTGCAGTGGCGTCGACCAGCTCAGCGCGGGCAACGACGAGCTGGTTGCCCTGGTACTCGAAAGCGCACCAGGTCAGCAGACCGACCACCAGCAAAAACAGGGCAAGACGCAGCGGGCTGATGGTCATTGCAGGCACAGCCTCATTTCTGCGAGCCGGCGGTTGTGCAGGCCACGAACGAAAGTCTTACGGCCATCGGCACCGGTCACATAGGCCCACACCGGCGTCATACCGTCGGAAGCCCAGGCCAGCGCTTTGCAGCCCTCGGCAATGCGGCCCGCATTGATCAGGCCAACCGCACGGCTTGCGCACGTCGTCGGCATGCCCAAGTTGTGGCCATGGCTGCTCAAGGCGTCGAACGTGTTCTGCCCGATCGCCTGGTTGGTCAGGCAGTCGGCCAGGCTCAACTGCCCCTTGGCGATGACCAGGCCTTCCACCTCGGCGCAGCGCGCATCCGACCAATATTCACCGACCACCACTGGATCCGGGCTGGTGTGCCTGGTGATGCCCTTGCAGACCGTGGGCAAACCACTGGCCAGCTTGTCGGCGTACACCACGTTCTGGCCGTTGCCTTCCCAGGTGCCCAGGAAGGCGGTCAACGTGGCGCTGCAGAGCAGCAGCACGCCGGCGGTGATCTTGACCCGCAGGCTCATGGCTTGACCCTCCAGTCCCGCAGCATCTGGCGGTACTTGGGGATCAGCAGCAGGATCTGCAGCACCATGTAAAACGCAGTCAGCATGTAGGCCACGGCGGACCAGTCAACGGCACCGGTCGCACCGGTGGCGGCGACGCCGATCGCGGGCGACGCCTTCACCAACGCAATGGCGGTGTCCTGAGCAGCTTGATTGGTGCTCATCAGCGAAGTCCTTTTTCGGTCAGGGTTTGGCAAGGCACGCAACGGGTCATGCCGCCTAATGCCTGGAGCGCCGGTGGGATCTCCTTGTCGCAGTCCTGGCAATGAGTGAGGCTCGGCCCGCTCGCTCGCGGCTTGGCCAACTGGGCCGCAATGGCCTGGTCGCGTTGTCGCTGCTCCAGAGCCTGCGCACGATCGAACGGGCAGACCATTACGTCAGGCCCTCGATCTCAGCAGCAGCCAGGTAGGGCACGCCGTTGATCTTGATGAAGTCCGGACTGGTGACGTCGAACGGCACCTTGTGGGTGTTCTTCGCGCCGCCTTTGGGATCGATGCTCAGCAGGCTGGACACGCGAACCTTGCAGCCGAACGCCTCGATGCGCAGTTCCTCTTCGCCGGCCTTGGCGAAGAACACGATGTCGAACGGCTCCAGCTCGCGGAAACTGCCGGCAGTCTTGGCCTGCTCGATGAGCAGATTGAAGTTGGTGGTGTCCAGCTCCAGTTCGCCGGCTGCAGCGACATCGCCGTCGACGTGACCATTGGGCACGCCCTTGGTCTGGGCCACGGTGCTGTTGTCCGTGATGTCGATGGTGCCGGCCTCGACGTGAACGAGCAGATCGCCCAAGTTCACATCGAAGTTCTTACCGCCAATTTTTGCGGCCATGGTTTACTCCGAATCCGTAACGGAAAGGTCCAGCGCGATGTTCGCGGTCAGGTCTTTCGGGCAGTTGAGGGGGCGCAGCTTGAGGTAGGCCACGACAGAGGTTTTGCTCCTCCAGGTCAGCACGATGTCGCCGTCCTTGGGCTGCTCGATCTCGCCTGGAAACACCTGGCCGGCGAATTTGGTGGACTTGGCCATCGCGCGCAGCGGGGCCATCAGCTTGGACGTGGTGGTCGCCATGCTGTTGGCCGAGCTGTTCAGGGTCCGGTCGCCCACGTAGCGGATCAGCAGAGCGCGCACGCGGCGGGCTGCCTTGTCGACGACGCGCAGGTTCTCGATCACCTGAAAGTCACTGCCAGGGGTGTCCAGCATGTTGCCGTCGCCCCAGTAGGTGCCCGGATAGTCCGGGTACGTCTGGGGCACAGAAAGACGCGCTGCGTCGAGCTGCAAAAGCACCGCGGAGGTCAGCGGGGTACCATCCATGTCTTTGGGCTCAGCGCCCAGGCCCAAGACCGCGCCGGTGGCAACCCGCATCGGCGTGTCGGCAATACTCACGGCGGCATTGGCCAGCCGACCGGCCAGCACGCCCAGGTTGTTGCCGTGCAGTTGCGGTACCGGCAGAACGCGAGGCGCAGCCAGGCCGTCGACAATGGTTTTCTGCTCGACAACGTAAGCGCTCCAGCTCAGTTGCGGAGCGATGCCGGCAGTGGCCGCCAGCACGAAGACACGGCGGCCCAGCTTGTTGCTCAGGTCATTGGCAGCAACGTGCATCGCCGACAGCTCGGCCTGAATGGTAACCGGGTTGACGATCACCACCGCCTCGAAGGAATAACTGCGGGTCGCGCTCTCAAGCGCCTGTTGCCAGGTGGTTTCGCCTGCGATCGGAGCGGCGATGCAGGCCCAGCGATCGCCGCCATTGCTGCGTGCTGCCAGGATCTGGGTTTTCAGGTCGCTGTCCGCAACGCCCAGCTGGACGTCCAGATCACTTTGGGTGTCCAACGGGACCAGCTTGCCGACGTTCTTGGCGGCGGGACCGATGAACAGGAAATAGCGTTCGATCTCGCTCACGGCACCCTGGCCGAGGTTGAGATTGTTAACGCTGACTTTGCCGAGTGCCATAAAGCGGTGCCTCGTTAGCGGGGTGAATTAAGGATTTGTTGCAGCACCAGGTGCACCAGTTGGCTGGTTTCGCTGTCGCTGGCACCGAGGAACTGACGCGCAGGCAGCTGGATGTTCCAGCTTTGCGCACCGGTGGATTCGGCTCGTTCGTCGTCCAGGACGCGGATCAGCAATCCCGCCCGGGCGTAGTTCAGGTGTTGCTGGATCCACGCCACAGATGGGCGGGTCAGGGTCTTTTTGCCTTCCTGACGGGTCTTGAAACCCAGACGGCGCAGGCTCTTGGCCTGTTTTTCGGTAGCGGCGGTGCCCGGCGGAACGTTGTTCCACTGGCGCATCTGCGCGGCGGTGCGCCGTTCGGACACGCCGTTGTGCTGCTGCGAGGCAACCCAACGGGTCAGCGTGTTACGCCAGCCCAGCTCCGCTTCGGTACCGGTCAGGCGGGTGACATCGAGCAGCTTGCCCAGGCCGGCTTCCATCTTCTTCTTGCCCTTGGACGTGTCCTTGCGGGCAGCGAACGGGGTTCCATTCAGGTTCTGCTGGTTGCGGATCCGCTGGCGGCTCAGACTGCGCACGCGCTTGGCAACGTTGTTCAACAGACGTCTGCGCTTGGGCGTCGGAAGCTCCATCAAGGCCAGCAGGTCCTGGGCTTCGAGCATGCCGCGAATGTCCAGATCAAAGGCCATGACCGGTCACCTCGCCGCTCTCAGCCACCCACAATTCGAACGGTACGAACGACCAGGTACTGCCAAAGGCCTCGATCTCGCCGGCAGGATCCTCGGCCAGGTACTGCGCCTCGGTGAACTGCAGCTTGATGTCGACGTCGGCCAGGTCGTTGTCGAGCATGACCACATCGAACACCACGTTCGGCAGACCGTCGCGGTCCTGGTCGTGGGTTTCCAGCCAGCTGCCTACCAGGGCAAACAGGCGCGCCGGGTGATCCGCGAACCGCTCGATCGAGATGGTCGCGCCGTAATGCATGTCACCCATGTGCATGCCTTGGGTGTCAGGTTTCCAGACCAGCTCGACCTGCACCTGGTCGGTCCAGCTGTCGAGCTGCTCAGGGGCGACCAATTGGCGCTCGAGCAGGTAGGCGGTCAACGCCTTGAGCTTGATCACAGCAGCGCCGCCGTGATGCGGCCACGGCCCTGCAGCGACCGCACAGCAGCCTGGCTGAAAGCGAGGAAGGTTTCGGAGCGCTCTGGCAGTTCCTTGCCCACGTTTTCGGCGCTTTCGCGGCGATTGACCGTGGCGAACTGAGTCAGCAGGCTGGCTTTGGCGCGGCTGTAGACGGCGCGCTTATAGGTCGCGGCTTGAAAGGTGCGCTCTGGCAGGATGGTGGTGTCTGCGGATTCAACGTTGGACACGCCAACGCCCTGCCAGCGCGCTTTTAACTTGGCCAGATCGGTATTGACCTCGACCATGGCCATGTTCAGATCGGCGGCCAGCATCTCTACCAGGTATTCCGCTGGCAGGCGGTAACCTTTCTGAAACTCGGAGACTGCAAGATCAGGCCAGAAACCGTCGTTTCTGACGAATTGTTCAACAAAGGTGGTGGGTTTCCCGGAAAAGCTCATACACTCCCCCTCCATGCGATAGAGGACTGCGAGTCATGAACGATGACGAAGAAAGGATTGAATCGCTGAGTGCGCGGCTTAAAGAGCGCCAAATGGCTGAAAAATTTAAGATTCATGATGTCAAAAATAAGCTTGAGCAAGCACAAGCCATCACGCTCCGACTGCTCGATGGGGAGCACCGCGAAACTGAAAACGTCGAAGACATACTTGCAATCGCTGACACTTGCGCCACTGTGTTGGCAGATTGCGTTCAGGTTTTGGGAATCGGCGACCTGGAGATCACCGCAACATTCCCTGATGCAAGGGTGCCAACAAGTAAACTTTCGTAATAATCTGCTATCAGCCTTAAGGCACCGTTCGTCTGCTGACCATGAAGGTTTGCCAGAAAAGTTCATACACTTTTCCCGCCTGTAATGGAGGACTGCGGACCATGAGTGATGGGAAAGGAAAGTTTGTATCTCTGAAAATGCGCCTCAAAGAGCGCCTTACGTCGGCAAGGCGTAAGCAACAGATCCTTGATAGACGGATCGAGGAAGCACATGCAATGGCGATGATGTGCCTGCGCACGCAGAATGTTCATCCTGATGCAGTCAAGGAGGCATTGAGGCTTACTGACCGGTACGTCAGCACTCTGAATGAATGCGTCCAGGTCCTTGGAGGCAGTCAGGTAGAAATTACTGCGACGTTCCCGGACGGGAAAGTCACAATAAATAAGCTCTTGCAGTGATGCGCTAAAGAGCTTATATCGCCACTGGCTCAGAAACTCCTGAGCTTTGCCGGAAAACCTCATATACTTTTCCTGCAAGCAACGGAGGAGGACGGCAAATGGACGATATAGGAAAAAAGATTATCTACCTGGAAGAAAAGCTTAGAGAGCGTGAACTGGCCATAAAACGCCAGCAATACCTCAAAGAGAAAAAGCTTAGGCAGGCACACACGCTTGCACTTATTAGCCTTGAAACAAACGGCGATCTTCATCCGGATGTCGTCTTGGCAGCGTTGAAAATCGCTGACAGGTACATGAGCACACTGAGAGGATGCGTCCAGGTTCTTGGGGGCAGTGATCTGCGGACGACCGCAACTTTCCCCGAGGGGGAAGTTGATATCGATAACCTTTCGCAGTGACCCGATGAACATAGCAACCTCTTAAAGCTGCGCCATGCGCAAGGCTTTTTGCATTAGGGGCGGGAAAACTGTTTCAGTGGGTCAGGGCCATAAATGGTTGGCTCACATCCACAGTTTCTCGCCGGGGGGGTAGTCGGTTATTCGGTGCCGTTGCCGGCGTTTTCTTTGGCTTGCGCCTTGGCCAGCGCCTTGCGGCAGTCAGAAAGGCGTGTCCCTACGCCGATGCTTTCGTAAAGCTGTTCGGCCCGTTCGAAGTGGTGAATTGCTACAGGCCAGTCCTTGCGGTGCAGCGCGATCATTCCCAGCAACTTGTGGTAACGAGCCGGGATCCGCTCGAACAGCTGCCATTCGCCGTCGACACGGGGCAGCAGGTTGGAAACGTAGGGCTCAGGGCTGCGCCTGGCCTTGAATTCCGCCTCGGCCCAGTCGATCACCTCGTCTGCAACGAAGGTCGGAATGTCGCGGTTGAAGCGCTCAGGCAGCGCCTGGCCCTGGGATATTGCGAAGTCGGCCAGCTCCAGGCCCTGGGTGAACTGCTCGGTGTCGAACAGCCAGATCAGGACATATACCAGCACCGAGTTCTGGAAATTCAATTCCGAATCGCGGTACCGCTGTACGTAATCCAGGTACTTGGGCAGCAGCTCGTCACGCTTGAGCATCTGGCGCTGCTCGCGGCTATTGATCGCGCTGATGCGCTCCAGATCACCGGCCAAGGCGTCTTCCATCAGCTTCAAATGCTTGCGTGCATTGGCAGGACTGGACAGCGCGGTGTCAGCCGAATAAGCCATCTGGGCACCGGCGATCGCAGCCGCTGGGCCTTCTGCGATCAAGCGGCGTTTGTGCGCCAGTGCCAGGCTCATGCTTTCACCAATTCGATGTTTTCAGTCATGGCGAACTTTTCCAGCTGCTCGATCACATAGCCTTCGTTACGGCTGTTGTAATCCTCGACGCGGGAGCGCTTCGGGTTATCGATGGTTTGCTTGCGCCAGCTGGAATCCTGGAAGTAGATCGACAAGTTGTCGAAGCTGGTGACCACCACGGCGTTGACCGGAAAGAACGGCACGCTGAAGCTCGGCAGACCGCCATAGGTCGCGATGACCTGAGCGTCTTCGATGCGTTCTTTCTCGGTTGGCAGATCGCCTTGTTTGGCGTACAGCTTGGCTTTGTCAGCCGCCAGCAGGTCACTGCCGATGATTGCGATCAGGTCGCCGCCATCACGAACGCGCTCGTCGACCATCTGCTTGGTGTCATGCACCAGGGCGTCGAGGTTGGCATAGTCACCACCTTCGCCCAGCGTCACCTTTCCAGCGACTTTGCCTTCCTTGAGAACCTGCTCCGGGATCTGTTCGCGAGCGATCTGCAACCAGCCCTTGTTCACGTCCTGCAGCATCGGGAATTCAGTGAGGTTGGTCTGCGGCGCGGCTTTGAGACCGTGGAAACCGATCATCAGACGGTCGAGTGCGATCTGCTTCTGCACCGCGGCGGAGTAGCGCTGCTGGAAGTCCGGGAACTTGGCCCAGGCGTCGATCTTGGCGTAAGGCAGGCTGACGTCGGACTCGGTGGAAAACAGCTCGTAGGTGCTGTCATCGAGCGCCGATGCGTCCTTGGCTTCGCGATCGGTAGTCTTGGTGTTCGTGCGACCGGTCACAGGACCCGACACACCGAGGAACACCTTTTGACCCTTGATCTCGGTCACGCCGATGACGTTGATGCGCTGCAGGAAATCGGACTTGTGGGTGATCGCCTCGTTGAGTTCCTGGGCAATCGAGGGCTCGACGCTGAACGTCTTGCTGGCCAGCTCGACGCCATAGGATTCAGCCAGGGCGACCTGTAGGGCCGCGAACATTTTCGCGCCGTATGCGCTCAGTGACTGGGCCATGTCAGAGTACCCGCTTTGGTTTAGGGTCAGCGGCACCGGTGGTGCGTGACAGGTGACGGCCTTCCGGCTTATCCAGCAAGGCGCTGAACCGGGCGTCCAATTTGGCCAAACCAGCGAGAACGGCAGCGTTGGCAGAGACTTCTCGGCTCAGCTGCTTTTCGCCCTCTGCTGTGGCGACAATGTCATCGACTGCCGTCTGTACGTCGTCGATCGGGGCCTGATCAGGTGCCGGCGGGGCTTCTGCGAAACTGTCAATCAGCGATTGAATGCCGGCGGCGACGATCAGTTGCTGTTCGATTAAGGCCTGCAGCGCTTTGGCTGTAGCTTCATCCATTGGGGGTTTGCTCTCGGTAGGGGGTTGCGGGGTGGTTTCGGCTGGCACCTCTTCAATGCCAAAGCGCTTGAACAGGCCGGTGAACAGGCTGAATAGCTTGGCCACCTCGCCCTGCGGTTCCTCTTCACCGATCGTCCCCAACGGGACGGCCGCCGCGTAATGCACGCGTTTGCCGGGATTGCCGGGATTGCGGGAGAAGTAGAGTTCCTGAGTGCCCAAGCTCGCCGGCTCGTCGGTGACGGCCAGGCCGGTCAGGTACGCCCTGCCGGTGCCAGCGAAGTCGGGCATGATCTCGATGCTGGTGAAGAGCTTTTCGCCTTGGTCGTTGAGCCACAACAGCTTTTGGTTGGGCTTCAACTGCGCTTCCAGCGCGACTTGGCCGGGGGCCAGCCCCCCGACGTCCTCGATCAGGCGCACGGCGAACACGGTGCCGTAGGAGCCTGGCCAGCGGTCATGTTCGGACCAGATGGTGGCCGTGTAAGTAGTAGTGCTGTACGTCTCGGCGATGTCGCGCAGTTCCTGGGGCGTAATGACGCGACCATCGACGGTAGGACCGCTGGTGGCGACGCGTTTCCAGAAGCTGACAAGGGAACGGGGCATGGGAAGAACTGCGCTCATCGGTAAGTTGAGGCCCCAAGATAGGGAGCCGCAACGCCTCCAACAAACGGTTTACTTTCGCGTTTCTCCGATATTCGATTTATAGGAGAAACGCGAAATTTAACTGCACGTTTTCCGCGTTTTCGCCGCATAGACTGCGGCCCATGTACTACTCAACCGAAGTCAAAGAAGCCGCCAAACGCCTGTTTCTGCGCCGTCACAAGGCCAAGGAAATTCAGGCGCAGTTGAACCTGCCCAACATCCGGATCGTGTACCACTGGATCCGCGTTGGTGGCTGGGAAGACATGATGACGGATGAAGAACCGCTGACCGCCGTCAGCCGGCGTATCACCTTGCTTTTGGAGAAAGCCGACTCTCTGACCAACGGCGAGCTGGACGAATTGGACCGGTTGACGACTGTTCGCGAACGCCTGGTTAAGCAGTGTGTAAAGCCGGTGGTTGCGCCGGTCCGTGATGACCAGGACGACGATGGCCATCGCCGCGATGATCAACGCGGTGAGCGTCGGGAGCGTGGCAAGCGAGACGGCAAGAAGCGGGAAAAGAAGGTCAAGAACGACGTCAGCGAGCTGCGCGAAGTGGACTTTCTCGACAAGTTCATCAGCAAAATGTACGGCTACCAGAAAGAGCTGTTCGCCGCGAAACAGAACCCGCTGACCGCCAGGATCCGGAACATCCTCAAAAGCCGCCAGGTGGGCCTGACCTACTACTTCGCCGGCGAAGCCTTCATGGACGCGGTGCTGACCGGCGATAACCAAGTGTTCCTGTCGGCCAGCCGCGCCCAGTCCGAGATTTTCCGCAGCTACATCATCGCCTTTGCCCAGGCGTGGTTTGGCCTGGAGCTGACCGGCAACCCGATCGTGCTCAGCAAGGACGGCAAGCCCTGGGCCGAGCTGCGCTTTCTCAGCACCAACAGCAGCACTGCGCAGGGTCACCATGGCCATGTGTACGTTGACGAATATTTCTGGATACGCGACTTCGAAAAACTGAACACCGTGGCCAGCGCCATGGCGACCCATAAAAAGTGGCGCAAAACCTATTTCTCCACGCCCAGCGCCGTGTCGCACCAGGCCTATCCGTTTTGGCAAGGCGAGAAGTTCCGCAACAGCAAGCGCAAGAACGCCAAGGAGCCATGGCCGAGCGATAAGCAGATCTCTGCCGGCGCGCTGTGTCCGGACGGTCAGTGGCGCAAGGTGATCACCATCCTGGACGCCATCGCCGGCGGCTGCGATCTGTTCGACCTCGAGCAGCTGCAGCTGGAGTACGACGACGACAAGTTCCAGCAGCTGTTCATGTGCAAATTCATCGACAGCAGCCAGAGCGCGTTTTCCCTGGCAGATCTGGAACGCTGCTATTCGGACTTGTCTTTGTGGGCAGACTTCGACCCGGACGATCCGCGCCCGTATGGCAACAGCCCGGTCTGGATCGGTTACGACCCGAGCCGGACACGCGACGACGCGACGTGCGTGGTCATCGCACCGCCACTGGAGAACGGCGGCAAGTTCCGGATCCTGGAGAAGCACAGCTGGCGTGGTCAGTCGTTCAAGTACCAGGCCGAGCAGGTCAAGAAGCTGACCGAGCGCTTCAACGTACAGCACATCGGGATCGACACGACCGGCATCGGCTACGGCGTCTTCGACCTGGTGCGCGACTTCTACCCGCGTGCGACCTCGATCCACTACAGCCTGGAAACCAAGAACCTATTGGTGCTCAAGGCGCAGGACACCATCCAGGGCAGCCGCATCGAGTGGGACGCCGGCTGGAACGATATCGCCCAGGCCTTCCTGACAATCAAGCGCGGCACAACCGCCAGCGGCCAGGTGACCTACAGCGCGTCGCGAACCGACGCGACCGGTCACGCGGACGTGGCATGGGCGGTCATGCACGCCCTGCAGTACGAACCCCTCAACACGGACAAAAGGCGGCGCAGTCGCTACGCACTCACTGGATCAACTTCCCATGGCAAAACCCAAAACCCTGCAGCAGGAAAAACCGGCGCAACGGCCCATGCGTGCATTCACATTCGGTGCGCCGGAATCCGTGCTGACCGACAACATCGCGCAGTACCTGGGCGTGTTCGCCAGCGACGACGGTCGTATCTTCACGCCGCCAGTCTCACGCAGGGGGCTGGCCAAGCTGCTCAAGGCCAACGCACACCACGGCGCGATACCAGGGTTCAAACGCAATCTGCTGCTGCGTGAGTTCATCCCTTCAGCCGGCCTGTCAGTGGCCGATATGAGTCGGGCTGCGCTGGACTTCATGGTGTTTGGCGAAGCGTACTTCTACCGGGTGCCTAACCTGCTGGGCCAGATTCTGGAGCTGCGACATCTGCCTGCCATCAACATGCGGGTGAAGGTCGACGGTGGGTTCGTCCAGTTGGAACAGAACGGTAAGGAAACCGAGTTTGACGCCGACGAGATCGAGCACGTCCTCAACTACGACGTAGAGCAGAACATTTATGGCGTGCCTGAGTACCTGGGCGGCCTGCAGGCGCTGCTGCTCAACGAAGCCGCGACGCTGTTTCGCCGGCGCTACTACAGCAACGGCGCGCACGCGGGATACATCTTCTACACCAACGACCCGAACCTGACCGAAGAGGACGAAGACGAGCTACGTGCCCAGATCACGGCCAGCAAAGGCGTGGGCAACTTCCGATCGATGTTCGTCAACATTCCGGGCGGTTCCGAGAAGGCCATTCAGATCATCCCGGTGGGTGACTTCCAGGCCAAGGACGAACTGGAGAAGGTCAAGAACATCACGCGCAACGACGTGATCGCGGCCTGGCGCATGAACCCTGCGCTGGCCGGAATCATCCCGGAGAACAGTGGCGGATTCGGTGACATCGAGAAGATCGATCGCGTTTACACCAGCAACGAGATCAGGCCGATCTGTCAGCTGTTTGACCAGGCTAATGCGACTTTGCGAGAGGACAGGCGGTTCGCCTGGAAACCGCTGCCGGACACATCTGTAACGGCTTGATATGACCGAAAGCACAGATAATGCCATGACGGATATGGCAAAATAGTAGCCATAGGCTGGCCCTGGGGAGGGAACATGCGGATTTATTGCACAACATGCGGGCACAAGGGACGGATCAGCTCACGGGAGGAAGTGACGAGGGCGTATGTGAAGTTGTACTGCCAATGCTTGGACGCCAGTTGCGGCCATACATGGGTGGCCAACCTGACGTTTTCGCACACACTCCGGCCGTCCGGGCAGCAGCTGGACGTGATGCTTTTTGATCGGTTACGGGATCTGACACCTGACAAACAGAGAGAGCTGTTTGAGCAGTTGGGACGGAAGGCAGTCGCGTGAATCATCAAAAATGAGTTCACCAATCACCTGCTCGACCGGTAGGGACAAGATGATTAACAAAGGCACACTAGAGTTTCAAGCGTGTTTTTTAACGTCGGCGAGGGCAGTAGTCAACTCCTCCAAACGCTGCTCGATATCCCTCATGCGTTTCTTTTCCTCAGCAGCGCTTTGTATATCTCGCTGGTCCGATTCCCTCAGCGATCGATACAAAGCCAGTATCGCCTTCTCTTGAGGGCTGGTCGTTTGATCGTTGTTGCTATCCGTATGCGGGCCGCCACGCAGCATTGGTCCCTCGCCGGTTAGCAGCCAATCGATAGAAATGCCCAAATGGGAACCTAGCGCTATTAGTGCTTCAGGCCTGGGCTCTCGGATACCTCCAACCCAGTTCTGCAGCGAGCTGTAGGACAAGCTACAAACCTTAGCAGCCTCTTTAAGTGATAACTCGCGGGCCTCGATAGCCAACCTGATCCTATCGTTGATTCCCATACGGGATTTTTCCCCTTGACATACGCCCAATTGAGAACATAACCTGCGCCCAGTTGAGAACATCTTAACCAAATAGGAACACCCGAACCATCCACCTCTGAGATTCCAGAATGGAAAAGCGACAGATACAGGCTCGATTGATCGAACACGGAAGTAACTTCCGGCAGTTCGCATTGAGTCACGGCTACGGTGCTCGAACGGTCACGCAAGCAGTTCAGCGATGGGCCGGACACGACTCGCTACCTCAAGGGCGACTTACGTTCTGCATTTTGCGCGACTTATCGAAATTCATCGGGGAGGAGGTACTGCCGGGAATTCTCGCTGAAAGCATCGAATGCCCGCCGAAAGATAGCGCAAACGCACAGTAATCATATGGACCAGCAGGGAAAAGCAGAACATGAAAAGTCCAGTTCTAAAGACACGCCGTGAAGTAGTCAGCGCGATCATATGCAGTTATCCAGGCGGACGTGAATGCGCTGCAGCTCGGATCGGTCTTGCTTTGAAAAAGTTTGATAACCACGCCTACGAGAACAACAACAGTCGTCCGCTAAATGATGCTCAGTTGTTCCAGTTGGAGCAGGAAGCCGGAACCCAGCATCTACCCAACTATGTGGCCTCGATGTACGGCGGCCTGTTCGTTCCGGTGGCTGATCCTGATTCGCTGGACAACGTCGAGATGTATGCCCTTTCCATTCAAGCGGCGGCAAAGCGTGGATGTGTCGACCTGGAGATCTCCAAGGCACTTGCAGACGGTTGCATCAATGAGGCCGAGGCAGAACACATCCTCAACGCACACAACCTGCACATGGCTGCACGTCATGCGGAAGTGTTAGCAGCTATCGATCTGTACCGCGCTAAATCAGGGACTGAAAAATGAATAACGTACCAGCTGATATGGATTATCAAGAGACCATCCGCGCTGCAGCTCAGGCATTTATCGAGCGCCATCAGGGCGAGCATTTGGGCGATCTAGGCCAACTGCTCAGTCGAACGACCGATCACCTGGTCGAAAGCTTTGAGGTCAAAGAGTCTTTTGCGAACCATCTGGTGCACCAGGCCTACAGCAACGTTCTGGCAGTCATCGGTCGCCAGCGTATAGACCTTCAGGCAAGCGCAGAAATGACAGTAGTGATCAGTGATCCCATTCGAGGACTCGCTTGGTCTGTACCTGTTCATCTGATCTATGAACACCTGATCGCTGCCGGCCACGGCAAACCCGTCCCCCCCGCCACTTAAACACCCCCAAACATTGCCTGCCCCACTCCAGTGGGTATGGGTGAGCTGCGCCTAAATTCGAGGTTTAACGATGGCCAACGCCGTGATCGTCACCGCTCAATTGCCCCAGGCAGAGGCTCAAGCACTGCTTGAAGCACTGCGTGAACAGTATCGCCTGAGGCTCAATGAATACTGGTACGACGACCAATACCGCTTTGTAGCGGACGGCCAACGCCATGGCGCAATTCTCGCCCACGTCCCTGTTATGGCAGCGCAAAAACGCCTTATGGCAGCCCTGAGCCAAAGCCTCAAAGCAGTGAAGCATTCATGAGAGACGATTTACGCCACGACGTTCTGCAGCGCATTCAGTCCGACTACGGATTGAAGCTCCGCAAATCAACCAACTATATGCGCGGCGGCACCTGCCCAAAGTGCAACAAAAAGGAGCTATACACACGCTTTGACAGCCCGTGGCAGTTGATTTGCGGCCGGCAGGAGAAGTGTGGTCACACGCTGCACGTCAAAGAGATTTACGACGACCTGTTTGAGGATTGGAGCAAGCGCGCACCCGCGACCGATAACGCCCCTACCGCAACAGCTCGCGCCTACATGGAATTTGCCCGCAGCTTCGACATGTCGCTGATTACCGGCTGGTTCACTCAAGACACTTTCTTCTCGTCACAACATGATGCCGGCAGCGCCACAGTGCGTTTCGCACTAGAAAAAGGTGGCTACTGGGAGCGGTTGATTGACCGCCCTGCCCGGTTCGGGAAAATGAAGGCGCGCTTCAAGCCAGGCGAAAGCTACAAAGGCGTGTGGTGGTGCCCACCGTGTGTCGAGCTGCTCGAGGTCAAAGAGCTGTGGATTGTCGAGGGGATCTTTGATGCCATCGCGCTGGTGCATCACGGCGTAGCAGCAGTATCCGCTATGTCGTCCAACGCATTTCCTGACGAGTCGTTGAAGCGCCTCGCCAAAGACCGTGAAGGCAAATTACCGAAGCTGGTGTGGGCATTGGACAACGAGCCAGGCGCACACGCATATACCAAGCGCTGGGTCCGCCAGGCGCGGGAACTGGGCTTTGTCTGCGAGGCGGCCCAGATCCCCCAGCGTGACGGTCGCAAGGTCGACTGGAACGATCTGCATCAGCGTTGGTGGGCTATAGACGAGGATGACAAACGGACCGAGCAGACCCAGAAGGACCTGACTGTTGCCAGGCACCACGGCGCCCTCTTGATCGCCGACAACGTAACGGAAAAGGCGTTGGTGCTTTTCGACTGGAAACACCGTAGTGAATTCCACCTTGAGTTCGGTAACCGCCTCTACTGGTTCAAGCTCGACCTGGAGAAATTCAACCGGGCCATGCAAGACCTCGAGGACAGCGAGCATCAGGACGATCAGTTACTGAACGACAAGCAGCGCCGGGCCAAGGCCATGCAGCAGTGCGGCGCGATTCAGCGCATTGCCACTTGCAACCCCAAGGCCCTGTACTACCAGGAGAACAAGCTTACCGACGAGTCCTGGTATTACTTCCGGATTACGTTTGCCCACGACGCCGAGCCGATCAAGAACACCTTTACCAGCTCGCAGATCGCCTCGTCCGCCGAGTTCAAGAAACGACTGCTCGGAATCGCGCCCGGTGGGATGTTCACCGGCACCACTCAGCAACTGGACGCGTTCATTGAAGAGCAGACAAACGCGCTCAAGACCGTGCAGACAATCGACTTCACCGGCTACACCCGCGAACACGGTGCCTACGTTTACGGCGACGTGGCAGTGCGCGACGGCAAGGTTTACAAACTGAACGAGGAAGACTTTTTCGACATGGAGAAACTGAGCATTAAAACGCTTAGTCAGTCCGTCACGCTGAACATCAACACCGATCTGAGCAAGTTCACAACGCGCTGGCTCGACATTCTGTGGCAGTGCTTTGGGGCCAAAGGAATCGTCGTTCTGGCGTACTGGCTTGGAGCATTGTTCGCGGAGCAGATCCGGCAACACCAGAAGAGCTATCTGTTTCTTGAGGTAGTCGGCGAAGCCGGTGCGGGTAAGTCCACGCTGATCGAGTTTCTGTGGAAGCTGCTCGGTCGCCTCGACTACGAAGGCTTTGACCCATCCAAGGGCACACCGGTCGCCCGCGCCCGTAACTTCGCCCAGGTCGGCAACCTACCGGTCGTGCTGATCGAATCCGAACGGGAAAAGACAGATGGCAGCGCGACTAAGCAGTACGACTGGGACGAGCTGAAAACCGCTTACAACGGCCGTAGCGTCCGGTCGACCGGGGTCAAGAACAACGGCAACGACACGCGGGAACCGCCGTTCCGCGGTGCTTTTGTGTTCGCCCAAAACCATGCTGTGAACGCCTCTGAGCCCATCCTGCAGCGGATAGCCCACGTCGGCATGACAAAGGACGGCCAGACAGCCAAAACCAAACTGCTGGTGGAAGAGCTCGAGCAGATGCCAGTCGACAAGGTGAGTGGCTTTCTGTTGATGGCAACAACCCGGGAAGCGCAAGTGATGCAGACGGTGAAAGCGAGTGTGCCGCTCTATGAACAGCGGCTGCTGCAGTTGCCCGAGATCCGCACGGTGCGTATTGCCAAGAACCACGCCCAGTTGCATGCGCTGGTCGACGCCCTGGTGCATGTCGTGCCGCTGCAGCAGCACCAGGTTGACGCTGCCCATGCCGAGGTTCAAAGCATGGCCAAAGAGCGACAACTGGCAATCAACGCTGATCACCCGATGGTCGTTGAGTTCTGGGAGCTTTACGAGTACCTGAACAGCCACGCTGGTGCGTTGAACCACTCTCGTAATGAGGGGCTGATTGCGGTGAACCTGAACGACTTTGCCGAAGCTGCGGCGAACAAGCGGCAGAAGCTCCCGGATCTGGCCGAACTCAAACGTCACCTAAAAACTAGCAAGTGCCCGAAGTTCATCGAGACAAACCGCAACGTGTGTTCGTCCTGGGATATCGACGCCGCCGATAAGCCGAAAACCGTGCGGTGCTGGATTTTTCAGGCCGCTTGATCACTACCACAAGGAGGAACGCATATGCACATTCAAGTCATCACGGGCGAAGGTTGGCAAGGTGCTACGAAGCAGCTCAAGCATTTGAAAGAACTGCACGAATGGATCGGCGAAGCAAACCAGCTGGTACATGCCGAGGCATACAGCGCTGCTGGCCTGGTAGAGATTCTGGAAGTTCGGAGCGCCACAAAGCAGGAGCTTTTAGTACTGGAATGCAGCCGGGATCAGATCCAGGCGGTGCTGGAATGGCAATCAGAGACGGAAGATCTGGTCGATCTGGAAGACTTGGTGATTCACCTGGTGCGCAGGGCAGGACCGCAGCCATAAGAAACTGACGGCAATGATGTCAGCAAAAGAACGGTACTGAGGAGTTGCAGCTCCCCAGTACCAACCACTACTAGGAGTACGGTGATGAAGACGGAACACCCAAGCAGCAGCGATCCAAAGGCTAGCACACCATCCCAAAGCCTGCTGACTATCGCCCTGATCGGCGCAGCATTGATCAGTTACCAGGTGCACAAGACTCCGCACGCTCGCGGGCGACTTGAAAGCCTGGCCACACAGGCCACGACCCAAGGTGACCTGAGCGCCAACGACATGCGCGTTCTGGCCAGCATTCTCGACATCCCCTCCCCCAGTAATTGAGCCGTCAGGTTCTGGCTTTGAGCATCAGGGCGGGACGTTACACTGCCCTGATTGCTGCTTGAGATAGAGAGCAATCATGAACTCCCAAACAAGCAACGTTCTCACTTTTGAGGACCTGCAGCGCATCACCGGCTACCAACGCCGCTCCGACGTCGAACGCTCGCTGATCACTCAGGGGATCCGCATGTTCCGGGGGCGCACTGGTCCGTGGACGACGTTGGACCTCATCCACCATGCTGCGGGCATAGAGCCTGTAACCTCAGAGAGTTATGGCACCGATATTCTATGAGGAAAGCGCGTAGGCGGAAGCACACTCCGCACATCCCCCCGCACATCGACCAGGCCGCTCTTCCAGCGGCCATCTATTTTGATCATCGCAACGCCGGCGTCTGGTACACGCTGCATTACGACGAGACAGGCAAGCAGCGCCGGCGCAATGTGGCACCTGCTGACGTGAGCCTGGCCGAGTTGCACCAGATCATGGAGCAAACCTCGGGCGTCGATAAAGGCACATTGCGTTACGTCTGCACGCAGTTTCACTTGAGCGATCGTTACAAGAAACTCAGCCTCAAGACTCACAGCGATTACTGCTATTCGCGGGACGTCCTGCTGAGTATCCCCACCAAGCTGGGCAAGCCGTTGGGGGATCTACTGGTGAAGAAATTCACGGCGGCGTTGATCCAGCGGATTGTCGATCGTCTGGCCGACGAAGGCACGCCGTCCAAAGCGGCACATGTCCTACGCTACCTGCGTCGGGTGCTGCAGTGGGGCCGCAACCGGGGGTACCTCGACAGCAATCCGGCGCAGGGTATTGAAGCGCCTGTGGAGCGCAAGCGCCGGCGTTTGCCGGAACACCTGGCAATGGAAGCGCTGGTCGACCGTGCATTGGCGTTCGGGCGCTTGGCCAGGAACGAGAAAGGCGGCTGTCCGGAGTATCTGAGCTATGTAATGGAGATCGGTTACCTCTGTCGCTTGCGGGGCATTGAGACCATCACGCTGACAGATGCCCATGAACTAACTGAAGGGATTATGACCAACCGGCGCAAGGGCAGCCGGGACAACATTGTCCGCTGGACGCCACGTCTGCGCGCCGCGTGGGAGGGAGCGAAGGCATACCGGGCCAAGGTGTGGGCCAGCAAACCGACGGTCGTTCCGATTCGTCCCGACCGGCGTTACATCATCGTGGCAAGTCACGGTGGGGCTTTACGCAAATCCAGTTTGGATACGGCCTGGCAACGATTCATCACCTCGGCCATCGAGGACGGCACCATAACGGTCGAGCAGCGGTTTGGCCTGCATGACCTTAAGCGGCGGGGGATTACCGACACAGCCGGCAACCGCGCGGACAAACAGGAGGCCAGCGGTCACCGGGACGGGGCCATGATGGATGTCTACGATCTCAGCCTGCCACTTGTTAATGCCTCACGGACGTAAATCTAATGGATACGTAACAGAGGGATTTTCTCACACGCCTGCTTCGCATCGAGCGAGAGTGATCAGCAGCTGACGCATATGTGGAGACAGAGCAAGATGGAATGTCGAGAGAAATAGCGCCCACCCATATGTCGTGGAACCGAATGGCTCATCTGGACACTCACCTATCAATTTTAGGGTAGCTAGCCAGCTCCTTGATCCAAGAGCCATGTCGAAAACAATCTGAGGTACGTATGAAGATAAATATGGCAACGCCATCGATAGCTTTCTTGCATCATCAGGAAAACCATGCTCCACAGGCAGCAAGCGCGCCTCAACCTGAGCATGGGCAAACAAATGAGCAACAGCCTCTGGACTTAGCATTGAGGCCCAGGGCACGCGGGATACATCCGTTTCTAGCCTTGATGTTGGGTGACAAAGGCTGCGCATCTTCTTCAAGTGTAAGTCTAGGAGATGATTCTACTACACAAGTTAACTTAGAAGATTTTGCGGTCGCGTCAAGAGATGTTAATCGAAACAACATCTGCGCAGGTCTTTCCACCGAGTGGCTTGTAATGAGCAACAGCGGCGACGCTGAGTCGCGCATGGACCACCTTGACTATAATGGAGAAGGGCAAAGTAACGGAGCACAGAGGCATCAGGTCTATGACGATGCTTTATCCTCGGCACTTTCAAATGACGATGAAGCGCCGTTTTTCACTGCTAGCACCGCTGTCGTCGAGAATGCAGGTTTCTCATTACGCAGAGAACCTAAAACTGTTCATGCATCAGGTGGTAGTGCGCAATTAGCCCAAACATTGGCAAACGATTTGGCTCAGGCAGGTAGAAAGCACTTGCTAAGCTTGCGCTTTGCAAGCGTTCAAGGCCACGCAATCGCTAGTTCTTGTGAAGGAACTAGGTTCAAATTGTTCGATCCCAATCTTGGTGAGTTTCAATCATCCCGTAGTGAAGCCCCCCAGATGCTTAAAGCTTTGATCGATCACTATAACAACTTGAATTACGACGTATACTGCGTAAACGAGTTTAGAGTTTCTTAGTGTTGAGTTGGTAGGTTTCGTCCTGATTTATGGACATAGCTACGCGGATAAGTGCAACCGTTTTTAGTCGACAACTGAAAAGCATCAGATACCGCTATTTCGCTTTCGATTGATCCCTAATCAGTATTTCAAAGAAGGGGTGATGCCCGACATTTCCACGCAACTAGGCTCTGTACGAAAAGTCGCCGGCGAAGGTCAGACAAGGCAAAAACGGGGTAGGAAGCGAAGTCTACGGGTTGTAAATGAGCATTCCGAGCCTGTTTTTAACGCAGCATTACCGATGCGTAGCCACTTTACGTACAGAGCCTAGGACCTGCAGTATTTTTTGCGCCCCAGCCCATCACTTGCCGAGCGGTACCTCTGGCGTCCAGCAGACGACGAAAAAGCCCGTAAGAGCAGGCTTTTTGTGGGATCGATTGAACATAAGGCGCGCTATAGGAACCCTAAAAACAGTGCGCCAGAAAAGCTTTCATCTTCGACGCCCTACTAATTTTCAATTAAAATTGAAATTCAACTCGCTTCGTATTGTAAGGCTGTTTCTTTTAGCATTTCACTGAAGCTGTATATATCATCGAGAGTTGCTATCGGATGCCTAGTTTCACCTTTATCTTTCTCAAATATACCAATGTACTTTTGAGCACGATTGAAATGTAGCCGTGTAATAGGCTTCCTGTTGTTGTCATCCAAGAGAATACCAAAGTAACTTTGGGTGTCGCGATGGTTAATCCGCTTAGCGTCCACCACCGTGCGTATGATAGACTTGACGATGTGAAAGCCTTCCATCTCTTCTACCGTAGTAACTATTCGATCCTCTACCGAAGCATCTTTCTCGACACTTGTATTGGCCTCTATCAGTTGTTCAGCGACGGTAGGCACGGTGACCCCGCTCATAGCTGACTTCAATCGATCATTGATTTGGTCGTTCAGAAATTGCGAGGTGGCTTTTTTCGTCAACACGGTGAACTGTTCACGTACTTTTTGAGTGATAGCCCCCTCATAGATACGGGATGCGAAATACCTGACGAAGTCGTCATCAGGCTGACTGAACTGAGCAGCAATCATGCGCTTTATTTGACCGACGTATTTTAGCTCACCAGCTGCGTTTAGAATTGAATCAACGTCGAAAGATGATTTGGTCAGCTTTTGAAGCTCAGGAATCGCATGATCATCGATTGCAAGAAGATCCAATTCTAAGAATGGTTTTTCGTCCATCTTGTTAGGTGCATCAAGATCCGTGAAAAACTTGTAAACCCTACCATTTGTCAGTATTGAAATTCTTGCAGTCGTTACATGGAAATACCGAAAAAGCTGGCTAGCATGATTTATGTTAAGAGGTTCGCCGACCTTCTTTGTCTCAATAAGAATTTGAATATTTCCATCTTTTACGATGGCATAGTCAATCTTCTCACCTTTCTTCGTTCCTACATCACAGGTGTATTCGGGCACGACTTCAGAAGGGTCGAACACATCGTAGCCAAGCACCATATGAATGAACGGCATGACTAGAGCTGTTTTGGTTGCCTCTTCTGTCTGAATCGAGGCGGCTTGCTGCCGAACTTTCGCGGACAGAGAATTGAGTGACTCAAGAAAATCCATTTTTGGAGCTCCGTGCTGGGCTCGCAAGCCCTTGATCCAATCGGTAAGGGCGTAACGCTACTACGGCAGCTTGGGGAAAGCCACAGAGCAAATTTGGCGTCGAGTACAAAGGCAAGACTCAGCGAGCAGCATTAGCGCCATTTGGAGCATTTCGAGGCGGTTTTCGCCACGTAACAAGGAACGATCGCCCCCGGCTGAGCGGGGTTTTGGGAAACTTTTGACGTAATAGGAAAATCTGTAAGCCATTGATTTATAGGTTTAAAGCATCTTCCTTGTAATCAGTAGGTCCCGGGTTCGACTCCTGGTGCCGGCACCATACAAGATTTCATAGGTGGTTTTTGCAGCCTTTGAGATCTCCGAAAAACCCGCCTTTTGGCGGGTTTTTTCGTTTCGAAAGCAAAGCAGCAATCTGCGATTTCTTGATACCAATCAGTACCGCCCGAAGCCACTCGCCCCGAACAGCTTGGGCTATAGTTTCAGCTCATTGGCAGCGATGCCGAGCCCAACGTCAGGATAAGGAATGTTGGATGGGTGGCAAGCCGAGACCCAATCCCTCTATTGTCAGCGGTTTCAGAGTCGCGTATGCAGAAGGTGGCCGTAAGTATTATTTTGATGCCGTAGAGCAGCGATACTATTCATGGGATTCGCTCCATGGCGAGTTTGAAGTTTTCGACCGACGCGGCTTCCATTTGGGCTCGGTCTGCCCTGATACAGGGCTTTCCTTGAAGCCCGCCGTCCGCGGACGAAGAATCAAACCGAACTGAGAGGTTCATATGAGTTTTATTGAGCTTTGCCTTGAAGGAAGCGTACTGGAAGAAGAAATCGATCAGTTTGTCGAGGACTGGCATGAAGGACGCGAAGGTGCAGACGTGGAGCTGCATGAGTATCTCGGCATGAGCTGGGAGGAATATCAAATATGGGCAACAGCCCCGTCAGTGCTTTCTTTCGTGTTAGCCGCCAGAAAACGGGGCACCTCTCTGGAGCAAGAGCTCGCACAGGACAGATCTAAAATGGCCGCTCGCGCAGGCTCAGTAGCCGAAGCGACCAAAGTGGAAGCCTGGCTGCGCAGCGTTGGCAAGATCTGATGTATCCAGAGGAAAAAATGGCGCGCCGTGTGCTGGCCAGACGCAATCTACTTCCCCCATTTGACGCCCTTGCACCGAATACGGCGAACTCGAATACCTGAACATTCCCTACGACGTCGATGGCATCACCATCGGAATCGGCAGCACACAAAAACCTCGAATATTGGTCAACGAATCAGCTCCGGCGAAACGTCGTAAATTCACCTTGGCCCATGAACTCGGGCACATCGTTATCCCTTGGCACACCGGCACCATTATTTCGCACATCGCCCCTCATCAGGCAGATGCTGCTTACATGCAGATGGAAACCGAAGCCAATCGCTTCGCTGCAGAATTGCTCATGCCTTCAGATTGGCTGGTCGATCAGTTTGAAAATGCCGACACCGTCGAGGCCTACTTTCGTAAGGTGCAAGACACCGTGGGTGCATCCAGAGAGGCGACCTTCTACAAATTATTCAGATCTTTGCCAACGCCGATAATCTGCGCCCAGGTTGATAGCGATTCACGCATACTTAATGGACAACGATCGCCCTCCGCTCCCTCACTGCTCACACAGAGCGCCTTGACTGGCCCAGACTGCTTCATGGCGGACAACCGATACGAAGAGTTCGTAATTGATGGCCAGCGCTTTGTTAGCTGGTGGTTTGTAGGCCGTGAGATCAAGGAGGTTGACCCGCGACCTTGGCGTGCAATTTATATCGATATACTCAACGAAACAGGTATGCATGCGAACCTTAATAGCGTCAGCGCTATCTTGGCAGGCGCTTGCAACAAAAACAAAACTCAAAGCGAGCACGATATTTGCGGTGCGGTATATCGGGCGTTCTCGAATTACGAACGATACGAAGCTGTAGTGAATCATCCGTTGTTCGAGCAGTACGTTATCAAGCGGGTCAGGGAATTGAAGCTTCGCCGTTAAAAGTAACGAAACCTCGCCTCGAAGTAATTTTTTCTCCGGTTACGCTGCAGCAATTTATCCGCCTTCTCGGTTCCCTGCGCCAATCCTTTGCCCGCCTCCAGAAATAACCGGGCGCTCAGACCATCCTGCAGCCTTTGTCGCGCTTGGCTTTGCCGCAATCCTCCTCGTGACAATCGGCGTGACAAACACCGAAGTTACCAGCAACAGCGGTGTAGATGATGGTGCCGCAGACCATGGATTGGACTGCACCTGGCTGACAGCCAGGCATGCCTCGGTCACCGCATAGCTGCCTTCGCCCGATTCAGGATCTCGCGGTGCTGGTTTCGTTAGCCAACGCGGCCTCAACCCGCCCACCGCTATCGGTGCTTAGGAGGCCAGAGCATGAGAAACCCATGCTCCCGGTCGTAAGGAGCCGTCAGTCCCGCGTTAGTGGACATCCCTACAGGCCGCAGGGGCCTTGAGCCCTGATAACACTCAACATTCTTGGCGAGATGACGTGGGGACTACTCTAGATCTAATTGCTAGAGACTATTTCTAATAGCGTTGATTGAATGTCATGGTGAATTTGTGATGGGCAGCTGTGCCATCCCGAGAACACTGTCCCCTCCCCGTGACCGTTAATTTTTGCAATCAATTCAGTCGGCCCCACTGCAGGCTGGAAAATGGACATGAGGTCCGGCCAAGCTGGCTGGCCAATGGTCAACCCTGGTCCTGATACGAAGGTCCGCCAACCCACCTTAGAAATCCTTATGTTTCATAGACTTAGTTAAATTACTGACTTTTTGAGGTGACACTCGACGCCTTGAGTTAAAGGAAATTACTTCCTCCAAAACCTCATAAAAAACAGCACGCGAAGACGCCACCATAATTTTTAAGTCGATAGGTCGAGTTACCAATTAGTCATTACCGTCACAGGCTACCGCTGCCACTGGCCAGTGGGCTGACTAAACAGGGGTTGTCAAAGCTAGCAGATTGAAGCAATATCAATGAATAAAGGCTAATAGCCACTACCTTAGGTTAGGGAAGAAGCGATGCCAGGGAAAAAATATCGCCATCTCAATATTTTCTTGAAAAAACCCGAAGTCACCTACAGTGGCTTTGCTGAACTTCTCGCTGCGGACAAAGACGTAGTTGCATATGAGACTGCCTCAAGCCTTGACCTCAATGGCGTGTTATACGTAAAGCGTGCAACTGAAAAAAAGCCAAATTGGTCAGATATAGCTGACGAAATTGCTGGGCAAACCGTTACGGATATCGGTAACAAATCCAGTTCAGCGGTTCTGTTCATAAGGGTTGATAATGATGTATTTGCAATAGCATTCGGTTATGGCAGGCACTTAATAAATCTATCATTTTTTGTCCAAGATTTTGGACTTAAAACAGCACTAAATACTCTTGATCATGAAAGCCTTCGAAGCGTTGACATACATACCCTTGACGATCAGCCTGTGCAGAAAAAGTCACAAGCCACGCGAGACTCTGAAATAAGTGTTTTTGGCATCGACATTTCTAAAGACATTTTGCGAGCGGTCACCGGCACTCCAAAAATTGGCGTCGAGTTTAAGAATATATCGGGTGGCGACTCTATGTTTTCTTTCGGTATAGAAATGGAGATACACGATCTAGTCGATATAGCTAGAACGCTGAAATCTCAATATCAAAAAAATGACTACAAAGATAACTTTCTGTGGGTCGACAACGTTAGAAAAGTCAAGGAAAAGTCTCGAGTAGATTACTTCGATGCTATTCTATTGGCAGCCATTAAAGCTCGCGACGCAAATATAGTTTTAACTCTGCCAGAAATTGAAAAGTGGGATTCAATCGCGGGATTCAGCTTTACACGCACAAAATCCAATCAAACGCCTACAATTTCCACTGACCTATACTTGGCTAATATCGACACCACTAAGGTCTCTATCGAATCAATTAAACGGGACCAGCTACACGTTTTTGACATACACGACAATGAATTTAGCCACTCGATTTACAAATGCATATACTACGAAGTCGCTGAAACAAACAAAACCACCATGATTTTTGGTGGAGCTTGGTATGAAATCGACAACTCGTTCCTGGGAAGAACAAATGCGAGCTTGGCACAGATCGCCGTTTCACCTCTTCGATTTCCGCAAATACATACATGGGAAGAAAGCAATAAATCCAAAATCGAAGCAGAAGGCGACTATAACATCAGAGCGGCTCAAGCGCATAGCTATTACTTACTAGATAAAAGACTTATTAAAAGTAACAAATCAACAAGTTCCGTTGAACTATGCGACCTGCTTACGTCAGCAAAGCAGTTTATCCATGTAAAACATCGAAAAGGTGGTTCAGCCGGCTTGAGTCATCTTTTTGCTCAAGGCAGTGTCGCTGCAGAAATATTGCTCGGAGACCGTGACTTTAGAAAATCAGCCAGGAAAGTTCTTGCCACGCTTGGCAATGCCGCGCGAGACCTCGTACCAATTGATAATTTTAAGAGTTCGGATTACGAGGTAGTATTTTTAATACTTGGAGATGAGCCAAGCACGGTAAAAGATAACTTACCTTTTTTTAGCAAGGTAAATTTAGTGCACGCCTACGACAATCTTTCTCAGCGTGGCTTTAGCGTATCTATTTCAGCTGCTTCAAAAATAGAAAGACCTCAGACCAACCCACAACTTATCAGTAAGGCTTTAGGTCTCACCAACATCAATTAGGATAGCTTTAGAAAAGTTAGCAAAGGGGACAAATGTTTTTTGGCGCTGATTGATGTGTGCCATTAAATAAGTCTGTCTCCTTTTCTCCGAGGTTGGCAGAAAATGTATACCTCTTGGTCTCTAGAACATCGCATGTGCCACCGCAGTCAGGCGACACGCTACTACGTGCTTACGGCCCGGCTGCTGGCTCGACGTCTAGAAATGTCATGGGTTTTCAATCGTTGAGTGGGATCTGATACGTATACGTTTCTACCTAGAAATTCGATACTGCTTGATCAACCCCAACCATCGATAGCAAAATAACATATGGCGATCATAACCAATCTCAACTTTAAACTTTAGGAGCATTGATTTGAGCGTATTGGAGAAACTGCTGGAAACAAGAGTAAGGGAGTCGAAAGGAATCGAGGCTGACCTGGTAAGCTTATCAAAGGAAATTTTTGAGCTGGTACTCGATCAAAATATACTTTTTGAATTGCTTCCTGAAAACCTTCATGTCATAGCAGAGCCACTCACAGAAATACACTTGCCCATGGCAGGAAACACTCGCATGAACAACAAGGGAGAATTCTATAAGAAAAAAGCTGTTTTACTTCATGATGGCATAACTGCTGCCGGCTCAAGCGCACACAACTACATCTATAAAACCAAAGGCCTAAGAGCATATATTTTTGAAGATGGCCACGTATGTATAATTACTCCATATGCGCTTATTGATGATAGAGGGTTCGTGCTAGCAAATGAAATATGGGATGGCATCGGAGAGTTCTCCATATCGAGACTCAACAATGTCTCCCCATTGATTGAATTATTCGAAACAATTCAATCACATGATAACGAGAGTTTTCGAAAGGCATGCATCAGTGCCGGCTTAATTAGAATGATCACCAATATCAAAAAACCTTTTAAGAAGGACTACTGCCTTGAGTATCTCTTAACACCGCCTGATGTTGATTTCCTTTCTGATTTTTCGACTGATATGCGACAGGCCCTTTGGGATATCGCGCTCTCTCACAACTTTGAAAAGCACGTAGGCACCGAATGGCAAAGTAATGCCATGGAGTTATTAGTCGAGATGCACATTGCCCCTACCCCCACCCAAATTATTAGCTATATAAACAGACTAAGACACAACAAAAGCCTAGACACGCAACAATTAGCCGAGCGAATTGATGCACTTGAACGAAACCTAACTGGTTCGATAAACAACATCAGCCAAGAGTTACGAAACCCAGCATTCTGGAAAGAAGTCTTCAACAACAATACATCTCTTACTTCGAAGACAATAAATACTCTAAAGGGAAATTATACCGCTCAGAATCTAAAACTCGTCATAATAGATATGCTGAACATTTTCAAAAATCAAATTGAGAACCGCGGCCTTTGGAAAGAACTCTGGCTTGATGAAAAACCAAGGAGTGAAAAGACAGTACAAAATCTTTTCTTTAGCATGGCGTCTGTTTTCTGTGAAGCCTACGACCTCGACATTACACCTGAAGCAAATTCTGGAAATGGGCCTGTCGACTTTAAAATTTCAACTGGCAATGCATGCAAGTTAGTCATTGAATTCAAACTATCTACCAATGGCGCGGCACTACATGGTTATGACACGCAGCTTGAAATTTATAAACGTGGAGATAACACTGACCAAGGGATTTTCGTACTAATAAACGTTGGAAGCCTAGGAAATACTTTGACAAAGCTGAATGCAATAAAGAGACAGTTTGACACCGAAGGATTTCCAGCATCAGACATATTTTATATAGATGGAATGCCAAAAGCTTCAGCGAGCAAGCGCAAACATTAATCACTCAATTCAAATCCGTATCGCCCACTAATTCACTCGCAGCAAGACTTAAAAACCTAGGGTTCGTGACTTGAGGAACAACTCGAAAAGCCAACAAATCGCAGATAACAATTATATCTCCTCCTAGCAGATTATTGATCAAGTCTGGTGGACTTGTGAATTTACCCGACTTTTCAGCCAGACATCTTTCTTTTCAACTCCTGGTGCCGAAACGGCTCAAGGAGAAAAGATAATTGGCGAATGGCGTTGGCCCCGTTGAGTCAAAGCGCAACGCCGAGACCGCTGCTGCTATCAACGGCCGCACATTCAAAAATGTAGCGCTGGATTGGCACAGGGGACTGTATGCCAAGTGGGCACCACCCCACTCCAAAACCGTAATGAGCAGGTTCAAGACTCACGTATTCCCCTTGATTGGCGCCCGAGCCATCGTCGATCTGGCCTGATGACGTCGCTTGAGGCCACCCAAAGCGCAAAGACACTCACCGTGGCAGACAAAGACATGACACATGACAAACCTGAAGGGGGGTGCAAATAGAAATTCGTTACGTTAGCCTTCACTGAGGAGGTTACTCGGCCTCAACTGTAAAATTCATTTCCAAGGAGCAGGAATGGCATTTGACGCATTTATCTGGATTGACGGTATCGCCGGAGAATCCAGGGACTCGGCCCACGAGGGCTGGATTGAGGCCACTGCCTTCAATCTGGCGGCGACGCAAGGTGTTTCTAGAACTGCCAGTTCTTCGGGCGGTGCAACCGTAGGCCGGGTCTATCTCAGTGATTTCAGTATCGTGAAGCTGGTTGACTCATCGACACCAAAAATCTTTCAAGCCTGCTGCGCTGGCCAACATCTGAAGAAGGTAATTTTGAGCCTGTACCGTGCAGGTGGAGAAAAACAAAAGTACATGGAAGTCACATTTGAAGAAGTAATCATCAGCGGCGTTGAGTCAGGAAACCTTTTCGATGGAACACCCTCTTCATTTCCTGAAGAGGTCATTCGCTTTGACTATGCCAAAGTCAAGATGATCTATTCGCAGCAAAGCAGAGAATCCGGACTGCTGGTCGGACAAGTTTCCGCAGGCTGGGATCAGATAAGCAACAACACATACGCATAAGGATAGTATAAGTGGCCAGAATATATTGTTATGACGGAGACTGCGGACTTACTGCTAATCAGCTGCTATGGATAATTGCATCTGAAACTGTGATGGATGAACTGGGAATCAGTGATGTTGCGGCTGCATTCGGCATCGTGACCGGAGCTAACATAATTCCCACACGCACAAAACCCGGGGGTGCAACCAAAAATACGTCCATTCTATCTATACTATTAAGGCGCGCACTTAAGAATCGACGGTTCCCTGGAGGCTATAGAGCCCCATCAATAGTTGGTTGGCGGCCCCCGCGCATTCGCAGAACTCCTAGCATTGGCGCTTTCATAGCACGCGCGATCCCTGTCGCAGGCTGGGCATATACGGCTGCGGAGCTAGGAATGATAGGCTACAAGACAGTTGTAACTTATAACTCCATTGTGAGCACCGAAGATCAGGTTTTCTAGCCATGAACGAATCCCTTGATTACAAAATAATGGATAGCATTGTCGTCTGCATCCAAGATACCGTAGGCTTTGGAAGAAAGGCATTTGAAAGCTTCAGCTTGGCGACCGATGTCGCAAGGGACCTAGGTATAGATGGCGATGATGCAAATGATCTGATGGTCGAGTTTTTCGAAAGATTCTCTATTGACCTCAATGATTACGACCCTTATCGGTATTTTTTGGAAGAGGGTTACAACTTTTTTTCCTTCAGACGCGCCAAAGACAGACGCGGAAACATACCGCTAAGAGTGGGGATGTTGTATTTAGCCTTGAAAGCGGGACGCTGGGATACACAAGCATTTGAACAAATCAATTTCAGCGATGCGCCACTATATAAGCGTACAGAAGATATTCCGATTGATGGCTACAAGATAAAAAACCGTTGACCTTGTCTATGCTATCCGCGTGGTACTGCGCTTCAAACTAAAGCGCTGTATGAAAAGAGGATCAGCGTTATGACAATACTCAGTTGCAGCGATCCACGTAATCTAACCCCCTCTTTTCAACGTGACGGAGGTTTCGCATAACCGCAGGCACAGGGCAATTCATGCATGACCTTGATGCTGGGCAGTGGTTTGCGCCTGCCACGACGTTTGAAGGATGCTACGGCATTTCCGATCACCACCAGAGTCGTCCGAGCGGCGCCTGGCCACTTCGGCGTAACAGAACCGGTGAGTGACGGGGTCTTCGAAATAAAGCTGAATTTTGTTCCCCGCTTCCGCGTGTATTACGCGATTCAGGGCCAAAAATACTTTTTCTCTTGGGCGGTGGCTCAAAGGACAAGCAACAAAACGACATCGACCAAGCCAAGGCGCTATGGAAATGCCACAAGGTGAAAAAGAAATGACCACTCATACGCGATCTCATGACGAAAGCGTTCTCGACATGCTTCGTGAGGACGAAGCATTTGCCATCGAGTACCTGTCTGTTGCGCTGGAGGAAATCGACGAGGACGGTGGCGAAGACGCTTTCCTTATAGCCATCCGTCGCCTGATCGAGGCGAGAGGCGGTATGGGGAACCTCTCAAAGAACACAGGCCTGGCCCGACCCAACCTTTACAGATCTATTGCGGCTGGTGGCGACCCAAAGCTCTCGACCATCCTCAAGGTGCTCCAGGCACTGGGCGTGGGAATGTCAAAGGTCGTTTCGCACAGGCCGGACGTGGGCAGCCAACGCACCGACCCGTGACGATTCCTCACCCCGGAAAAGGATCTACGTTCCACCCTAGCTGGATCATCAATCCACAAAATAGCGTTATTTGCGCCCCGTACATCCAATGCCCGCATAAACGAAAACACCAGCGAACACACCGGTACTCCCAGTACCCCACCAACGCGACTACCGCTTCATACTGCGCTCGTAAGCGGCCAGGACAGTTCGCTCAGATTGCACCAGGTAGGCATCCAGCATGATCGTCGCGTCGCCCGCTCGGCCTTCTTCAACGCATTGAAGTATCGATGCGTTCATATCGAGGAACGGCAAGTGCAGTAATCGGGGGTCGTTGAGCAACCCGAAGGCCAGCCGCAATTCAGCCGAGATCTGCCCGTAAAACACCAGCAGGCGTGGGCTATCTGCCAGTTCGACGATTGAGTTGTGAAAAATCATGTTAGCCGTGCCGACCGCTACCCAGTCTTTCGATTCGCGCGCCTGCACGCCTGATTCGACAGCCTCACGCATGTGCAGGGTGCCTGGGTGCTGGGGGTAGGCTTGGGCGATGGCCTTGCACTCGATGAAGCGGCGCACCCGGTAGATGTCGATGATCGAGGCCATGTCGGGTTCTGCAACCGTCACTCCGCGGTTAGGTTCGTGTTTGAGCAGGCCTTCGCGTGTCAGAACCCGAAATGCCTCTCTCAAGGTGTTGCGCGAAATGTCGAGGTTTTCTGCCAGTGCGGCTTCTGAAAGGCGTTGGCCGGGCACGAGTTCGCCCTCGACCAGCATTCTGCGTATTTCTCGGGTGATGGTTTCTCCCAGTGTTCGGGGAAGGGTGGGAGAGGCGTCGTTCATTAAGAGGTCCAGGATGAGGAAAACCGCGGGGTTATTCCATCAGAGCCTAGTGCGTGGCACAAGGATGAAGCCTGGAACATGCTTCATTAGGTAGCACCGCAAGCGCTTAAGGTAACAATTTGGTGCTCTTGTATCAGCCATGAATAACAGATTGTTCAACAATAAATCCTTTATCAACCTACATGACAGCGGTGATCCTTGAGTTTTGGCATGCTCATTGCTCAGTCGAGATACCTCCCACTGTAGGAATGATGCCGTGACAACGACCACAAAAGAGTTCACAAAGGCGCGGCGGGCGTCTTTAGTCGCCGCTGTCTTCATGATGGCCACGTCTGCTATCGGGCCAGGCTTCCTGACCCAGACCGCTACGTTCACGGCAACATTGGGTGCTGCGTTTGCATTCGGCATTCTGGCTTCGATCCTGATTGACTTCGTCGTCCAGCTGAACGTCTGGCGCATCGTGTCGCTGACTAAAATGCGCGCGGCCGATCTGGCCAACGCCGCTATTCCGGGCAGTGGCTACTTGCTGACGGTGTTGGTGCTGTGCGGTGGGCTGGTGTTCATGCTGGGTAACATTGCCGGTGCAGGTCTGGGCTTGAATGCGCTGACCGGTCTTGATCCTAAATGGGGTGGTGCTTTAAGTGCGCTGCTTGCCATTGGGATCTTCTCGTCTCATCGCGCTGGCGTGGCGATGGACCGGATCATGATGGGGCTGGGCATCCTGAAAATATGCCTGATCGTGTTCGCATGCTTTGCGACCCATCCTCCGCTGGGCGAAGCCCTGCGTCAGTCGGTATGGCCTGACTTCATCGACTTTGCCTCCATCACCACCATCGTCGGCGGCACGGTAGGCGGTTACATCACCTATGCCGGCGCTCACCGTCTGCTTGATCGCGGCACCGTGGGTGTAGAAAATCTTCAGGCGGTATCCCGCGCAGCGCTGACCGGCATCCTGGTCACAGGCATTGCTCGCTACGTATTGTTTCTGGCTATTCTGGGTGTGGTGGCAAGCGGAGTGGTTATCGATGTGTCTGGCAAGGGCGCGAACCCTGCTGGTCAGGCATTTCAGGCAGCGGCAGGCGACATCGGCATGATGATGTTCGGTCTGGTGCTGTGGGCAGCGGGTATCAGCAGTGTAATCGGCGCGTCTTATACGTCGATGTCCTTTATCACGGTGTTCTCCAAGAAGATCACTGAGCGCGTTCGTAACCTCGCGACCGTGGTTTTCATCGTCATCTGCATGGCTGTCTATATCGTGCTGGGCAAGCCACCGGCAGCGTTGCTGGTGTTTGCTGGCGGTTTCAACGGGTTGATCCTGCCGCTGGGCCTGAGCATCTTCATGTACGTGGGCTGGGCCCGGTCTGACCTGATGGATGGCTACCACTATCCACGCTGGTTGCTGGTGCTGGGTATTCTGACCTGCCTGCTGTCGTGGTTCATGGCCTACAAGTCGGCAGGTGCCATCTTTGCGTTCATTGGCGCAGCCTGATTAAAAATGCCTGATTACGAAGAGGTTATTTCAAATGCGTGCGATTGATCTAAATAGCGACCTGGGTGAAAGCTTCGGCGCCTGGAGCATGGGCGACGATGCCGCGATGCTCGACATCGTAACCAGCGCCAATGTCGCCTGTGGTTTTCACGCCGGCGACCCGGCGGGCATCCTGCGGACCCTGAAAGCCGCTGCCGCAAAGAACGTCACGATTGGCGCTCACGTGTCCTACCCGGACAAGGTTGGCTTTGGCCGCCGCAACATGGACGTGGCCAGCGACGAACTGACCGCCGACGTGATTTATCAGATCGGTTCGCTGCAAGGCCTGGCCAAGGCTGCTGGCACCTCGGTGCGCTACGTCAAGCCTCACGGGGCCTTGTACAACACCATTGCGCACGACCGCAGACAGGCGATGGCGGTGATTGAGGCGATCCGCGCCATTGATCCTGCGCTGGTGCTCGTCGCTCTGGCGGGCTCCACCCTGATTGAGCTGGCCCGTAGCGAAGGTTTGCAGTGCATCGCCGAGGCCTTCGCTGATCGTGCGTATACGCCACAAGGCACTCTGGTTTCGCGGCGCGAGCCCGGGGCTGTGCTTCACGACCCGGAGCTGGTGGCCCAGCGCATGTTGCGTCTGGTTCAGTCAGGCTCCATCGAAGCCATTGATGGCAGCCTGGTCAGGATAGAGGCCGACTCGATTTGTGTGCATGGCGACAGCCCCGCCGCCGTAGAGATGGCCCGCGAGCTGCGCCGCGTACTGGAACAAGCCAGTGCATCTTTGCAGCCCTTTGCCGGAAAACGCTCATGAATGCCTTTGATCGAGCCCGTCAGAGCGCCATCGCCGCAGCCCGCGAGGCGCGTGGCACTTACCGCAACGGTCTGGTGACCCCCACGGCAGGCGTTGCACCGGGGATGACCCAGGCCAACCTGATCGCCCTGCCCCGCGACTGGGCCTACGACTTCCTGCTCTACGCGCAACGCAATCCCAAAGCCTGCCCGATCCTGGATGTCAGCGACGCCGGCAGCCCGACCACCCTCCTGGCTGAAGGCGCGGACCTGCGCACCGACATCCCGATGTACCGCATCTGGCGCGATGGCAAGCTGGCGGAAGAAGTCAGCGACGCAACTCAGGCCTGGGCTGAACACGACGACATGGTCGCGTTTCTGATCGGTTGCAGCTTTACCTTTGAAACCCCGCTGCAAGAGGCTGGCATCGAAGTGCGGCACATCACCGATGGCTGCAATGTGCCGATGTACCGCACCAACCGCGCCTGCCGTCCTGCCGGTCGGTTACACGGCGAAATGGTGGTTTCGATGCGTCCGATTCCGGCTGATCGCGTTGCCGAGGCCAGCGCTATCTCCGGGCGCTACCCCTCGGTGCACGGCGCTCCAGTCCACATCGGCGAGCCTGGACGGCTGGGTATCAACGACCTGAGTCGACCCGATTTCGGCGATGCCGTTAGCATCAAGCCCGGCGAAGTTCCGGTTTTCTGGGCGTGCGGTGTCACCCCTCAGGCAGCAGTCATGGCATCAGGTGTACCCTTCGCCATCACCCATTCGCCCGGCTATATGTTCATCACCGACGTGCCTGACAGCACTTACCACGTCTAGGAGTTCTCTGTGCGCTTTCTACCGGTCAACCTGGACGTCCTGCTCGTCGAATTGAAAGATCTGGACGAAACCCTGGCCTTGTTCGACGCCCTGACGGCGGAGCCAATTGCGGGTGTGGATGAGATCGTTCCTGCCGCACGCACGCTATTGATCCAGTTCCGCCCCAGCACCATCGAGCGTCAGGCGCTGGTCAACCGCATAGCTGGCCAGGACCTCAGCCAGCGCCGTGAGGGCGAACACCGTCGGGTGGAAATCCCGGTGCATTACAACGGCGAAGACCTCGACGAAGTCGCAACGCTGCTGAATATCAGCCGCGCAGAGGTCATCCAGCGTCACACCGCTCATGACTACAGCGTGGCGTTCTGCGGTTTCGCGCCGGGCTTCGCGTACCTGACGGGCGGCGCCGGGTTCCAGGTGCCTCGTCGGCAAACGCCGCGCACTCGCATCCCTGCCGGTGCGGTGGCGTTGGCGGGCGACTTCAGCGGTGTCTATCCCAAAGCCAGCCCTGGTGGGTGGCAGATCATCGGCGTGACGCCGTTGCAGATGTGGGACCTGAGCCGCGCCGAGCCTGCCCTGCTGCGCCCTGGCTATAAAGTACGCTTCACGGACGCCGGTCCATTGCCTGCCGGTGGCCTGCCAGCACCTTCGGCGCCAGCACGCACCGACGCCACAACAGCAACGTATCTGGAGATCACCAGCCCAGGCCTGCACAGCGTATTGCAGGACATGGGCCGCCCCGGCCAGACCGGCCAAGGCGTATCCCGCTCCGGCGCTCTGGACCTGGGTGCTCTGCGCTCGGCCAACCGCGCTGTCGGCAACCCTTCGGACATGGCCTGCGTGGAATCGGTACTTGGAGGCCTGAGTTTCAGTTGCCATGGCAGTGCTGTGATCGCCATCACCGGCGCACACACCCCAGTCACCATCACCAGCGCCAGCGGCCTGCAATGGCAAGCCAGCAACTATCAGCCCATCGAGCTGGAAACGGGCGACCGCGTGAGCCTGGGCTCACCCAAGGCCGGCTTGCGCAGTTATCTGGCCATCCGTGGGGGTTTCGACGTCACGCCGGTGCTCGGCAGCCTGTCCACCGATACCCTGGCGCAGCTCGGTCCTGAAGCGCTGGCGGCTGGCGACCGACTGGGTTTTACCGCACCGGTCAACGGCACCAGCGTATCGCTGAACGAAGCGCCAGCCTTTGAGCTGCCGACCACCGCCAACATTGTCACCCTCGATGTGGTGATGGGGCCGCGCACCGACTGGTTTACCGAAAACGCCATCCAGCTTCTGAGCAGCCAGCTGTGGCGCGTCACTTCGCAATCCAACCGGGTCGGCATCCGTCTGGCCGGTGATACGCCACTGGAGCGCAGTAATCATCAGGAATTGCCCAGCGAAGGTACTTCTGTTGGCGCGATCCAGGTTCCAGCCAGCGGCCAACCGGTGCTGTTCCTGGCCGACCATCCACTGACCGGTGGTTATCCGGTGATTGCCTCGGTGGCCAGCCACCATCTGGATTTGGCAGGACAGATACCGGTCAATGCACAGATTCGCTTCAACCCGCTGGGGGCGTTCGAAGAAATGCAGCCCAGCACCGAAGCCTCTTTTTCAACTGCCGATGCGAAGAACAATTCATGAAAAAATTATTGATCGCCAACCGTGGTGAAATCGCCGTCCGCATCGCTCGCGCTTGCCGCGACTACGGTGTGCAGTCGGTTGCCGTCTACGCCGACGCCGACATTGACGCGCTGCACGTGCGCCAGGCCGACGAAGCTTATTCTCTGAACGGCCAACGCCCTGCCGAGACCTATCTGGACATCGAAAAGCTGCTAGCTGTCGCCAAACGCAGCGGGGCAGACGCCGTGCACCCGGGCTATGGCTTTCTGTCTGAGCGGGCAGACTTCGCCCGGGCGGTGATCAACGCCGGTCTGATCTGGGTTGGCCCCAACCCCGAGACCATCGATGTGCTGGGCGACAAGGTCGAGGCGCGCAAACTGGCTCATCTGGTCGGCGCGCCATTGGTTGCCGGCACACCCGGCCCGGTCGAAAGCGCCGCCCAAGTGCTGGCCTTTGCCGAGCAGCACGGTTTGCCGATCGCCATCAAAGCCGCTTTCGGCGGTGGCGGGCGCGGGATGAAAGTGGCTTGGCGTCTTGATGAAGTCGCCGAAATGTTCGCTTCCGCCGTGCGCGAAGCCGAAGCCGCTTTCGGGCGTGGCGAATGTTTTGTTGAACAGTTCCTCGACCGCCCACGCCACATCGAAGCCCAGATCCTGGCCGACAAACACGGCAAGGTCGTGGTTGTCGGTACACGCGATTGCTCCCTGCAACGCCGTAACCAGAAGCTGGTGGAAGAAGCGCCAGCACCGTTCATCAGCGAAGAACAGCGCGCGCGCATTCACCAGTCGGCTCAGGACATCTGCGCCAAGGCGGGCTACGTTGGTGCGGGCACCGTGGAGTTCCTGCTCAGCCAGGACGGCACCCTGTCGTTCCTTGAGGTCAACACGCGCTTGCAGGTCGAGCACCCGGTGACAGAAGAAACCACCGGCATCGACCTGGTGATCGAGCAACTGCGTATCGCCGACGGCCTGCCGTTGTCGTTCAGCGAAACCCCGACGCCACGCGGCCACAGTTTCGAATTTCGTATCAACGCCGAAGACGCAGGCAAAGGCTTTTTGCCCACCCCCGGGCAAATCACAGAATTCCTGCCGCCCTCTGGCCCCGGCGTGCGCCTGGACAGCGGCGTGGTCAGCGGTTCCAGCGTGCCGAGCACCTTCGATTCGATGATGGCCAAGCTGATTGTCACCGGTGCAACTCGTGAGCAGGCGATAACCCGCGCCCGTCGCGCCCTGGCGGAATTCAACATCGAAGGCATCGCCTCAGTGCTGCCGTTCCACCGGGCCGTGATGGACCATGCCGACTTCACCAGCGCTGTCCGATTCGGCGTGCACACCCGCTGGATCGAGACCGACTTCGCCGAACAGATCACCATCGCCCCACGCAACGCCCAGTCGGGGAACCCAGAAGTACTGCGCACCTTCGTCGAAATTGACGGCAAGCGCCACGAACTGGGCCTGCCTGCAGCATTGTTGCGCGGCATGAGCCTGAACGCAGCAGGCCCTGCCAGCGAAAGCGCGGCTCCAAGCGAAGCGGTTGATCCTCAGGCGGTACTGACACCGGTAGCGGGCAACCTGCATACCTGGGTCGTCGAAGACGGCGAGTCGGTCAGCGCCGGGCAAGTTATCGCCGTGGTAGAAGCGATGAAAATGGAAACTTCGGTTCTGGCCCCTTGTGCTGGCGACGTTAATATTACCCAACCAGCGGGTACTTACTTTGAAGCGGGCTCTTTGATCGGCCGTATCAAAACCGTTAATTGATTTAAACGCTTCTTTTTGCAGGCTATACGCGCAACGGGCTAATAACCCGGTTGCCGCGTGCTGCCCGCAGAAAACGGTAGATGTCACTGTGAACTCAAAATAACGATAAAACTCCCCCCCCAAATCTGTCGTTATCTGGAGCATCAGGAAAGCGACGGACAACCATGAACGCTGCTCAGCTATCGATTCAACAGTACCTAAAAGCCAAGGAAGGTAGTCATCCACATTTGCTAGACCAGGCCTTTGCCACCCAGAAGCCTTGGTGAACAATTCTCCTGGCATAGAGACGCTTGACAGTACGTTACGGCCAATACTGCAATCTAATCCTCTCAAGCCACCCGCCGTACGGAACACTGGCCTTCAGCGAGTAGACTAAATTGAGTAACTCCCCCGGGTGCACCCAACAGGAATCAACTCGATGCATATTCTTCATATCGCCAGCTCTCCTCGTGGAGAGCGCTCCGTTTCGCTGAAACTGGCCTCGCGCTACCTTGAGACGCTGACCTCGCTTCATCCTGAATCCACCGTGGATGTTCTGGACGTGTGGACGACTGATCTGTTGCCCTTCGACGGCCCTGCTCTGGAGGCCAAATACGCCGACCTTCAAGGTGTGCAAATGAGCGACGAGCAGCAGGCGGTATGGAAGCAGATCCATGCGCTGGGTGAGCGTTTCCACCGAGCCGACGTCATCCTGTTCAGTGTGCCGATGTGGAATTTCGGTGTTCCCTACCGCCTCAAGCATTTGATTGACTCAGTCTCGCAGCGCGGTGTGCTGTTCGAGTTTGATGCCCAAGGCATGCGCGGCCTGCTCAAGGGCAAGAACGTGGTGGTGTTCGCCTCTCGCGGGGTAGCACTTGGGGAAGATTTCCCCACCGAAGCGTATGACCATCAAGTCGCCTACCTCAAAACCTGGGCACGGATGGTGGGGATCCCGACCATCGGCGCGGTGCTGTCGGAAGCAACGCTCGCAGATCCTGCGACGGCGGAGGCTAATTTCACTGCGGCGCTGGCCGAGGCGTCGAAGCTGGCGGCGGCAGTCCAACCATGAAAGGTGAGTGAGGAGGCCAATGGGGCGGATCACAACATACAGGCCGTCTGACCGTCTTATCTCACTCTCCAGCCGGCATCGTCTGGGTGCCTGGAAAGCACATAGCCACAGCCATTGGGCACAGGGTTCGTGATTTCATACTCACGCCAGTCGGCCATTGCTCGCCCATCAATGCGCTGCGGCGTGCGCTCTATCAGCCAGGCGACGGCATTGATGAACTGCCCGTGCGAAAACACTGCGATGTACTGGGCAGGGTGCTCTGCAAGTCGAACCAGTAAAGACTGAGCCCTGGCAATAAATTCCAGAAAAGACTCAGCGCCTGCGCCTTCCGTAAACGCCGGGTCTGACCTCGCCCAATAGGCTTCGACCCAACCCCGTCTCTGCGCAACGGTGGTGTTGGTACACCGTGCGGGTTCGAGGTAGGTGAATTCCTGAATGGGCCAGGTTTCAAATGGGGTGGCAGGAAAGGTAGATACGGTGGCCATCGCCGTTGCCTGCGCTCGTGAGAACGGCGAGGCGACGATCAAGGCCGGAGCATGCGTGAATGACCGGGCCACTGACTGCGCTTGCTCGACACCCTTCAGCGTGAGAGGGATAGTTGCGTGATCCACGCTGGATTGGCCTGCATTGGCGGCACTTTCACCGTGACGAATTAGCCTGACGTGCTTCATTAACGAGGGCTCGTGCGTAGTAGAAGGCTGAGTTTGCGCTGCTGAAAATCAGTGTCTCGGGGCGTCAAGAACGTTGATCACCACTCACGCGGAGCGATCAGCTCCTCGATGTCTGCATCGGGGAAACCATAAGCGTCTGCTATTCGTATGAAGTCCTCACCAATGGTTTCGCGGGCGAAGGTCTCGATTTCGCTGCCGTTTTCTTCAAACACTTCCTCCAGGTCGTTGATTTGCTCTGTCGCCTTGTGGGTCAGGGCATACAGTGCGGTCAGGCCGGAAGGCTTTTGCTGCTCGATTTCGTGACACAGATTGACCAGCACGTCTTCGCACATTTTTACAACGGCGTCAGGGAAATACTCGTCCTGATACATGCCTTTCAGAAAGGCGTGTTTGGCCATGGTTTCGTTGGTCAACTGCATGGTTACCCCTCGTAAGGTTATGTGTTGATTGCCTGGTCTTTTCGCCGTCTGGCCATAGTGGTTGACGACTGCCATTGCCGCTTCTTTTATGCCACTTACAAGATGCCCTTCTCTCCATCGCCTGACGAGCCCCAAGGGCTTTTTTTTCGTGTCCAAGCGCGGGCTAATCCCTTTCTGGCCAGACTGAATAGCACTTCGTATCGTCATTCCCGATCTGGTCAGATAGAGCATCAGTATCGCTCGTTAGTCGTTTACTCGAAACATCTTGAATGGATTGGCCTGAGCAGCCGTTACTAAAGCTCCCCCAAACCCCGTCGATATCCTGCCTACACCCCGCAATCATGGATCGATGAAATGGTTATCTCACTCACACCCGGCAATAACACCTCTCCAACTGTCACTCTTCCCCATTCTGGCGTGACACTCACTCCGCAGCCGCTTACCGACGCGCAGAAAGAAGCGCTGAAGAACGCCGCCGCCAATACGCCCGCAGTCGTTTATCACCCGAGCACAGAAGCCCCTGCGACGACTGAACCTGTGGTCGTGATCGAAACCTGGATCGGTCGCTCGCAGTCGCCTGACTTTCCGAAGATGGCGGCGCAACACAGTAACTCGACAGAGGCGTTGAAGACGTCGTATGAATCATTCAAATCGACACTGGCGTCGGTGTATCCGGATCTTGCGAGCAAGAAGTTCGGCTTCACGATCGAGGCCGACGGCAATTTGAAAGCGACCAACAGTTCCGGTGAATTAAGCCAGGCGGACACGGAGCAGCTGAACTCGCTGTTGAATGCATCCAGTGGCTTGAAAGCGGCAGCCGCCACTTATCGGGAGACGGCTATCGACCTGGTCGATGCCGACTCGCCCTGGAGCGGCAGTTATCTGGGGCGGTACAACCTGACCAAGGAGAACTTCGCCAATTCGCTGGATCTGGGCGCATTGTTTATCCCCAAGGGATCGACGCCGTCCAAGGAGCAGGTAGACGGTATGTTCTTCAACCAACTGGCTTACAAAGGTGAGCTGCACACCAAGGAATCGGAAGCCGCGATGCTTGCCGCCCGTACAGCCGAAAAGGCCGCCACGGCAGGTTGATCACACCCTGTCAGCGACTCATCAGGCGTTGGGGCGGACGTAGTAGTTATCGAACTCGCCGCTTTCAGCGAGCTGAAAACCGTGGCGGAGGTAGAAACGGTTTGAGTCGCTTTCTTTCAGCGTGCCCACCCGCAGTCGATGGGTTGCATTAGCCTGCGCACCAGAGCTGACGGCGGGCTAAGCAACGTGTGTGTTTTCATTCGGTACGCAGTAACCCGGCCCTCATTTACCCACTCAACCGATCAGCCGCCTTACGGTAAACCTCATCTCGCTCACGCTTGTCCACAGCAACCACGAAGACCACAACCTCTTGGTCAATAACCTGATAAACCAGCCGATAGCCGCTGCTGCGCAGTTTGATTTTGTAGCAGTCGGGCAACGCATGCAGACGATTTGCTTCAACGCGCGGTGCAACCAGAATCGTAGCCAGCTTTTTCTTGAGCTGCTGACGCACGGTATCCCCTAATTTGTCCCATTCCTTCAGAGCTCGCGCATCAAACTCGAGGCTATAAGTCATCCAGTGAAACCTTGACCCGTTGCGGAGCCGCAAGGCGCTCGCGCACTGTTGCAAGCAACGCTTCGTCTTCCTCGGTCATCAGTACGGTCTTGAACGGTAGCTGGCCGCGCTCTGCCACATACTGCAGGGTTTGACGCAGCAATTCCGAAGGAGTGACGCCAAGCTTTTCAAGCTCGAGATAAGCACGCGCTTTGAGATCGTCGTCGATACGAACATTAATAGACGCCATCAGTACGGCCTCCGATTGTAATGACATTGGTCTTTACACTGACAAAAAACATTTGTCTTTGCAAGCAGGCGCACAGCTCACTTATAAATTTTCACGCCCACTGGTCGCTTTCGATGCCGCCCGTGCAGCCGAAAAGGCCGCCACGGCAGGTTGATCACACCCTGTCAGCGACTCATCAGGCGTTGGGGCGGACGTAGTAGTTATCGAACTCGCCGCTTTCAACGAGCTGAAAACCGTGGCGGAGGTAGAAACGGTTTGAGTCGCTTTCTTTCAGCGCGCCGACTCGTAATGTCGACGAAGTTGCGTCCGCTTCGGCGAACACTTGGCGAAGCACCGCAGAGCCTGTGCCCTGCCCTTGCGCATCGGGTTTGATGTACAGGTGGTCCAGCACCAGACCATCGGCGAGCGCCTTGACGACGACGAAGCCGACCCTGTTGTCGGCGACTTCGATGTAGCGGGTATCCGGCGCCGAGAAGCCTTCACGAAAACGCTCTCGAGCGCGCACCGGATCGAACCGGCCAACGCGCTCGAGGCTTTCGCGCATGGCTTCGATACGCAGTGCAACGAGGGCTTCAAAGTCTTCAGGCTGAACGGTTGTTAGCGTGACTTCGGAAGCATTTTTCAAGATCTGCTGCACTCTATTTGCTCCAGTATCAAAAGCTTGATGTCAGACACCCGATTCTGGAGTCACTTTCACCAGAAAATGAGCTCTGTGCCTGCTTTGAGTTCTGCTGGCCGACCTCACCGGCCAGGCATTCACTGTTCGTCGAGTCGCTTGCGAACGGCTTTTCCCAGGTTCTTCAGGCGATCTCGCTGGTTGCTGCTGGTAGGTTTTTCAGGAATGGTCATGGCGATGTCCCTTTGCGTCGAACAGTGCTCACAGGATGAACGGTCCCTTATGCCGGGGTTTTAAGTCGAACCGCTTGATGCAGATGGGGGTCTATCCAGCATCTTTTACACATCGGTAAGCCCAGTGCCCAGAATCATTACGGATCAGACACCTCAGCATGTGGTGGATGAGCAGCAGGTCAAATTATTTGGCTCGCCCAAGGAACGGCTGGATTTCTATCGACGCGAAATTCATTACGAAACCACTAACCTGTCCAACCGCACCAACGCTTATTTGTCGGCGCAGTCATTTCTGGTAATTGCCTACGCATCGTCGATGGCGAACATGAACACAGAATGGGGCGCGATGTTCACGCTGGTGGTGCCGCCGATGCTGGCCTTGCTGGGGCTGCTCAGTACGTTGTTCGCCTGGCCAGGCATTCGGGCGGCATGCGACATCATTCAGCACTGGCATCACAAACAGTCTCAGTTGCTGCTCAGCGAGCCTGTCATCGGGCTGACCTACGACGACTCACCGTTATTCAGCGACTGGGAGTCCAGCGAAACCGGGCCAAAAAAGTCCTTGTTGTTCTCCAAGCGCAGCCCTTGGCTGTTCAGTTTTTTCTGGATATTCCTTGGCAGCTTCGCAGTGTTCGTGCAGTTGATTGCGGATTGAGTGATAGGCGACGCTCTGTGCCACGCCGCCGCCCTCAGATCAAAAAACGTTAATCGGATAATCAACGAAAATGCGCGTTTCGTTGCCTTCGCTGTTGTAGGCCTGTGCATCATCGGAGACGCGCAGGAACGAGTTGCGCAGGCGAATCGAAAGGTCTTTGGCCGGGCCGCTTTGAACCACGTAGGTCAGTTGGCTGAAGATCTCGCGCTCGGTGCCGTCGCCGCTGCCAGCGGTGCCATCGTCGATGTTGTCGCCGCGCACGTAGGCAGCCTTGTAGCTCAGGCCAGGCATGACGACGCTGGACAAGTCCACGCCGTAGGCTGCTTGCCACGAGCGCTCGTCCTTGCCGTTGAAGTCGGACCAGTAGGAGTTGGCAAGGTAGATGGTGTTGCCGCCGTCGCCAAAACCACCGTCGTTGCGATAGCCGCCGTAGGCGTAGCCCATGTCACCGGTGCTGCGCTGGTGCGCCAGGGTGAAGGAGTGGATGCCGACGGCCCAGGTCGCTGCCAGGCTCCAGATTTTGTTGTCACGCGCATCGCTGGTGGTGAAGTCTTTATCCAGCTTGGTCTTGTAGCCGTTGAAGTCGAAGGTCAGCGACTGGTCTTGCGGCAGGGCAAAGACGTAGTTCAGGTTGACGTACTGCTTCTTGAGCACGTCTTCGTTGTCGGAAGCGTAGAACGCAGCGCTGAACTCATCGGTGAATTTGTAGCTGGCACCGTAGACGTTGATGCTTTTCAGATCACCGCTGTCGCGACCTTCGGCGCTTTTACGGGCCTCTTGGGTGAAACGTCCTGCAACCACTTCAAGCCCGTCGATCTCTTTCGAGGTGATCATGGTGCCGGTGTAGCTTTCTGGCAGCAGACGGGAATTGTCGTAACTCAGCACCGGCAATTGCGGCATCTGGTCGCCGTATTTGATGACGGTCTTCGAGAAGCGCGCCTTCACCGCTGCACCTGCCCGAGACAGGTCATCGGCCGCTGCGCCACTGTCGCCCTGCTTGAAGAAATCGATACCGCCGTTGCCACTGCGGCCCTTGCCGCCATCCAGGCGAATGCCGTACAGCGCAAAGGCATCGACGCCCACGCCAACCGTGCCTTGAGTGAAACCGGACGCGAAGGTGCCCATGAAAGCCTGGCCCCATTCGGACTTGTCTTCCCGGTCGTTTTTATAATCGCGATTGATGTAGGCGTTACGCAGGTTGACGGTCAGCCTGCTGTCCTCAACAAAACCCTTTGAATCTGCCTGCCCTTCGGCCATGGCCTGACTGGCACTGATGATGCCCAAAGCGAGCATGCCCATACGTTTGGTTAGCATCCTGTCTTCCTTTTCTGCGAATTGACACGCGCTGTGGCGACGGCCAATGGCCGTCCTGGCTTCCAGCCTCTGAACAAGCAGTATAGAGAGCCGCACGAGAATCGCAGTGGACTACTGATGCACGTACAGGGGGTCTGGCCACAGGCAGTGGGGCGCGAATCCTAGTCCCGGTGCCTGAAGGTGTCAAACGCGCAGATGGCCGAGCCAGAGCGTTCGGCCTGAGTGTTGTCTAGTCAGTCAGAACGCGGAGCAATGCTTCAAATTCAGCATCGTTGAACAGTCCTGCCGGGTAGCGCCGCAACAGCATCGCGCGCACATCCGGTCTTGGTTTCGCAGGCCTGGTTGTCCTTAACCAATCCGCCATCAACTGGCGGGCCTCGTTACTGGGAGAAGCAGAGAAACCACGAACATACTGCTGGTTCATACCTGCGTTCATAACGAAAACCTCTTGATTCATGAGGGGCTAAATCTACTGCCGCCGTGTGACAGTCAAGCTAATGAAACGGTTTTTCGCCAATCGGATTTACAACAATTTCCACTGAGCCTGCGTGAAATGTAGTTATAAGATAACGAAAAAAAGCCCATCAGATGATGAGCTTGATAGAGCAAGATCGGGACCAACCAGTTGCTGTCAGATACAACTAGTCATGAAGCACTAGGCCTTGAAAGGGGCTGGCTGTTGCTGCGTCAGGCAGTGAATATTGCCCCCGCCGAGCAGCAGCTCCCGGCCTGGTGCCATCACCACTTCGTGCTCCGGAAACAGCTTTTGCAGAATTTCACGGGCCTTTTCGTCCATCGGATCATCGAAACTCGGCGCGATAATGCCGCCGTTGACGATCAGAAAATTCACATAGGAGCCGGCCAGGCGCACCGATGGGTTGCGTTCCTGGCTGCCGTGCACCTGATCGACGCCTGCGCATTCTTCTTCTGTCGCGAACAATGGGCCGGGAATCGGCATTTTATGAACGATAAACGCACGACCCTGCGCATCACGGCTGTTTTCCAAAATACTCAACGCGGCATGGCAGCGTGGGTAGTTGGGGTCTTCGGGATCATCGGTCCAGGCCAGTAACACTTCGCCCGGACGGATATAGCAGCAGAAGTTATCCACATGCCCGTCGGTTTCGTCGTTGAACAAGCCATCCGGCAGCCAGATGATCTTATCCACAGCCAGGTAGTCGCTCAGTACCGCTTCGATCTGTTCGCGGGTCAGGTGCGGATTGCGGTTGCGATTGAGCAAGCACTCTTCAGTGGTGATCAGTGTGCCTTCGCCATCCACATGGATCGAGCCGCCTTCCAGCACGAAGCCTTGGGTGGCATAACGTGGGCAACGCTCGATTTCCAGCACCTTGCTGCCCACTTGCGAGTCCAGATTCCACGGCGCGTACAAGCCGCCATCGAAGCCGCCCCAGGCATTGAACTCCCAGTTCACGCCACGCAGTTCGCCACGGTCATTGATGACGAAGGTCGGGCCGCTGTCGCGCACCCAGGCATCGTTGCTGCTCATTTCCACGACGCGAATGTTGGGCATGTCCAGCCGCGCACGGGCGTTGTCGTACTGCGCAGCAGACACTGCCACCGTGACCGGCTCGAAGCGGGCGATGGCCTTGGCGATGGCAACGTGGGCGGCCTGGGCGGGCTTGCCACCCAGGCGCCAGTTGTCCGGGCGCTCGGGCCAGACCATCCAGACCTGGGTTTGCGGTGCCCATTCGGCAGGCATGTGAAAACCGTCGGCGCGTGGCGTGCTGTTGAGCGTGGTCATGGCGATCAGGACTCCAGCGAACCGTCGAGGGTCTTGACCGCGCCGTACAGGTTCGGACGGCGATCACGGAACGTGCCCCAGGCGCTACGAATGTGCTCCAGCTCGTCCAGGTCGAAGCTGTGAACCAGCACGCCTTCTTCGGTTTCATTGAGCTCGGCGACTTTCTCACCGAACTGGTTGGCGATGAACGACGAGCCATAGAAGGTGATGTCGTAGCCGTCCTGCTCTTCGTTGCCGATGCGGTTGCTGGCAATCAGCGGCATCAGGTTCGCGCCGGCATGGCCTTGTTGCACACGCTGCCAGTGGTCGCGGGAGCTGATGGTCTTGTCATGCGGCTCGCTGCCAATGGCGGTCGGGTAGAACAGGATTTCTGCGCCCTGCAACGCCATGCTGCGCGCGCATTCCGGGAACCACTGGTCCCAGCAGATGCCGACGCCGATTTTCGCGTAACGGGTCTGCCAGACCTTGAAGCCGGTATCGCCTGGGTTGAAGTAGTACTTTTCGTGGTAGCCGGGGCCATCCGGTATGTGGCTCTTGCGGTAGATGCCCAGGTTGGTGCCGTCTGCGTCGATGATCGCAATGGTGTTGAAACGCGCACGCCCCGCCAGCTCAAAGAAGCTGATCGGCAGCACGACTTGCAGCTCTTTGGCGATTTTCTGGAAATGCTTGATCGCAACGTTGGAATCCAGCGTAGTCGCCAACTGCAGATAGTCCGCGTTCGGCTTCTGGCAGAAGTACGGGGTTTCGAACAGTTCCTGAATCAGGATGATCTGTGCGCCCTTGGCGGCAGCTTCACGCACCAGCTTTTCAGCGGTTTCGATGTTGGCTTCCAGATCCCAGGAACAGGCCATCTGGGTAGCAGCGACAGAAACGATACGGCTCATGAAAATATCTCCAGGGGCGGATGCAAAGGACTTATCACCATAGCAGACGGGCGATGACGATTATGGGGGGTCTTTATAGCGGATAAAAATCGGTATTAAAAGCGAAAAATTCAGCGATAGCACGGTATTTTGTTATTTTTGCCGATATTAATCTGATTATATTTCATGACTGTGCCTATTCCTGCGAGCTGGGTATGACGCGGAGCGTCACGAACGGCATTCCCACGCTGTGGAACGATGGACGTCCGGGCGCCACCTATCGTGCCCATGCTCCGCGTGGGTATGCCGTTCTGGACGCTCTGCGTCCTCTATTCCAGTTCGTACAGCACCTTCGACACGTTATCGACGAAAAAATCCACACTCTGGCGAGTGGTGCACATCGGCGGTTTGATTTTCAGGATGTTCAGGTGGTCGCCGGTCGGCTGCATGAAGATGCCCAGCTCACGCAAGCGCTCGCAGAGTTGCGCGGTTTCTTCTGTGGCGGGTTCCAGGGTCTGGCGGTCGCGGACCAACTCAACGCCCAGATAAAACCCCATGCCATGCACCGCGCCCACCAGCGGATGTTTATCGGTCAGTGCTTGCAGGCGTGCCTTGAAGTGGTCGCCGACAATCCGCGCGTTGTCCCACAGTTTTTCTTCCTCCATGACCTCCAGCACCGCCATGCCGATTCGGCAACTGACCGGGCTGCCGCCAGATGACGAGAAGAAGTAGCCTTCAGCCTCCAGCGCTTCGGCAATCTCACGACGGGTAATGACCGCGCCCAGCGGGTGGCCGTTGCCCATGCCCTTGGCCATACTGATGATGTCCGGGACCACACCCTGCTCTTCAAAGCCCCAGAAGTAATGACCCAGGCGGCCATAGCCCACCTGCACTTCATCTGCAATGCACACGCCACCCACCGCGCGAACCTTTTGATACACCTGCTGCAGATAGCCCGCCGGCAACGAGATGCCGCCCGCATTGCCATACACCGGCTCACAGATAAAACCCGCCACCTGGCGCTGCTGTTCGGCGAGCGCTGCCAGCACCTGATCGACACTGCGCACGTACTCCGGCGCGCTGTCTGCGCCACGGTACGGCCCGCGATAAGTGTTGGGCGCAGTGACCGGGTGCACCCAGTCGGGACGGGTGCTGAGCGCCTGCGGATTGTCGGCGATTGACGTGGAAATGGCATCGGTTGCCACTGACCAGCCATGATAAGCCTCCAGCACGCTGAGCATGTCGCGCCCGCCGCTGTAGGCCCAGGCCAGCCTGATCGCCAGATCGTTGGCCTCGGTGCCGCTGTTGACCAGAAAAACCCGGTCCATGCCGTCGGGCGCAAGTTTGAGCAGGCGCTCGGAAAACTCGGCAATCGCCGCATAGTGAAAGCGCGAATTGGTGTTGAGCAGCGACCACTGCCGCGCCGCTTCATAAGCCATGCGCGGGTGGCCGTGGCCGAGGACCGCGACGTTATTGAGCATATCCAGATAGGAACGGCCCTGCATGTCGATCAGGTGATTGCGCCAGCCGCGCTCGATCTGCGGCGGCGCCTGATAGTAGTGTTTTTGCGAGCGGGCGAAGCTGGCATCACGGCGCGCCAGCAACTGCGCGGGGTCTGCAAGCGCCGGCGCGTCGCAGTCAAAGCCGAGCAGCATTGAAGGCGATGGGCAGAACCTGCGCCAGGCGGCCGCCCAGGATGGCGTGGTGAAAAGTGGCGGGCTGAGGTCTGGCGCGGTGCACAGTTGCAGCAACAGCGAACCGCCGCCCTGCCCGATCAACGTGCCTGCTGACACGTGATCCGCCAACGAAGCATCCGGCAAAACGCCCCACAGCTTCAGGCTTATTGCGTCACCGACCAGCAGCAATGCCGCATCTGCCGTCAGTCGTAAAGTGCCGCTGAAGGGAGCATGCACAGCGGTGCCGGCGGGCACGTGCAGTTCAACGTGCAAGGCGAACGTCTCGGGCTCTTTCGCGCAGTCAGGCAAGGTGCGCGACAGCCGATACTCGCCGAAACGACTGGCCGCCAGGCCATCGTCACCGGCCGCTTGCGAGAGCAGGTATTCATCGATACCGCCCTGCTCCCAGTTGCCTGCAACGAAGTGTTCACTGAGCACGCCCAGATCAACCACTGTCGGCGTGAGCCCCGGCAGACCGGGCAACAGCGGCTGGTAGACGGGCTGATCGACAGACGGGAGATCTACCCCTGCCGCCTGCAGAATCGCCGCTTCCATCAGGGCCATCGGCACTGAAGTCGCAACGTCGAAGATGTTCCATTCGCCAGCAAGGTTGGCCTGAATGTAAGCGTTGCCTGGCTCGACGCTGGCCTGCTGTTCGCTGCTGAGTACCAGCACCGCAGAACGCGCCACGATCAGCGGCCAGAGCGCCTGTAACTCTTCGCGCTTCAACGGATTGAGCGCGTGGTAGGCGCGAATGGCCGGCAGGATGTACAACGGATCGCCCTCGGCATGGTGCAACAGCGCCGCGCAGGTTACCGAAAGGTCAGCCACTCGCCAGGTGCTCACCAGATCGCCGAAGTCGATCAGCCCCTGCATTTGCCACTGGCGCTGCGAATCACGCAGCCAGACCACGTTGTGCTCGGTGATATCCAGGTGCACCGCCTGTATCGGCAGTGAAGGGATCAACGGCAACAGGCGACGATGAGCCTGCTCGCCCGCTTCAATCACGCAGGCACGGGCATCGGCGTCCTTGATGACGGGCAACAGGTGCTTGATCAGCGCCTGAGCATGGCGCGGGTCCCATTGCAGGATGCGCTCCAGGCCAGGATGCTCGAAATCGGCCAGCGCCAGATCAACGCGGGCGCACAACTCGCCCAGCCCGACCACGATGTCATGGCTCAGGTGCCCGACATGCCCCAGCGACTGCCCGTCGATAAATTCCAGCAAGCGTACGTGCACCGCCTGCCCGTCGACATCGACGGACAACAGCGGCTCGGTGTCATTGGCGCGTATCACGCCGGGCACACTGACTGCGCGGTGGCTGGCCAGGTGTTGCAATGCCGCGTGCTGGGCCATTAACTCGCGGGTCGAATACGCCCCGTGGCAGATTTTCAGCACGTAACGCCGCTTGTCGGTTTCAAGCAAAAAATTACGATCTTGCTGGCTACCCAGCGTTTTCAGCGTGCCGCTCAGGCCGTAATGCTGCGCAAGCAGTTGCAGCGCCTGATCCACGCTCACTTCGGGGCACGGCAGACTGGAGCGGCGGATGAGCGTGGCGAGCGGCATTGAGGAAACCTCGATCATGTTGTCAGGCCCCGGCTCGGCGAGCAGGGCTTTATAGGCAGCCGGGCGACTATAGCAATCAGGCCGATTGATTCAGATCGAAAATCGGCTGAGTTTTATTCGTTCGAGTGCTCAGGTTTAATGACCTCATCCTGTCATACGCGCTCAAGCGCTATGCTGCACTACTTCCAGAACACACAAGAAGGTCAGTTCATGCGAATACTCGTCACTGGGGGCGCGGGCTTCATCGGCTCCGCACTGATCCGCCATCTGATAAACAACACCGAACACGACGTGCTGAACTTCGACAAATTGACCTACGCCGGCAACCTTGAGTCGCTGCAGTCGATTGCGAGCAACACGCGTTATGAATTCGTGCAGGCCGATATTTGCGATCAAGCCAAGGTCAGCGCAGTGTTGGAGCGGTTCGCGCCCCAGGCGATCATGCACCTGGCGGCCGAGTCCCACGTCGACCGCTCCATCGATGGCCCGGCCGAGTTTGTGCAGACCAACATCGTCGGCACTTACAGCCTGCTGGAGGCCACGCGCGCCTATTGGCTGAAGCTGCCGGACGTCGAGCGTCAGGCGTTCCGCTTTCACCATATTTCCACCGACGAAGTGTATGGCGACCTGCACGGTGTCGATGATCTGTTCACTGAAACCACGCCCTATGCGCCCAGCTCGCCTTACTCCGCGAGCAAGGCTGCGTCCGACCACCTGGTTCGCGCCTGGCATCGCACTTATGGCCTGCCGGTGGTGGTGACCAACTGTTCCAACAATTACGGACCGTTCCACTTCCCCGAAAAGCTCATCCCGCTGGTGATTCTCAACGCGCTGGCGGGCAAGCCACTGCCGGTATACGGCAACGGCCTGCAAGTGCGCGACTGGCTGTACGTCGAAGACCACGCGCGGGCGCTGCTCAAGGTCGTGACCGAGGGCGAAGTCGGTGAGACGTACAACATTGGTGGCCATAACGAGCAGAAGAACATCGACGTGGTGCGTGGCATCTGCTCACTGCTCGACGAGCTCGCCCCGCAGCATCCGGACGGCGTGCAGCATTACAGCGACCTGATCACCTATGTGGTTGATCGGCCGGGCCACGATCAGCGCTACGCCATTGATGCCAGCAAGATCGACAACGAGTTGGGCTGGACGCCTGAAGAAACCTTCGAGTCCGGGCTGCGCAAGACCGTGCAGTGGTACCTGGACAACCTGGACTGGTGCCGCCGGGTTCAGGACGGCAGTTATCAGGGCCAGCGATTGGGTTTTACTGACCCGAAAGACCTGATTGCCTGAGCGCCGCACTTTTCGACCGGCACGCCTGAGTGCAAACTGTCGAACAGCCACTATTTATTGAAGATTGCAGGGGAAGTCACGTGAACGTAGTAGCCACACAACTGCCGGAAGTCCTGATTCTGGAGCCCAAGGTATTCGGTGATGAACGAGGCTTCTTCTATGAAAGCTTCAACGCAAGGGCCTTTCAGGAAGCCACTGGCCTGACCCGGCAGTTTGTACAGGACAATCACTCGCGCTCGCAACGAGGCGTACTGCGCGGCCTGCATTATCAGATCGAAAACGCGCAGGGCAAGCTGGTGCGCGTCACTGTCGGCAAAGTGCTGGATGTGGCTGTGGACATCCGCCGCACTTCGCCGAACTTCGGGCGGTGGGTCGGCGTCGAGCTGTCCGCTGAAAACGCCCGTCAGTTGTGGGTTCCGGAAGGGTTTGCGCATGGTTTCGTGGTGCTCAGCGAGCATGCCGAGTTCCTTTACAAGACCACCGACTACTACACGCCTTCGGCCGAGCGCTGTATCGCCTGGAACGACCCGGACCTGGCGATCGACTGGCAGTTCAACGGCGAGCCCAGCCTGTCAGCCAAGGATCAGCAAGGCAAAAGCCTGAAAGACGCCGATCTGTTTTCCTGAACCGATGACCACAGGCACCTCGGCGCAATGTCCGGGTGCCTGACACGTCGGCGGCGGGCATAATACGCGCCTGATGCCCACGTCAGGATCGACCGGGTGTTTCTGTTGCCTGCACCGGCCTTCTCGCCGACAGGCATCGTCAATCACTCGGCGACGGCCAATCGATGACCATGACTCCCGCTCTGCCGCCCCGCCCACGCTGGCGCAGCCTTGCCCTGCTGGCGCTGTGCCTGGCGCCGTTATTGTGGCCGCTGGAGCATCTGGCCGAGCGTTATTACCGCAGCGTATTGGCCAATCAGAATCGCCAGACCCTGGACCTGTACGTCGCCAACCTGCTCGGCACCCTGCACCGTTATGAAACCCTGCCGCAGATTCTCGGCGACCTGCCAGCCTTGCGCGGCGCACTGGTTGCACCGCATGACAGCGAGACGCTGAAAAACGCCAATCGCCTGCTCAGTGACATAACGCGCCAGACCGGCGCCGATGTCATGTACCTGATGGACGCCAACGGCCTGACCCTTGCCGCTTCCAATTCAGAGCATAAAGACAGCTTCATTGGCCGCAACTTCTCGTTTCGTCCGTACTTCATCGATGCGCTGGCGGGCAGAACCGGCCGTTTCTTCGGTCTGGGCACCACCTCGGCCAAGCGGGGCTACTTCTTTGCCGGGCCGGTACGCGATGGCGAGCGGGTGATCGGCGTGCTGGTGGTCAAGGTCGATCTGGACCACACCGAAACCCTGTGGGGCAAGACCCCCGAGCAGCTGTTACTGACCGATCAGAGTGGCGTGGTGATCCTCACCTCCAACCCGGAATGGCGGTTTCGAGCGACCCGCGATCTGACCGATGACGAGAAAAAGGCCATTGTCGCGATCCAGTCCTACCCGACCCGCGATCCTCGCCCGTTGAGGATTGACGAGCACGCCTGGCTGGCCCAGACCCAGGCTATCGAGGAGACGGGCTGGAACGTGAATATTCTGGCGCCCCGCTCGCTGGTTGATCGCCAGGTACGCACGGTGGTGGCAATTGGCGGCGCGGCGCTGCTGGTGTTGATGCTGCTGCTGGGCTTGATGATGCAGCGTCGTCGTCACTACCTGGACCGCATCGCCTTCGAGGCCAAGGCGCGACGCGAGCTGGAAATGCGCGTGATCGAGCGCACCAGCGATCTGGAAGGCCTCAACAGCCGACTGCGCCAGGAAGTGCTGGAGCGTGAACAGGCGCAGCAGGAACTGGTGCAGGCCCAGGACGAACTGGTCCAGACCAGCAAACTGACCGCGCTGGGCACCATGTCGGCGAGCATCAGCCACGAATTGAATCAGCCGTTGGCCGCGATCCGCAGTTATGCGGAGAACGCCGAAGTGCTGCTTGATCATCAGCGTACCGAAGAGGCGCGCGGCAACCTCAAACTGATCAGCGAACTGACCGGGCGCATGGCCTCGATCATCGCTCATTTGCGCGCCTTCGCCCGACGTGACCGTCATGCGCCTGAAAGTGTGGCACTGCAGCCGGCGCTGGATGACGCGCTGGCATTGCTGACCAAACGCCGTCGCGCGATGGAAGTCGAACTGATTCGTGACCTGCCCGACGCGACGCTGTGGGTGCAGGCCGGTGAAACGCGTCTGCGTCAGGTGCTCGGCAATCTGCTGGCCAACGCGCTGGACGCCCTCACCGAAAAAGGCCCGCCGCGCCGGCTGTGGATAAGTGCCGAGCAAACCGCCGACGGCGTCAACCTGTACATTCGTGACAACGGCCCCGGGTTTTCTCAGGAAGCACTGGCGCGGGCCCGCGAGCCATTCTTCACTACCAAGACCCGCACCCAGGGCCTTGGGCTTGGGCTGGCGATCTGCGACACGCTGATGCGCGCGCTGGGCGGCGAGTTACTGTTCGCCAACCACCCGAGCGGCGGCGCAGTGCTTACCCTGCGCCTGCGTGCCGGTGCTTCAGGGGCCAATCTTCAACCGCCAGAGGACCTTTCCGCATGAGTTCGGAAACAGCCATCGACAGCCAGATTCAAGTGGTGCTGATCGACGACGATTCGCACCTGCGCCAGGCCTTGCGTCAGACGCTGGACCTGGCCGGTCTGAACGTTCTGTCGCTGCCCCAGGCTTCAGGCCTTGCCGAACGTATCGGCCGCGACTGGCCGGGCGTGGTGGTCAGCGATATTCGTATGCAGGGCATGGATGGCCTGGAACTGCTCGACCAACTGCACGAGCAAGACCCCGACCTGCCGGTGCTGCTGATCACCGGTCATGGTGACGTGCCATTGGCGGTCAAAGCCATGCGCGCCGGGGCTTATGACTTTCTGGAAAAACCCTTTGCCAGCGACGCCATGCTCGACAGCGTGCGCCGGGCTCTGGCGCTACGCCGCCTGGTGCTGGATAACCGCAGCCTGCGTCTGGCATTGAGCGATCGCCAGCAGTTGAGCACCCGGCTGATCGGTCAGTCACCGTCGATATTGCGTCTGCGCGAACAGATCGGCGCCTTGGCCGGAACGCGCGCCGATGTGTTGATTCTGGGCGAAACCGGTGCAGGCAAAGAAGTCGTCGCCCGCGCCCTGCATGATCTGTCCAACCGCCGCAACGGACCGTTTGTGGCGATCAACGCCGGGGCGCTGGCCGAGTCAGTGGTCGAAAGCGAGCTGTTCGGTCATGAGCCCGGTGCGTTTACCGGCGCGCAGAAGCGGCGCATCGGCAAGTTCGAGTTTGCCAATGGCGGCACGCTGTTCCTCGATGAAATCGAAAGCATGAGTATGGATGTGCAGGTCAAGCTGCTGCGCCTGTTGCAAGAGCGTGTTGTCGAGCGGATGGGCAGCAATCAACAAATCCCGCTGGATATCCGCATCATCGCCGCCACCAAGGAAGACCTGCGTCAGGCGGCTGATCAGGGCCGTTTCAGGGCTGACTTGTATTACCGGCTGAACGTGGCCTCGCTGCGTATCCCGCCATTGCGCGAGCGTGGCGAAGATGCGCTGATGCTGTTTGAGCATTACGCCGACGCGGCCAGCATGCGCCACGGTATTCCCCAACACGAACTCAAGCCGGGTCAGCGGGCGCTGTTGTTGCGCCACAACTGGCCGGGTAATGTGCGCGAGCTGCAAAACGCCGCCGAACGTTTTGCGCTGGGCCTGGAACTGGAGCTGGAAGGCGGCGATGCCGAGCAGGCGCCACCGCCGGGCGGCGGGTTGAGTGATCAGGTGGAAAGTTTCGAGCGGGCCTTGATCGCCGCCGAGCTGGCTCGCCCACACAGCTCTGTACGCAGCCTGGCGGAAGCGTTGGGTGTACCGCGCAAAACCCTGCACGACAAATTGCGCAAACACGGCCTGACGTTTGGCGACAGCGGTGGAGCGTCCGATGACAACGATTGAGCCCAAGGATGACCTGGCAGCCCGCGAACTGGAGCGGGTGCTGCACCACGACATCCCGCTGACCCGCGACATGGGCATGCGCGTGATCGACTGGCACCACCACACATTGCGCCTGCATTTGCCACTGGCCCCCAACGTCAATCACAAGAGCACGCTGTTCGGCGGCAGCCTGTACTGCGGTGCAGTGCTGGCCGGCTGGGGCTGGTTACACCTGAGGCTGCACGAAGTGGGCATTACCGATGGGCATATCGTGATTCAGGACGGGCAGATCAGTTATCCGCTGCCCGTGCGCAGCGACGCGATTGCTCGCTGCGATGCGCCAGAGGTGGCGCAGTGGGAAAAATTCCTCACCACCTACCAACGCCGAGGCCGCGCCCGCCTGACCTTGCACACCTGCATTACCGCGCAGGATAGTGACGAACAGGCCGTGCGGTTTGTCGGGCAGTTTGTGTTGCATCGGTGAAGCTTGTGCGGAGCCGATTCACGCTTGTTTCCACGCTGCGTTAACGTCGCTCTGGACGCTCCGCGTCCACTGCGTTTCAGGACTGCGCCAGCACCAGCAGTTTTTCGCGCCAGGCGGCGTTGGCGGGCAGCGCGAGGAAGAAGGGGTTGAGCAGCGATTCGCGTGCCGGGTAGCTGAATGGTTGGCCGTCCAGTTGCAGGACTGCGCCACCCGCGCCCTCAAGCACGCCTTGCGCCGCAGCGGTGTCCCATTGCGAAGTCGGGGCAAGCCTTGGGTAGCAATCGGCAGCGCCTTCGGCCAGCAGGCAGAATTTCAGCGAACTGCCGATATTGGTCAGTTGCAAAGGCCCTAGCCCGTTCGCCAGACCGGCCAGCAGGTGTTCCTGCTGCGGGCTGGTGTGGCGGCGGCTGGCGACCACGGTAAAGGTCTGCCCGTCACCCGGCTGATTACGCACGGCAATCGGCTCGACGTGATCGATATCATCGCTGCGCCACGCGCCCAGGCCTGCACCGCCGAAGTAGCAGCGGTTATTGGTCGGCATCGACACCACACCGAACACCACCCGACCATGCTCGATCAGCGCGACGTTGACGGTGAACTCTTCACTCCCTGAAATGAACTCCTTGGTGCCGTCAAGCGGGTCGACCAGCCACCAGCGTTCCCAGCTCGCACGCTCGCTGAGCGGGATGTCGGCGTCTTCTTCGGAGAGCACATGAATACCTGGATCAAGCGCCTGCAAGCCTTCGACCAGCACCTGGTGCGCAGCCAGATCGGCGGCGGTCACTGGCGAGTCATCCGTCTTGGTGGTCACCGTGACGTTGGCGCGCCAGAACGGCAGGATCACTTCCCCCGCCAGTCGTGCCAGCTCTATTACCGGGGCGAGCAATGGGTGTGTCAGGTTTTGCAAGGCATCGGTCATGGCTGGAACAGTCCACGCTGGGTCAGCAGGTCACGGGTGAGGTACAGCGCGGCCAGTGCACGGCCTTCGCTGAACTGGGCATTCTGCGCCAGGCTCGACAGCTCGCGCAGGTTGATCCGGTCAACCCGAATCGGCTCGGGCTCGTCGCCCTCCAGCCGTTCCTCGTAGAGGTCGGTGGCCAATACCACCTGAATCTTCTGGCTCATGTAACCGGGAGAGAGTGACAGTTCGGTCAGCAATTCCAGATTGTGCGCCCCGAAACCGGCTTCTTCCTTGAGCTCGCGGTTGGCGGCCTCAAGCACGTCTTCGCCCGGCTCGATCAGGCCCTTGGGCAAGGACAGCTCGTAGGCATCGGTGCCGCCGCAATACTCTTCGATCAATACCGCGTGATCGGCATCGAGCATGGCCACAATCATCACGGCACCGGGGCCCGTGCCTCGGCTGGCCAGACGCTCATAGGTCCGCTCGACGCCGTTGGCAAAGCGCAATTGCAGCTCTTCAACGCGGAACAGACGACTGCTGGCGACAATTGCGCGGGCAAGTACGGTAGGTTTCTGACGCATGACAGGCTCCTTTACATGAACGAGGTACTATACCGAGCTTTTCCCGATGTCTGTGTCGGATATGCTTGACCCGACACCAACCCCCTGACGAGGCCAGAATGCTTTCCATGCCCTGGAGCGAAATCGATACCGTCCTGCTGGATATGGACGGCACGTTGCTCGACCTGCATTACGACGAACACTTCTGGATGCAACACCTGCCGCAGCGCTATGCCGAACTTCACGGCATCAGTTTCGCGATGGCCTGGCTGGAATTGAAGCCGCTGTTTGAAAACAATGCAGGCACGCTGAACTGGTACTGCCTGGATTTCTGGAGCACTGAGCTTAAACTGTCGGTTCGCGACCTGAAACGGGAAATTGCGCACATGATTGCGCTACGTCCGGACGCCGAAACCTTTCTGGCGGCCATCAAGCAAGCCGGCAAGCGGGTGATCATGATCACCAATGCGCACCGCGACTCGTTGTCGCTGAAGATGGAGCGCATCGAGCTGGCACCTTATTTCGAGCGCCTGATCAGTTCCCACGATTATGGCTTCCCCAAGGAGAGCCAGCATTTCTGGGACGCTTTGAAAGCTGAAACCGCGTTTGATCCGGCGCGCAGCCTGTTCATCGACGACACCCTGCCGATCCTGCGCAGCGCGCGCCACTTCGGCGTCGCTCACTTGTTGGCCGTCAGCCAGCCGAACAGCCAGAAAGGCCCGAAAGACACCGAAGAATTTGCCGCCGTGGGCGACTACCGTGAGTTGATCAAGGGGTTGTGACGCCGACAGGTGCCCGCTCGAAAGTGGGCACCTGCTTCAGATCACTTGGGAATACGAAGCTTCTGGCCCGGATAAATCTTGTTTACGTCCTTGAGCATCGGCTTGTTGGCTTCAAAGATTTTCTGGTACTGATTGGCATCGCCGTACACGCGCTTGGAAATATCGCTGAGGGTGTCGCCCGGTTTCACTTCGACGTATTCGGATTCAGCAGTCTCGCCGCCCGCAACAGTCATTTGGTCGTCGACTTTATCCACGCCATGAATATTGCCCAGCGTGACGACAATCTTTTCCCTTTCCTCCTGATTGGCGACCTGGCCTTTCACGGTGACAGTACCACCGCTGACCTCAGTCTGAACATTGGGATTGCCCAGGCCCACTTCGGAGATATGCTTTTTCAATACGTCGTCTGCGTTAGCATGGTCTGGCGTCAGCGCGTCCAGAATTTTCTCGCCGGCTTCTTTGATAAAACTGATAAGGCCCATTCTCTAGATCTCCCATAGTGTGGTTCAAGGAATGTCGCTATAACTGTAGCCCTTATAAGTCAAGGGCTGCAGGCTTCCGACCAACGTTGCTCGACCATCGTTCAGCCTGAAAGCGTAGAATCGGCTGTCTGGACGGCTTACCGGAGTGCACATGGACATCAAGCAACTTAAATTTCTGATCGCCCTTGATGAAACAAGGCATTTCGGTCAAGCGGCTGCGCGCTGCAACATCACTCAGCCGACCTTGTCGATGCGCCTGCGCAACCTGGAAGAAGAGCTTGGCTTGCCGCTGGTCAACCGTGGCCAGCGTTTTGAAGGGTTTACCGCGCCGGGCGAACGCGTACTGGCCTGGGCGCGTACGGTACTGGCAGCCTATGACGGTTTGCAGGCTGAAGCCGCTGCCTGCCGCGGGCATCTGGTCGGTACGCTGCGTCTGGGCGTGGTGCCCATGTCGAGCTTCGATCCGTTGCCATTGCTGCATCGCCTGCATCAGTTGCACCCCAACCTGCGCTTTGAGCTGTCGTCACTCAGTTCCGAGCAGGTTCTGGAGCAACTGGCGAGCAATCGCATCGATCTGGGCGTCTCGTACCTGGAACGCCTGGACAGCGAGCGCTTTGACTCATTGACCCTGGACGAAACGCGCATGGGGCTGCTGTATGACCGTCGGCACTTCACGTTTGGTGATACGCCGTTGAGCTGGGCGGATCTGGTCGAATTGCCGCTGGGCACACTGACCAGCGGCATGCATTTTCGCCAATCGATCGATCACAACTTCCACAGTCGCGGCCTGCAACCCAATCCGCTGATCCAGACCGATGCCGTTCATCAGTTACTGCAGGCTGTTCATGGCGGTTTTTGTTGCGCGATCATGCCGCTGGACGGCGGCCTGGAAACGCTCACCGAACATTTGCACCTGCACCCGATTGCCGACGCCTGCACGTTGGCCCGGCTGGGCTTGATCATGCGCCGCAGTGCACCGCGTTCGGCACTGGCTGAAGCCTGCTTTGCACTGGTGGCAGAGATCCCGCGATGAAACGTTGATCGACGTCATCTATCGACGCATCAGCACTAGCGATTAGACGATACCCGGGAAGACGCCTAACCTGTAGATGTCAATCTGCCGGTATCTCAGCCCATGCACGTCACGCGCAAGGTCAGCTCGGTGCCCGTTTCCGCGCCAGCCCCCGAAGCAAGCCAGAATTACAGCTACTCGAATCTCGAGGGGCAGGATTGCGCACGCAACGCGCTTGCTGAAGAAGTGGCACTGGCCATTGCCTACAACGGCATCAGCCAGGCGGTCATGCTGGTCAGCCCCACCGATCTTGAAGACTTTATCGTCGGTTTCAGCCTGGGCAGCGGCATCATTGCCTCACGCGATGAAATCTACGACTTCACGCTCAGCGGCTGTGGTTCGGCGATGCAGGCCGAGGTCGAAATCGCCAGCCGGGCCTTCTGGGACCTCAAACAGCAACGGCGACAACTGGCCGGCACCAGCGGCTGCGGATTGTGCGGTGTCGAGGCGGTCGAGCAGGCGCTGCCGGAGCTGAATATATTACCCGGTGCGCCTTTGCCGCCGATTGAATGGCTGGAAGGCCTGCGCCAGCGCATCGGCGAATTCCAGCCGCTTGGCCGCCACTGTGGCGCGGTGCATGCCGCGGTCTTCATGGACAACACCGGTCAGTTGCTGCTGGGCCGCGAAGACATCGGCCGCCATAACGCGCTGGACAAGCTGATCGGCGCGCTTATCCGCCAGGACATTCCCATGACCGGCGGCGTGGCGATTGTGACCAGTCGCTGCAGCCTGGAACTGATTCAGAAAGTATTGCGCGCCGGCATTCAGACCCTGGTCAGTCTGTCCTCGCCCACCGGACTTGCCCTGCAATGGGCTCGCCGTCACAACCTCAATTTAATCCACCTGCCGCAGCACAGTGCGCCGCGGGTCTATAGTCCTGCGATGGAGATTCAAGCGTGAGCATTCATCATCAAGCCGACAAGACACCTACACCCCGTTATAAGCCCTACAAAGGTGCGGCGGGCGGCTGGGGCGCACTGATCAGCGTGACGCAGGCCTGGCTGGGCAGTGACAACGCGCTGAAGAACCTGCGCATGATGCTCAAGACCAATCAGAACGGCGGGTTCGACTGCCCGGGCTGCGCGTGGGGCGACTCGCCGGAAAGCGGCATGGTCAAGTTCTGCGAGAACGGTGCCAAGGCGGTCAACTGGGAAGCCACCAAACGCCGCGTCGATGCAGGCTTCTTCGCACGCTACAGCGTCAGCGCGCTGCTGGAACAGAGCGATTACTGGCTTGAGTATCAGGGTCGCCTGACCGAGCCGATGGCTTACGACGCAGAAACCGACCGTTACAAACCCATCAGCTGGGACAGCGCGTTTGCGCTGATCGCCAAGCACCTGAAGAACCTGCCCAGCCCGAACATGGCCGAGTTCTACACCTCGGGTCGTGCGAGCAACGAAGCGGCGTACCTGTATCAACTGTTCGTGCGTGCCTACGGGACCAACAACTTCCCGGACTGCTCGAACATGTGCCACGAGGCCAGCGGCGTTGCCTTGTCGCAAAGTGTCGGCGTGGGCAAAGGCACCGTGACCTTCGAGGATTTCGAACACGCTGACGCTATTTTCGTCCTCGGCCAGAACCCCGGCACCAACCACCCGCGCATGCTTGAGCCGCTGCGTGAAGCGGTACAGCGTGGCGCGCAGGTGGTGTGCGTCAACCCGCTGAAAGAGCGTGGGCTTGAGCGTTTCCAGCATCCGCAACACCCGGTCGAGATGCTCACCAATGGTGACCGTCCGACCAACACGGCCTACTTCCGTCCTGCGCTGGGCGGCGACATGGCGCTGTTGCGCGGCATGGCCAAGTTCCTGCTGCAATGGGAGCGTGATGCACAGCTGGCCAATGAACCGTCGGTTTTTGATCACGCATTCCTTAATGAACACACCGAAGGCGTTCTCGAATACCTGGCGGCCATTGATGACACGTCCTGGGACGGGATTGTCGAGCAGTCCGGTCTGACCCTGGCTGACATCGAGCAATCGGCGCGCATGTATGCCAAGGGCAAGAACGTCATCATGTGCTGGGCGATGGGCATCACCCAGCACCGCCACTCGGTCGCGACCATTCAGGAAATCGCTAACCTGATGCTGCTGCGCGGCAATATTGGCCGTCCGGGTGCTGGCCTTTGCCCGGTCCGTGGCCACAGTAACGTGCAGGGCGACCGCACCATGGGCATCAACGAGCGCCCACCGGTGTTCTTCCTGGATGCACTGGAAAAACGCTTCCAGTTCAAAGTGCCGCGCGACAATGGCCACAACGTGGTCGAAGCCATTCATGCCATGGCCGAGGGCCGCGCCAAGGTATTTATCGCGCTGGGTGGCAACTTCGCCCAGGCGACGCCGGACAGCCATCGCACCGCCGAGGCACTGAGCAGTTGCGATCTGACGGTACAAATCAGTACCAAACTCAACCGTAGCCACCTGTTCCACGGCAAAGACGCGTTGATTCTGCCGTGTTTCGGTCGCACCGACATCGACATCCAGGCCAATGGGCCGCAAGCAGTCACCGTGGAAGACTCGTTCAGCATGGTGCATGCGTCCAACGGCCAGTTGCAGCCGTCTTCGAAGCAGATGCGTTCGGAGCCAGCGATCATTGCCGGCATTGCCAATGCCACACTGGGCAAAACGCCTGTGGACTGGCTGTGGCTGGTTGAAGACTACGACCGTATTCGCGACCTGATCGCCGACACTATTCCAGGCTTCAAGGACTTCAACGAGCGCGTCAAGAACCCGGGCGGCTTCTACCTGGGTAACGCAGCCGGTTCCCGTCGCTGGAACACGGCCTCGACTCGCGCCAACTTCAAGTCCAATGCGCTGCCGTTGAACCTGATCCATGAAGACATCAGTTCGACCGGGCAGATACCAGATCTGATCATGCAGTCGATGCGCTCCCACGATCAGTACAACACCACCATTTATGGCCTGGACGACCGTTATCGCGGTGTGAAAGGTCAACGTGACGTGCTGTTCGTCAACGAAGCAGACATCATTCGTCTTGGCTTCCAGCCAGGTCAGAAAGCTGACTTGATCTCGATCTGGAGCGACAACCGCGAGCGTCGCGTCAAAGGCTTCACGCTGTTGCCGTTCGATATTCCGGCGGGCCAGGCTGCGGCTTACTACCCGGAGGTCAACCCGCTTGTGCCACTGGAAAGCGTCGGCGCCGGCAGCAGCACGCCAACGTCGAAGTTCGTGGCCATTCGCCTTGAGCGTTCGGCAGAGTCGGCGCGGATTATCTAAGCCGGTAAAAAACGCCCATGAAAAAAAGCCCGTCTCTCTCGAAACGGGCCTTTCACAAGTAACCTGAGACTGTCTTTCCCGACTTAAGTTCCTTAGCCAAAACAATAACTTAGCAAGTTGTGTTGCAATCGTGTTACTCGTCGGATTTACATTGCTACGTTCTTCACTTGACACCAAGATCGCGCCGTCATCCTTATGAGATTCCATACATGAAGTATTCCTCGATACTGTTGTTGTCTCTTACCTTGATCAGCGGCGCCGCCTCGGCAGGCAACCTTGAGTCAGGCGTAGGCGGAGCATTGGGTGGGGTACTCGGCTCGGTCGTCGGTCAACAGATCGGCGGCAGCACCGGTTCTGCGATTGGCGCAGGCGTAGGTGGCGCAGCCGGCGGTGCGGTCGGTGCAGATCGTCGCAACCGCACAGAAGCCGCTATTGGCGGTGGCCTGGGCGCAGCAGGCGGTAACGTGCTGGGCCGCAGCGTTGGCGGCAACACCGGCAGCCTGGTCGGTTCAGCAGTCGGTGGCGGCGGCGGTGCCGCACTGGGTAATTACATGGGCAACGAAAGCCGTAGTGATGATCGTCGCTATCGCGGCGACCGTGATGATCGCCGTGAGTACCGTGGTCATGGCAAACGCAACAAGCACTACGGACATCGCCGTCACGGTCGCGATTGACCTGATAGCTATCGACTGATGTATCAAAACCGGCCGCTTTCGAGCGGCCGGTTTTCGTTCAGAGCATCCCCTGCACCCACGCCCTGACCTGCGCATACGGATAATCCTCGAGCACGGCAAAACCTCTGGTGGCGCGGGCCTTGAGCTTGGTAAACAACGGTACGCTAATGCCGCACAAAAAACGGGTCAGACACTCTGCGCTGGGTGGCTGGCCGGTGTAGTCCTGGTGCTTGTGGATAAACTCGCCACACAGTTGCTGACAGTCCCGGCTCGGTAGCGGTTCAAGCTCGGGCGGTTCAGGCAGGTGGGCGACCTGGCCGTGGCAGACCGAACAATGCCCGCAAAGCTCAGGGGCATTATGATCGCCGAAGTAGCGCGCCAGCCGATGAGTCAGGCACTGGTCGCTGGAGAACACTTTAAGCATTGCATGAATGCGCGCCACTTCCGTGGCTTCGTGGTGGGCGAAATACTCGTACAGCTCGGTACTCAGGGCCTGCAGGTCAAAATCGCTGCGCAGCAGGCTGTACACCTCGGTCGTCTGCTTGCTTTCAAGCTCGATCCAGCCCTTCTCTTGAAAGTAATCCAGCGCCTTGACCACTCGCCCGCGCTCGGCACCGTATTGCTGGTACATCGCGTCGAAGTTGACCGTCGCCCAGGTCCGCGCCCGGCTGGAGGTGTCGATCAGCGCCTGAACAAATTCACGCCGCTCGCCTTCAAAGCGCGCCATCAGGTCGTGCGGCTGGAGCATGAACTTGAAACGGTACTCGGCGAAGTAGGAGTAACGTGACGCAATGAGCCCGCGCAGCTCCAGTTGCACCAGCAATGTTTTCAGCGGCAGTTGGCGAATGTTGCCAAGATCGCCCAACGGCCCGAGCAGAAACTCCCATTGCCCGTCGTGGCGCGCGCCGAGCAGGTCTTCCAGCACACGCGCAATTCCCTCGCGCTCCGGCGTATCGCCGTACACAAAGTTTTCCAATACGTTGAGGCTGTCGCGATTGGCCAGCACCAGGCAATCGGAAGCGGCACCGTCGCGCCCTGCCCGTCCGATTTCCTGGCTGTAGTTCTCGATGGATTTAGGCAGGTCGAAATGCACCACGTTGCGAATGTCGCTCTTGTCGATGCCCATCCCGAACGCGATGGTCGCCACGATGCAATTGAGGCTGCCGCCCATGAAGCGCTTCTGGATGGATTCGCGCTGATCCGTAGGCAGCCCGGCGTGGTAGGCGCTGGCAGGCAGACCGTTCTGTTCAAGGTGCGCGGCGATGTATTCGGCGGTTTTTTGCAGGGTCACGTAGACAATGGTGGGCTGCCCCTGCCGCTCATGGAGCCACTCGACCAGGCGCTGCCTCTTGTCACGCCCGCTGACCGGCTCGACCCACAGGTGCAGATTGGCGCGGTAGAAACCGGTGGTGATTACATCTTCAGGGGCGATGGCGAATTTATCCTGCATGTCGATAATGACTTGCGGCGTCGCAGTCGCCGTCAGCAGCAGGGCTTGAGGGATGTTGAATTCGCGCTGGTAATCCGGCAGTTTCAGGTAATCGGGCCGAAAGTTATGCCCCCATTCCGAGATACAGTGCGCTTCATCGACAACCAAAAGGGAAATCGGCACCTGAGCGATGAAGTTACGGAAGCGCTCATTCTTGAGCCGCTCGACCGAGATCATCAGGATTTTCAGTTCCCCGGAGCGCGCCCTGGCCATGACGTCCGCGACATCATCCCGGCTCTGCGCCGAATCGATGCTCGCCGCCGAAATGCCATGCCGATGCAGAAAGGCAAGCTGATCCTGAATCAGCGCCAGCAACGGTGAAACCACCAGCGTTAAATGCGGCAACATCAACGCAGGCAATTGGTAACATAGCGACTTGCCTGAGCCGGTCGGAAAGATCGCCGCAGCCGAGCGCCCGGCCAGCACGGCACTGATTGCAGCCTCTTGGCCCGGCCGGAACTGCGTGTAACCAAAAACCTGCTCAAGACGCTGATGCATGTGCGGTCCTTTCATAGCCAATCAAAACGGCCCCAACCTTAGCGCGACAGGTTCAATGCATACAGCGCCAAAGCGTTACAGAAACACGATGCACAGCCGATAGAATTGAAATTTGACGCCCGCTGCGTTCGTCAGCAGACGCAGCACTTACCTTCACATGACGCTTGATCTGGAGCAGGAATGGAATCCACACAGCAACCCGAGGACGACGGGATTATCCGTATCCAGCGGCTCGTACCCGGCCAGGTTGACGTCGTTCTGGGTTCGCATCCAAGCCGCCAACGCAAGGTGCGACCGCGTCCTTATGGCCTGTGGCTGGCCGGGCTGATTGTTGCCGGATGCCTGGCAGGGCTGGTGGCCTCTCAGGTGCGAGGCCCGAAGGCCGCGCCGCTGCCGCTGGTCGAACAGCCAGCGGTCGAAGCCCAGACACCTGCGATCGACAGCGAACCGGCAGCGCCCTCAGCTGCCGCGCCAAGCACGTTGAACCGAACATCGGACCTCATGCCCGTCGCTGCAACCCAGGAGCAGCCAGCTACTGTGCAGCCGCTGGATAATTGCATGAAGAACGGCAACGTCATCGATGAGAGCGTATTGAACTGCCGGTTTGGCCAGGTCCCTCGCCCGGCTCAGACGGAACCGGCGAAAGGCATGGTGTCGGCAGACTACATGGCCGACTTCAAGGCCAACGCTGCGCGCAGCACGGCGCGTTCGTCCAGGCCGTACAGCGTCGCGACGGTCTCCATTCGCGAATGGGACGGTCGCAATCGCTACCGCGCGCAATGGCGCGTCTACGGCAACACCATCGATGGCGACAGCGTTTGCGAGAACTTCGCCGTTCGCTCGCTGGAACGACGCGAGTGCCGCAAGGCCGCTCAGGTCAATTTCAAAGAGGAATGCCGGGAGTGGACCAAACGTGCGGCGCGCAACCGCGACGAAGAGAGCAAAAACGCCGAGCAGCGTTATTGTGAAGTGGCGGCGACCTTCTCGCCCTGATCGTCCTGAGAAACACCCAAACCCCTACAGGCTGGCGCTTTCAGCGACTCAAGACCGGGTTTCGGCACGCAAATACATGGCTGAATGCCACACACGTATAGCGAAAGGCTTACACGCCGAATAGCACATTGGCTATTTGCCACCCCTCACAAGAGCCGTAATATTGGATCCAACAACTGGTGAACAAGGAGTTCACCAGGATCAGGGACGATCGACCATCGCCGGGAAGGCAGCCGACAGGGAGTTGGAATGGTCTTGGTACAAACCCGCTTCGGCGGGTTTTTTATTGCCTGCGTTTTTTGCTGTCGACAAACCTGCAAGATGCAAAATCTTCCTGACGCCAAAATACTTGCCCGCCACCCATACGCGCCGGATCGAATTAGCGAGGTATAGCGAAAGGCTTACACGCGATCGAGGAACTTGGCTATTTCCGACCCTGTGCGCTACGCATAAGATTGGATCCATCAAGTGGTGAACAGGGAGTTCACCAGGATCAAGGATGATCGACCATCGCCTCGGAGGCGGCCGACAGGATGTCGGGATGGTTCTTGGAAAAACCCGCTTCGGCGGGTTTTTTGTTGTCTGCAGGAAAGTCGGGCGGTTACATCGCCCTTATCGTCTACGCCTTCTCGAAACGCTGCTGCAGCAAGTGCCGCGCGACGCCTGCGTTCACATAATCTGCGATCAGTGGGCCCAGTTCGTCGGGTGTGAGCTTTTTGCCATGGCGGCAAAACTGCGCCAGCATCAGAACGACACGACGTTTTTTCTTGAAAACTCTCGCGTTTGGTACAGACAACGAACGTGACGCCCGCTCAGGCAAGGGTGCATCGTCTTCCAGGTGCAGGGTCAAAAACGTCCCGTAGGCTATGTGCAGCTCGAAATCTGCGATGTCCTTGATAGGAACGGGAGACTTCAGGTTCGCGAACACGAAGTGATCCGGGGTGAGTACCAACGCGGCCTTGTCGGCCCGCAGACACAGACGCAGGACGGCCGGCAGCAGGATGAGCATGAGCAAGGTCAGGACGCTGCCGGCAATCAGCAGGTGGTTTCGCTTTTCTGTCATCGTCGGCGGAAATGACAGCCACTGGGCCAGCAGAAAAATACCCAGCGCCAGTAAGGCGCCAATAAACAGGGTTAACAAAACCCCCCGCAAACGAGCGCCTTCATGCAAGACAACATCACCGGTGACGGCGTTGGCACGCGTGCGCAGTTCACTCACCAGTTCGGCATCATGCGCGACCTGATGACTCATGAAGTCCTCGGTGAGACGAGTGCGCAACACTTGAGGGTTGATGAAGTAGTGATCCATCGCGGCGCAGGCCTGAGCTGCAACAACAGGTCGTGTGCCTGTGCGGATCGCCTCGTCGGCAGCAACCTGCAACGCGGCCACACGCTCACCGTTGGAAGGATGCGTGTCCGAAGGGTGCGGTAACTGAATGGCCATTTCTTGTTCAGGCAGCGTCAGCGTCTGATCGGCCAGGTCATGCAGCACACTGGTCGGCAGGTCCTTGGTGAGCACCTGCCCGGGCTCTGGATTGGCGGCATACGTAATATGCTTGTAAACACGCTCTTGCAGCAGTGGATCAATGGCCGAGATACGCACCAGCGCCGAGGCTGCCGCCGCATTGCCGGCCAGGCTCGCACCGGCTGCATCGGCCGCCAGTTCACGTACGCGGCCCCAGTGATTCACCGCATGATCGAAGCTTTTCATAAAGTAAATGCCCAGTATGAATGCCGGGCGCATGATGGTGCGCTGCAGCAAACCGCTGAAAATCATGTTTTCCGCGATCACGCCCAAGCTGCGCCCGATGCCATCGTAGATCGGCAGAAAGCGCAGGCTGTATTCGGTGTCCTCGCCGGCAAAGTGCGCCAGTTCGTGCCCGATCACCGCACTGGTTTCGGCAGCATCGATCAACCCCAGATACATGATGGGCACATGCAGCGTACGTCCCTTGAGGGCGGCTTCGGACGGCAGAAGAGAGACGTCGCTCGAGGTGACATAAAAGCCTTCGGTCATGCCCAGCACGATGTGATCCGGCGACAGCGCGCCGAGCCGCTCGGCCAGGTCACGAACATAAGCCCAGAGCACCGGAGCCTCGTCGGGCGTCACTTCGCGCCCCATAACCTGCATCGCGGTGGGTTCGAACATGCGCAGCATTACGCGCAACTGCTTACCCATCTGCCAGATCGAATACAGGCACGCCGCGACCAGCATCAGCACCACGATGATAAATTTGAGTTCGCCCGCCGACATCCGCCCCAGATGCCACATCCCCAAGGCTTCAAAACTGAGGATTACGGACACTGCTGCGCCCACCGCAACAATATGCCCCACTAAAACGAAGGGCAGAATGCGACTGACCCGGCTGAAGGTGTGCAGCAATCGCTCGCGGGAATGGAGCGCGCGCGAGCCAGCCCACTTGAGGCCTGCAAGCCCGACACCGCCGACCAGTGCAGCCAGCAGACTCAGCGCAATGACAGCCCGGGCCAGCCAGGTGGTCACGTTGCCCAGCACCAGCACAGTGCCGAATCCCTCTTCTGCTTTTGCGAGACGAGACAAGGCCATCGAGATACTGAGATTTTCTCCGTCTACCTCGATCGTCCGCGTAAGAGCGCTGGGCGATCTGGCGAGTTTTTCCAGATAGGGACGGGCATGCACAAGGTCGGCCTGAATCTCATTCAGGCGCTGCGTGTTGTCGACACTGCGCTGCAACTGCCAGACACCCACAAGGTTCAGTCCCAGAGGCAGCAGAATGAGTACAGCAATGAGCTTGTAGATTTTCATGAGGCAGGCTCAAGAAGTGCGTCGCCGCTGGCTGTCCTTAGCGCGCACAGGGTCCATGAGACAAAACGCCGGAGGCGATTGCGTGCAGGCGCATGCCTGTTGCATGGGTGCAAAACGGTGCTGCGCTGGCGGCGTTATACCGCGATATTCATGAGGATGTAACAGGATCGTTCATCTGACCGACTGAAAATCACTCGACCGCGCGATCTGTGCGATCAAAAAACGCGCAATGCCATCATTATTTCAGGGCCCGGAAAAATCTGCTCACACTAATGAGTCGTGATTTAAAGGCGACGCAGCGCTGTAAGACGGGCAAATCAATTCATCTTTTTAAGCTTAATTACAGCGCTGACCGGATCCAAATAAAACGATCAAGCCCTTTGAAATCAATGGCTAGCGCTATATGAGAGGCACAATTCAAACCAGTGATGGCTCATAGGCATCATTGCTTAGTGTAACAAAACCGAGAAAATAACCACCGTCTGTAGGAACTTTCCTACCAAAAGTACTGCCATAGACCACATTGCTGGCTATACGATACCTATATGCCAGCATTCAATCCTCCCTCATTGTGGCGGCGCGTTTTGCACTGATTCGCTCGTCAAAACCACATTGTGAGCAGGTGTGTAGTCGAGAAACTCGTAACCCTTCCCCGTCCCCGGTCTGATCCGGGAAGCGGTCGTGAAGGGTTCAAGGACGATGTACCGATGACTCAGACGTTCGATATAGAAGCATTGATCAAGCTGCGTAAGCAGACGCGCGCTATTTCAGACGCGCTCAAGGTGCAGGCGTCCGACTACCTGTCGACCCTGGCGTTGCTGATACGCCCGCAGACATTCTTCGGTGAATACCTGCAGGGCGCGCAACGCAGCAGCGGTCGCGAGACTCAGCACCACTTCAAGGAGCTCAAGGAGCTCTATGACCGCATTGCATCGGCAGAGCCGTTCAAGCTGGTCAATGAACTGGAAGTGCCGCTGAACCTGATCAGCACCACGCCCGAGCTGTTCCCGCTCGAATACGACATGGTTCTGTCACAAAGCGGGCAGACCATTCGCATCACCAGCCCGGTGCGCTGGGTCGTGGGCTTCAACTCGTTCGATCTGGCGCAGTTTCGCCGGGTGATCAAAGACCCGAACCGCAGCAGCGCCGAGCTGTATCGCTACGTTGTGCATTATCTGGTGCTGTTCTACTGCCTCAGCAAATCACCCGGTATGAGCCGCCTGTTTGAAGGGCTGCGTTTTCCGGTCAGTTTCGAGCGTTTGAAAGACTTCGGCGATCTGCCGTTTTGCGTGATCAGCTCACCGGTGCGCTCCGAGCTGCCGGATGAGTCGGTCATTCGCAACAGCACGCAAATCGCAGGCAATACAAGCTTCGAAGAGTTGGTCGGACACGAAAATATTCTGGAAATGAACGATGAAATCCGTCAGCGCCTTTTGCTGACGATTGAAGGACTCTAATCGCGCCTGGCCTGCATCAGGCCCGGTACGCAAACGACTTGCAGCGAGTTGCTCGCACAGGAGATGACGATGGCGAAGAAGGAAAGTACCCAGCACAAACTTGACCGCGTTCGCGCGCCTCGGGTCCATATCACCTATGACGTGGATATCGGTGATGCTCAGGAAAAGAAAGAGCTGCCATTCGTTGTAGGCGTTTTGGGTGATTTCTCCGGCAACCCGCTGGAGCCGCTGCCCAAGCTCAAGGACCGCAAGTTCATCTTCATCGATCGCGACAACTTCAATGGCGTTCTCAAAGGCATCAAGCCGCGCCTGTCCTATCGCGTCGACAATACGCTGGCCAAGAACGGCACCCAGCTCGGTGTCGAGCTGAACTTCAATGCGCTGGAAGACTTCGAGCCACAGAACGTGGTGCGTCAGGTCGAGCCGCTGCGCAAGCTGCTGGAAGTGCGCAACAAGCTGGCTGACCTGCGCAACAAGATGGGCGGCAACGACAAGCTTGAAGAGCTGCTGATGGACGTGCTGCAGAACACTGAAAAGCTCAAAACCCTGGGCAAGGAATTCGGCCGTGAAGCCGCCGTTCCTGCCACCGACAGTAAAGAGTAAGGAGGAGCCTGACGATGACCGATAAGCAAACCGTGACTCAGCAGGACGCCGCTCTGGTTGAAGTTGAAAACTTCGCCCCGCAATCCTCCCTGCTCGACAGCATCATTTCCGAAAGCCGCGTTGCGCGCTCCGAAACCGAGCGTACCCGTACCCGCGACCTGATCGGCGAACTCGTGGCCCAGGTGCTGGAAGGCGAAATGACGCCGAGCAAGGACCTGATCGCCGTGCTCGACGCACGTATCGCCGAAATCGATGCGATGCTCTCCGAACAGATGAACGAGATCATGCACGCTCGTGAGTTCCAGCAGCTGGAAGCCTCCTGGCGCGGCCTGAAATATCAGGTTGACCAGACCGAGACCAGCACCACGCTGAAGATTCATTTGCTCAACGCATCGAAAAAAGACCTGGTCCGAGACCTAAAGGCCTCGTCCGAATTCGACCAGAGCGCGCTGTTCAAGAAGATCTACGAAGAAGAGTACGGGACCTTCGGTGGTGCGCCGTTCGGTATGTTGCTGGGTGACTACGAGTTCAACCGCAGCCCGGAAGACATGTACCTGCTCGAAGAGATCTCCCACGTTGCAGCAGCAGCTCACGCGCCGTTCATTTCGGCAGCATCGGCTGAACTGTTCGGCTGGGACTCGTTCACCGACATGGCCGGCCCGCGCGACCTGGCGAAGATCTTCGACACCGTCGAATACGCCAAATGGAAGTCGTTCCGCGCCTCCGAAGACTCCCGTTACGTCGGCCTGACCCTGCCTCACGTGCTGGGTCGCCTGCCTTACGGCCCGGATACCACGCCGGTCGAAGAATTCAACTTCGTTGAAAGCGTCGATGGCCGTGACCACAACAAATACCTGTGGATGAACGCTGCCTACGCACTGGGCACTCGCGTGACCGACGCATTCTCCCGCTACGGCTGGTGCGTGGCGATTCGCGGTGTCGAAGGCGGTGGTCTGGTCGAAGGCCTGCCGACTCACACCTTCAAGACCGATGACGGCGAAATCGCGCTCAAATGCCCGACTGAAATTGCTATCACCGACCGTCGTGAAAAAGAGCTGTCGGACCTGGGATTCATTCCTCTGGTGCACTGCAAAGGCACTGACTACGCCGCGTTCTTCGGCACGCAGTCAACCCAGAAGCAGAAGCATTACAACACCGACATTGCCAACGCCAACGCTCGTCTTTCGGCGCAACTGCAGTACATCTTCGCGACCTCGCGTATCGCTCACTACATGAAAGCGATCATGCGCGACAAGATCGGTAGTTTTGCGTCCCGTAAGGACGTCGAGCTGTTCCTCAACAAGTGGCTGTCCAGCTACGTGTTGCTCGATGACACCGCCAGTCAGGAAGCCAAGGCCAAGTTCCCGCTGCGTGAAGCGCGTGCCGAAGTCTTCGAAGTACCTGGCAAGCCCGGCGTCTACAAGGCTGTGACTTACCTGCGTCCGCACTACCAACTGGATGAACTGACCGCTTCGCTGCGTCTGGTCGCCGAATTGCCGCAATCAACTCGCGGCTAACATCCATCGCTTAGCCAGGGAGGCAACATGAGTAGCCAACACAAGCTGTTGCCTTCATTGCTGGATCGATTGCTCGACGACCGTCCGCATCAGTCCACGGAATCGTCATCACAGCGCCTTTGCTCGCTGGCCGATTACAAGGCCAGCATCGTCCGTGACCTCGAGATTCTGGTGAACACTCGCCAGTCTCTGGTCGCGGGCGAGCTGGAAGGTTTCGCCAATCTGAGCGGCACCATCCTCGACTACGGCATGCCCGACTTCACCAGTAGAAGCGTGCTCGACCCACAGGACCGTCTGCTGATCCAGCGTCAGCTGGAAAAGGCGATTTCGGTGGGAGACCAACGCTTTCAAAGCGTGAAAGTCCAGTTACTTGCACAACAGACCGGCCAACGCATGCTGACTTTTCGTGTGGACGCAGTACTGCGCCTGCAGGACATTTCGCGTCAGGTTTCTTTTGACGCCGTGCTGCAGGTCAACACTCAGGAATACAAAGTGCAGAACCTCAACTGATGCTCGACGATCTGCTGCCCTACTACGAGAAAGAACTCTCGCACCTGCGCTTTCTGGGCCAGGAATTCGCCGCTCAATACCCGAAGATCGCTTCGCGGCTTCTGATTGAAGGTGATAACTGCGAGGACCCGCACACCGAGCGCCTGATCGAGGCGTTCTCGTTCCTGTCTGCGCGTGTGCACAAGAAACTCGATGATGAGTTTCCTGAAATCGTCGAGTCGTTTCTGGAGGTGCTGTACCCGCACTACCTGCGCCCTACCCCCTCGATGTCGATTGTCGAGTTCAACATGGGCAAGCAGGAAAAGGTCACCGAGTCCTATCGTGTGGCCCGACACACCGAGCTGCATGCCACTGCGGTAGACGGCATCGTGTGCAAATTTCGTACGTGCTACCCGGTCGAGATGTGGCCGATTGCAGTACAAAGCGCTTCGTTCATCGAAATGGAGCGCTCGGCGTTCAACGGCCACAGCGCGGACCTGATTGCGCGTCTGCGCATTGGTCTGGGCGCCACCTCCGATGTGCTGTTCGGCAAGATGGAGATGGACAGCCTGCGCTTTTTCCTTGATGGCGAAAGCACGTTGATGCATCAGCTGTACGAGCTGCTGTTCAACAATCTGGCCAAGGCCACTTTGTCTTTTGAAGACGAAGGGCGCATGCGTGAAGTAGTGCTGCCTGCCGGAGCCCTGAAGTCTGTTGGCTACGGCCTGGATGAGGGCTTGGTGGATTACTCGGAACGCTCGTTTCTGGGCTATCGGTTGCTGCACGAATACTTCACCTTCCCGGACAAGTTCATGTTCTTCGATCTGTCGGGCTTTGCGCGCATTCTGGCGAACAAAGAGATCGCCAAAGTGGAAATCAACTTCTACTTTTCCGACTACGACCTGACGGATCGTCTCGCACGTCTGACCCAGAACATCGGCCGTAACAATTTCAAGCTTAACTGCACGCCGATCATCAACCTGTTCCGCCAGCAGGCCGAGCCGATCAAGCTGACCCACGTGCAGCACGAATACGCAGTAACGCCGGACGTGCGCCTGCAAAGCTCCGCCGAAGTGGTGTCGATCGATCGCGTGCGCCGGGTGAAAAAAATCAACGGCAATGATCAGGTCGGCACCTGCCATCCGTTCTTTGAGCCTCGCGGTGATCAAGGCCCTGGGCAGAGTTTCTGGATCGCCCGTCGACGCCCCACGCAAAGCCGGCAAAGCGATGGCTCGAACATGTTCATTCGTGTCGTGGACCGTGATCTGGAACTGATGGGCTCCAACAACGACACACTGAGCATTCGGCTGACCTGCAGCAATCGGGATTTGCCGCTGATGCTGCCTTTTGGCGGTGAGCGCGGGGATTTCAACATTCCGTCCAACTCGGTGATCAAGGACATCCGCTGCCTGCGCAAACCGACTGCCACGGTGCGCGTGCCACTGGGCAACGGGGTGATCTGGCGTCTGATTTCCCACCTCTCGCTCAACCATATGTCGCTGGTTTCAAAGGGGCGCGAAGTGCTGCTGGAGCTGCTCTCGCTTTACAACTACCGCAACGTGTCGGCGATCCGCAAACAGATCAACGGGATTGTCTCGGTCACCAGCGAACCGGTGGTGGCGCGTATCGGCCACCCACGTCCGAACTTTGTGCGCGGCGTCGGCATCACGCTGAAATTCGATGAAAGCCAGTACACCGGCAGCGGCGTGTTCATGTTCGGCATGGTGCTCGACCACTTTTTTGGCCAGTACTGCTCGATGAACAGCTTTACCCAATTAACCCTTCGCACCTTGCAGCGCGAAAAGAGAGTGGTCCAATGGCCCCCGCGAACAGGCGATCAACCCCTGGTCTGATTGACCAGGCAAGGGCTGAGCCGTACCGATTCGAATTTTTCCAGTTGGTGCGTTTGCTTCGCCTGCACTACAGCAGGAACGGCCGCATGGACCTGGAAACCAGGCCGCATGAGGACCCTTTGCGCTTTCGTTCGCAGTTGTCGCTCAACTTCCCGGCCAGTGAAGTCAGCGATTTGCAGTTCGAGCGCGAAGGCAAAGTCTCGGCGGCCGGTTTGCCGCTGTCCGAGGTGCAGGTCACGTTCATGGGGCTGGTCGGGCCGTCCGGCGTGTTGCCACGTCCGTACACCGAACTGCTGATTGATCGGCATATCCAGTATCGGGATGACGCTGCGCATGCGTTTCTGGATATTTTTTCGCACCGCATGACCTCGCTGTTTTACGAAGCGTGGCAGAAGTACAAGTTTTACATCGAGTACGAGCGTAGCGGCACCTCGAACTTTGATCGCTATCTGCTCAACCTGGTGGGTTTCGGTCCCGAAGCACTGAAACGCAAGTTCGATCAGGGCGAGTCGCCGTTGCGGCGCGAACTGTTCAGCTACTTCTCGGGGATGTTTGCCCAGAAGCCGCGCAATGCTTTGAACCTTGAGGTCATGCTGAGTTTTTACTTCTCGCTGCCTTTCAAGATCCAACAGTTTGCCGGGCGCTGGTTGAAGCTCGACAGCGGTCAGTGCACACAGTTGGGCCGCAAGAACGCCGTGCTGGGGCAAAGCGCCGTGGCCGGCAATCGCGTCTGGGATTACCAGTCGTGCGTGCGTATTGAAATGGGTCCTCTGGAACTGGCCGACTACCAGCGTTTTCAGCCAGGCACCAAGGACTACCAGAAGCTTGTTGAACTGGTGCGTTTTTACATCGGCGCAGAACTGGACTTCCAGATTGCCCCGAAGCTCAAACGCGAAGCTGTACCCGTGGCCCGTCTGGGTCGCCAAGGCAATGTATCGCTGGGCTGGCTTGGCTGGCTCAAACGCCCCGGTGTCGACGTGGAGCCTTCCCGTTGCGCCGTTTTTCATATTCCTTTTGATGGGGTCTCCCTGTGAACCTGAAGTCCCTGTTTGCCAAGCTGAACGAAACGAGCCGCACGGCCACCGAAAGCGCTGCCGCGCTGTGCCTGTCGGAAAACCATTACGACGTTGAGGTCGAGCATTTGCTGCTGCAATTGCTCGACAACAATGACAACGACCTGCCGGTGATCCTGCGTCACTACGATGTGGTACCTGATCGCCTGCAAGCGCAGTTGGTCACCTCGCTGGGGACGTTCAAAAAGGGCAATACACGGACGCCCGCGCTCTCGCCGCACATCACCCGTATGATTGAACAGGCCTGGGTGCTGGCGTCGATCGAGTTCGGCCAGGCACAGATCCGCACCGGCCACCTGATTCAGGCTTTGCTGGATGACGATGCCCTGCGTCGCGTGGTCATCGGTTCGGCCCCGGAGCTGGAGAAAATCAACGCAGACGATCTGCGCCTGAATATGAGCGCGCTGGTCGAAGGCAGCCCCGAAACGAAGCTGAGCAAGCCGCTGGCAAACGCCGACGCCAGCACCGGCGCGGTCACCAAAGGCAACGGCAAGACGCCAGCCCTGGACCAGTACACAGTCAACCTGACCCAAAGCGCTCGTGACGGGCGCATTGATCCGGTGCTGGGACGTGAATTCGAAGTGCGGCAAATGGTCGACATCCTGACCCGCCGCCGCCAGAACAACCCGATCCTGACCGGTGAAGCGGGCGTTGGTAAAACAGCGGTGGTCGAAGGTCTGGCCCTGCGTATCGTGCAGGGCGACGTGCCGTCGGTCCTCAAGGGCGTTGCCATTCACACGCTGGATCTGGGTTTGCTGCAAGCCGGTGCCGGGGTCAAGGGCGAGTTCGAAAACCGCCTCAAGTCGGTCATCGAAGAAACCAAGCGCAGCCTGCATCCGATCATTCTGTTCATCGACGAAGCCCACACCCTGATCGGTTCGGGTGGGCAGGCTGGGCAGAACGACGCCGCCAACTTGCTCAAGCCTGCCCTGGCGCGTGGCGAACTGCGCACCATCGCTGCCACCACCTGGGCTGAGTACAAAAAGTATTTCGAGAAAGACGCCGCATTGGCGCGTCGCTTCCAGGTCGTGAAAGTTGAAGAGCCTGACGAAGACAAAGCCATCCACATGCTTCGCGGGTTGCTGGCGAAGATGCAGGAACACCACAAGGTCACGGTGATGGACGAAGCGCTGGTGCAGGCCGTACGCCTGTCCAACCGCTACATCACCGGCCGCCAGTTGCCGGACAAAGCCGTCAGCGTGCTCGATACAGCCTGTGCACGTGTTGCTCTGGGCCAATCGGCGCAGCCAGGCGCGCTGGAAGACTGCAAGCGTCACATCGATAACCTGAATGCAGAAATCGCCGTACTGGAGCAGGAAACCGCCAAAGGCAGCGATCACGCCCGCCGTCTGACCGCCCTGCATGAAGAGCTGAAAGCCGAACAGGCCACTCGCGAGTCGCTGGAACAACAGTGGAAGCGCGAGCTGGAACTGGTCGAGAAGCTCGGTGCGCTGAGCATTCCGGAAAGCGGCGCACCTGACGCCGAACAGATCGCCGCCGTGCGCGCCGAACTGGCCAGCGTTCAGGGCGAGCAGCCATTGGTTCACGCACTGGTGGACGGTGGCACGATTGGCGAAGTGATTTCCGGCTGGACCGGTATCCCGCTGGGCAAGATGCTGCGTGACGAGATCGACACCGTGCAAAGCCTGCCTGCGCTGCTGGGCGAACGCGTGCTGGGCCAGGACCACGCACTTGAAGAGATCGGCAAGCGCATCAAGATTTCCCGCGCGCGCATGGAAGACCCGAACAAGCCGATTGGTGTGTTCCTGTTACTCGGCCCAAGCGGCGTCGGCAAGACCGAAACCGCGCTGGCGCTGGCCGATACCCTGTATGGCGGCGAGCGTAACGTCATCACCATCAATATGTCCGAATACCAGGAAGCCCACACGGTCTCCAGCCTGAAAGGCTCGCCACCGGGTTACGTCGGTTATGGCGAAGGTGGCGTGCTGACCGAAGCCGTGCGCCGCAAGCCTTACAGCGTGGTGTTGCTCGACGAAGTGGAAAAAGCCCACCCGGACGTGCTCGAACTGTTTTTCCAGGTGTTCGACAAGGGTGTTCTGGACGACGGCGAAGGTCGCGAGATCAACTTCCGCAACACCGTGATCATCCTCACCTCCAACACCGGCACCGACCGCATCATGCAGTGGTGCCTGAACACCGAGCCCAAGCCGACACCCGATGACATCGTGGAAGGCCTGCGCGACGAGCTGAATCAGGTGTTCAAACCAGCGTTCCTTGGCCGTCTGACCATCGTGCCGTACTACCCGGTGCAGGATGCCATCCTGGAGCGCATCGTCGGCCTGAAAATGGAGCGTATTCGCAAGCGTTTCGAGCGCAATCACCAGGCGGTGCTGCGTTACGACGAAGCGCTGATCAAGGCTATTGCTTCGCGCTGCACGGAAGTCGACAGCGGCGCACGCAACATCGACAACATTCTGTCCAAGACCCTAATGCCGGAACTCGCCCAGCGCGTGCTGGAGCGGATGGCGCAGGACAAACCGATTCAGAGCCTGACCATCGACCTGGGCAGTGACGGCGACTTCGCCTACACCCTGACCTGATCGATAACCCAAAGGTAAGACGTGATGACTAAAAGACTTCAAGGCCATTGTTCCTCGAAGCCAGCCTTGGCAAGGTGCCTGGCTGTTCTGGCAATGATGATGGCGCTGTCCGCCTGTGGCGTGACAGACCGTGTCGCCAAGCGCATGGATGACACCTGGGCTGGCGACATGATGTTTGGTGACAACGAAAAAGTCATCCTGACGACTGACGGCGGCAACCAGCTCAACCCCGATGAGTACGGCAAGCCGCTGTCGGTGGTGGTGCGCGTTTATCAACTGGCGTCTCTTGAGCGCTTCGAGTCGATCAATGCCGACAGCCTCTGGGATGACCCGCAAAAGGCCCTTGGCAACACGCTGGTCGAGAGCAAAGAGCTGATTCTGTTGCCAGGCATCGGTCAGACCGATCAATGGCCATTGAACCCAAATGCCTCCTACGTGGGCATCGCGGCGTTTTTCCGCACCGACGAGAACAGTCGCTGGAAGGTAGCGTTCGATGCCAACACGCTGCGCAAGGACGGCATCTGGTTCTCGTCCGACGGCGTGCGTGTGCTGGTGGACAACAACTACATCCTCGCCGTGCGCGGTGTGGATGTATTGAATCGGCTCAAGACTGAAGAGCAGTTCACAAAATCCAATTCGATGCCGGAAAAACCCGCAGATAAAAGCCTGACCGACCGCGTGCAGGATGCAGCCGTCCAGCAGGTGCAGGACTCGGCCGGCAGTGCTGCGAAAAAGGCAGCGGACTCTCAATTCAATTCTCTGTTGGAAGGCGCCAAATGAGTAAACAAAGCCGCGTGATGTGGTCGGAAGGCATGTTCCTTTTGCCACAACATTTCCAATATCAGGATGAGTTTCATCAGCACCAGCTTGCTGAATCGACCCTGCGCAGCACACCTTTTCATTGGGGCGTGCAAACGCTGGAAGTCGACGTGGAGGCGCTGGCGACCGGTTCCCTGCAACTGAAGCGTCTGAAGCTGGTGTTCCCGGATGGCAGCCTTTATGACGCACCGCAGCACGACCCGCTACCGGCCGCGCGCGACCTGAAAAACCTGATCAAAGGCGCAGAGATCAAAGTCTACGCCGCGCTGAAACTGCCTGAACCGTTTGGCCTGAACTACATCGAAGACGGCCAGGAACAGAAGAGTGCCCGTCGCTTCCGCAAACAGTTCGACACGCTGCCGGACCTCAACGAAGGCGATCTTGAAAACGAGATCACCAGTCTGCGCCTGAACGTGGTGATGCTGGTCGATGGCGACAACCTGGACGGTTACAGCTACTGCCCGATTGCGCGGCTGGCGCGCAATAACATCGGTGGCTTCAACCTCGATGCGCACTTTGTCCATCCGACCCTGCACGTGGGCACCCACGAGACGCTGATCGGTATAGGCAGGCGTCTGATCAGCGTGTTGCAAGCCAAGAGCAAGGCGCTTTCGGGCCGCCGCCGCGAGCGTGCAGACCAGATTGCAGAGTTCGGTTCCAGCGACGTTACATTGTTCTGGCTGTTGAACACGATCAATCGCGCGTACCCGCAACTGGCCCATCTGCTGGCGCATCCACGGCTGCACCCGGAGCGTCTGTATCTGTTTTTGGCGGAACTGGCCGGTGGTCTGCTGACGTTCTCGATGGACACTGAGCTCACTGACATCCCGGATTACGATCATCAGGACCCGGCAGCTTCGTTGGTAAAGCTCGACGATCTGGTTCGCCTGATGCTTGAAAACGTCATCCCGAACCAATGCATCGTCATCAACCTGAGCCAGGAAAGACCTTCGTACTGGCAAGGCCGATTGCTCGACCCGCGCCTCACCGAGGCCGATTTCTATCTTTCGGTGCACGCTGACATGCCTGGTTCCAGTCTGCTTGAACTGGTGCCGCGCGCCTTCAAAGTGGGCTCGCCGGAAGACATCGAGGTGGTCGTCAACAGCGCCATGCCGGGCGTTACGCTGAACCACTCGACACGTCTGCCAAACGCAATTCCGGTGCGCCTGGACAACCATTATTTCTCCATCGAGCCACACGGCCGGGTGTACGAGCGAATGATGGAAGCACAGGCCATTTCCTTCTACGCGCCCAGCGCGTTTACCAATCTCAAGCTTGAACTGTTGGCGGTGCTGAAATGACTGAAGCCGTGATGCAAGGTGCCGCTGCGGCCGCAACCGAAAAACCTACGCTCAAAGACCTGGTGCGCGACTTCATCACCATGGCGCTGATTGTGCGTCGCGGTCGCCAGTCGACCTCGGTCACGGCTTTCGAAGCCAGCGTCGACACCTTTTTCGCCAACCTGGAGCGGCAGGCCCGCAACGCCAACTACAGCGTCGATCAGGTCAAGGACACGCAATACGCGCTGTGTGCGTTTCTGGATGAAAGCGTGCTGCGTTCCGGCGATAACGACATGCGTCGCCACTTTGAAATGGAGCCATTGCAGTTCCGCTATTTCGGCGTTCACCTGGCGGGCGAAGGCTTCTACGAGAAGATCGAGTTGCTGCGCGCCGACGTGAAGAAAAACCTTGATGTGCTTGAGGTGTATCACCTGTGCCTGGCGCTAGGTTTTGAAGGCAAATTCGGCCTCGGTCAAAAGGATCAGTTGCGCTATCTGGCCAATACCCTGGGCCAGGACATTGCCCGGCATCGCAAGACGCCCAAGGCACTGTCACCGGACTGGGCGTTGCCTGATCAGGTTTCCCAGATGCTTCGCCATGAAGTGCCGGTCTGGCTTTATCTGGTGCTCATTGCGCTCGTGTGCCTGGGTGTCTATCTGACACTGGACTGGTTGCTGGGCAAAGACGTGGCCGCGTTGGCCGAACACATCAGCCAACTGTTCAATGCTTGAGCCACGATCAGGTAACCGAGTCAGGAAGACATGAAGACATTATTGCGCCTGTTAAAAAGTTTCTGGTTCCTGGTGCCGCTGCTATGGCTGACGAGCCTGGCCGCCTGCTGGTTTTTCGCGCCTAAAATCAGCTGGCTGCAAGGCTATACGCTCGAAGCGATGGCGATCATCAGCGCCTTCTATCTGCTGCTGATCGTGCTGCGCCAGTACCGGCGGATCCGCACCGAACACAACCTCGAGAACCTGGTACAGATCGAAGTTGACCGCTCGCTGAAATCCACGGGCGAGTTCCGTGATCAGCAAGTGCTTCGCGACCGCCTCAAGCACGCCATTGCCATGCTGCGTACCGATCGTTCGGCAGGCGGCGGCGGCTCATCGGCGCTCTACGATCTGCCGTGGTACCTGGTCATCGGCATGTCGGCGGCGGGCAAAACCTCGTTGCTGACGCGCTCGGGCCTGTCGGCCAGCATTGCCAGCAGCGCCAACGACACCGAAAGCGGCACTCAGCACTGCGATTGGTACTTCAGCCCTGAAGCGGTGATGATCGATACCGCGGGCCGTTACCTTCGCGACGATCAGTCCGCCAGCGAATTCGCCGCCTTCCTGCGCATGCTCAAAAAGCAGCGCAGCAAGGCCGCCGTCAACGGCCTGGTGCTGGTGGTCAGCCTGCCGGAGCTGCTGGCAGCCTCTGCTGCCGAGCGCAACGAAATGGGCGCGCGCCTGGTATCGCGCATCGAGGAATACACCGACTGCCTGGATGCCAACCCGCCTATCTACCTGATGTTGACCAAGACCGACCAGTTGCCGGGCTTCAACCAGGCATTCGACGGTCTGGACCTGCACGAGCGCCAGCAACCGCTAGGTATGACCTTCGGCCTGACAGAGATCACCTCCGAAAGCCTGCGTACGGTACTCAAAACCAAGCTGGCAAATCTGCAGGCGCATGTGAGTCGTCATGTCGATTCGCAGATGACCGTACTGGGCGCCAATGCCAACAGCGCGCTGCTGAACTTCCCCAGCTACTTTGCTGAACTGTCGACGGTACTTGACGAGTTTCTGCAGCACTTTGCGCGCAGCAACGTCAACGGTAACCCGTTGTTGTTGCGTGGTCTGTACTTCACCAGCGCCCTGCAGACCGAAAAGCAGCTGACACCGGTCTATGAAGACGATCTTGCCGAATCGTTCGCCCTGCTGCCGGCCTCCGAAGCGGCCGCACTGGAACAGGAGCAAAACCGCAAAACCGGTGATCGCAGCTATTTCATCACTGACACCTTCCGCCGCGTCATTTTCCCTGACCGCGACCTGACCCTGTACCAGTCACGCCACGGCCGCGACCGGTCGGTTGGCCCGATTGCCATTGCAGTGGCGCTGCTCGCCGGGCTGGCCTTCATCGGCTGGCAGACCCTGTCGTTCCAGAACAACCGGCAATGGCTGGCCAGCATCAACCAACAGTTGACCGAGCTGGAACAGTCCCCGGACCGCGCACAGCGCCTGGCTGCCGGCCAAGGGCTGGAACTGCTCCGCAATCAGCTGGCAGCCATCGAGAAGTACCGCACCAAGGGCGTTCCGCTGCAACTCAGTGGTGGCCTGTATCGTGGCGATGACATCTACCTCGCCACCCAGACCGCCTACTTGCAGCAGCTGCGCACCCAGGCGCTGGAACCGATCACCCTGAAACTGCAATTGCAGATGCGTGAATTCAACGAATTTGCCAAAACCATGGACCCGCAATATGGCTTCGGGGCAGCACCTGCTGGTTCGCAAGGCAGAACGGGCAAGGCACGTGCTCAGGGTCAGAAACTGCTGGATCGCGGCGCTCGTAACCTGGCAGCAGGCCGTCCGACCAGCCTGAGCGGCATTCCGCGCAGCACCGGCGACGTAACCAATCGCCTCACCGGTGCAGCCAGAGGCACGGCCAGCCAGACGCGCAGCGAGGCGATTGCCGCCCTGCGCAACCCGGCGACTGCCAATGATGCAGCCGAGCTGTCGGCCACCACCGGCGGTTTGTCGTTGTCGGAAGAAATGCTCGGAAGGCTCGATGAACGGCAAGTGGCCTCCATCATCGAGTCATACAACGCACTCAAGCTGTATCTGATCCTGACTCAGCCCACCACGCATCCGGAAACCGAGTTCGTCGGCGTCGCGTTGCCGGTGGCCTGGACAGGTATTTCCAGCGAGGCCAATCCGATCAGCGACGACGTTATCGAAGACAACTCGCCGGTCTACGTGCAGTTGCTCAAAAATGGCGCGGCACCTGCCATGCCGCGTAATGAACAGTTGATCGATGAGACCCGCAAGAGCCTGAAGTTTTTCATGATCTCCAGCTCGCTGGTGGACCGTGAATACCTGCGCCTGCAACTGGAATCCAGCCGTCAGTTCCCGGCCATCGGCCTGAACGATCTGGTGCCGATGCCGGGTCGCCAACTGTTATACGGCTCGGAAGCTGTCCCTGCGATTTTCACCCGTCAGGGCTGGGAAACGTTTGTGAAACCCGAGCTGATCAAACTGGTGTCTGGCAACCTGCATAACGAATCGGATTGGGTACTGGATGGCGACGGCGGCGACAGCGTGGTGCAGAAAGCCAACTTCGTTCGTGAGTTCATGACCCGCTACAAGCGTGACTACACGCAGGTCTGGTACACCATGATCGATAGCATCGGCGTGCGCCGTTTCAGCGACATGGCCAACGCGACGCAACAGCTGTCGTTGCTCAGCGATGTGCGCAATTCGCCGGTCAAACTGCTGCTGTCTGCGGTCAATGACAACACCCAGTGGGACGTACCCGCACCGCGTGAGCCGCAGCAGGTCGGGGTCAAGCGTGACGACGGTTTCTGGGGCAAGGTCGGAGGCGGCATCTTCGACAACAAGGAAGCCGCCGCCAGCGTTCTGGTTTCGCCACTGCCAGCGGTTGACGACGGCAGCCTTGCCAAGCGTTTCGAGCCCGTTTCACGGGTCTTCGCCGCACAGAACGCCGAAGGTGCCGACAGCACGATCATGGACCGTTACCTGGCCGCGCTACGCAAGCTCAAGGTGCGGATGAATAATATCCAGCGCTCGCAGGATATCGGCAAAAGCAGCAAGCAGTTGATCAGCGAAACCCTGGAAGGCCAGCCGAGCGAAGTGACCAACGTGCGCAACTACGTTGAAACCACGGTCGATACCAGCCAGGGCGGGCTGTCTACGTCGCTGCAAAGCCTGTTCAGCCTGCCGATCCAGTTCGCCTGGGAGACCCTGCGTGACCCGGCGGGCGAACAAATCGCCAAAGCCTGGGCCAAACAGGTTGCCAAGCCTTGGGAGCAGGTCATGGCGCACCGTTACCCGATCGCCCCCGACAGCCGCAACGAAGCCTCTGTGAAGGACTTGCAACGCTTCGTCGATCCGGCGTCGGGCCTGCTGCCGAACTTCAAACGCAACGAAATCGGTAACTTGTCCGACGGCGAAGGCCTGGGTATGAGCAGCGGCAGCAAAGCGCCACTGGTCAACCCGAAACTGGTCAGCAACATCGACAAGGCCAGCTCGCTGGGCGAGGTCATCGCCAGCCTGTCGGATCGCGAAAATGGCTTTGAGATCATGCTGGAGCCGTCGGCCTACTTTACCGACATCATCTTCACGCTCGATGGCCAGGAGCAGCACTATCGCAACGGCAAGACCAGCTGGAGCCGCTTCTCGTGGCCAGGCACCACCACTGCACCGGGCGCACGTCTGGATGTGGTCACGCTGACCGGCGAGCGCATCACCGTATTCGACTACACCGGGCGCTGGGGCCTGCTGCGCATGAACGACAGCGCACGCGTCGCCGACCTCGACGGCATCCAGCAGCGTTTCAGCTGGAACACCGCCAAAGGGCCTGTCAGCCTCGTGGTTCGCAATTATGGCGGTGTGAAACTCACCGACCTGGCGAACGTCAAAGCGCTGAGCGCCCTGAATGCAACCGACGGGCGGACCAAGTGAGGATGAGCATGCCGAATCTGGAGGGCAGCCGATGATTGGCTGCTTCGGGAAAGTGCCCGCAAGCCCGGACTTCGTCAGCCTGCACGGTGCCAGCGACGACGTCTGCGAGTTCGACGCATGGCTGCAAGGCGCACTCGCCGACATGCAGCAGCGTGAGGACTGGCGCACGCTGTTCGACCGCCTGCCCGTGTGCTATTTCAGCTATCGGGCGCGCAGCGGCAACTGGGTGGTGGGCGGTTTGATCAGCTCTCGGGACTCCAGCGCACGGCGTTACCCGTTCTTCATCTTTCAAACGGTGAAGGCCAGCGAAGCCGGTACGTTCGTCAACCCGTTCACCCTGAGCGAACTGTTCTGCGCGCAGATCAAGCCGCTGCTGCACATGGCCGCGCAGGGCGAAGGCACGACAGTGCTGTTTGAGCGCCTCAGGGCCTTGCGCCCGTTGCAAGGTCAGGACTTCGAGCTGTTCCGGCGCGTGCATGAAAAGTTTCTGGTGAACTTCACCCTGCGTGACATTGCAACCTCGCTGGAAAGCTCCTACCCGGAGTTCATCAGCAATGCCGTGTTCACCAGGCTGCAAGCGCTGAGTCGTCCGTCGCACAAGGCACCGATCGGGATATCCCTGCCGCTGCCTGCAGAGCGAGGCTTGAAGAACCCCACCGCAGACCTGTGGGTCAACTGGTTGTCGCGCCTCAATGCAAGCAAGGCTGTACCGCAGATCAGCATTCTGGCGGACGACTTCATGCGCCCCAGGCTGTTCTGTTTTCCGTCCCGCACTACCGCAGGTGTGTACCGCGTGATGACGGGCGTGAGTGAACATTCGGAGAACTACGACGTGCTGGCACCCTTTGACGTGTTCGACGAACACCACCGAGGCCATGGGTTTCCAGACATTGACCGCCCTCTTTATGACGTTATCGACCGCTTTGTCGATGTCCTGGATTTGAAGTCCGTATGAACAAGATCAAGTATTACTACCTGCGCTACCAGCCCTACATTCTCGGGGTCTGCTTCTTCCTGGCGATCTTTATCGTCTGGAGCATCGGCCGTGCGCTGGGCTTCAGTTCGATGAACAGCCTGCTGACAGGTATCGGTCTGTTTCTGCTGCTGTCAGCCGCCTATGTCCTGCTGCTGTATCGCGGTGTGTCTCAGCATCAGAACCTTGAAGGCCTGCTGCGCGATGACGCCGATCAGGCCGTGCTCAACGCAAGCCCGGCAGACCGCGAAGAAATCAGCCTGCTGCGTGAACGCCTGCTGCAAAGCATCGAGCGCCTGCACAGCAACAAGCCGAACGGCACCAACGCCAAGGACGCGCTCTATGCCCTGCCCTGGTATCTGGTAGTCGGCCAGCCCGCCGCGGGCAAGAGCACCATGCTGTATCAGTCGGGCCTCAACTTCCCTTACGCCGAGCGCGAGGGCGCACGCGTCGCCGGGCTGGGTGGCACGCGCAATTGCGACTGGTTCTTCAGCTCCGAAGCGGTGCTGCTCGATACCGCCGGCCGCTACATGAACGATCAGGAAGAAGCCGGCAAATGGCGGGCGTTCCTGCAATTGCTGCGTCAGCACCGCCAGCGCAGGCCACTCAATGGCCTGATCGTCACAGTCAGCATCCATGACATCCTGCAATCGTCGGTCGAGGATCAGGAGCGCATTGCCAAGCGCCTGCGCGAACGCATCCAGGAAACCCACGCGCTGCTGGAAGTGCGCCTGCCGGTGTATCTGGTGTTCACCAAGTGCGACCTTGTGCCAGGCTTCGTGCCGTTCTATCGTCAACTGGACGACGTGGCACGTGGCGAAGTGATGGGCAAGACCTTCCCGCACAAGGGCTACGAACAAGCCGACTGGGGCCAGCGCTTCGCGGTGGCGATGGACGAACTGGTCGGCTACTGGAAAGAAGTGGCGAACCAGCAACTGGTGCTTCAGGACATTCAGATCACGCGTCAGGACACTGCGGTGTACCGCTTCCCGCTGGAACTGGAAGCGCTGAAACCTCGCCTGCGTTTGTTCGTCGACGCCCTGCTGCGCGCCAACCCGTATCAAAGCGCCGAGATGCTGCGCGGCTTCTACTTCACCAGCGCACTGGACGCCGATCAGCCGGAGATGGGCGGACACACGCGCCAGGTCACCGAGCGATTCCAGCTGGAAAGCGAGCAGGATGTTGTCGACGGCAATGCGCAGCCGCACCCGCTGTTCATCAACAGCCTGTTCCGTAAAGTGATCATTCCCGACCAACACCTGGTGGCGCTGTACACCACCAACCATCGCGAACGTCGCCGCAAGGCTGCGTGGGTCGGCGGTGCCAGCCTTATCGCCCTCTTGATCTGCAGCCTGTGGGGTTGGTCGTACTGGAACAACAAGGACAACATTCAGTCCATTTCCACCGAGCTCGCCCAGGCCGCGGCGGATGACAGCAAGGCAACGGGGCAGTACACCGAGTGGCAGACGCTGGATCGCATGCGCTTCTGGACGTCGCTCTACTACGAACGTCACCACGACGAAGGTGTGCCGCTGCGTATGCGCCTAGGTCTCTACAAAGGCTATGACGTAGAGCCGCTGCTACGCACGCGCTACTTCAACCGCCTTGAAACGGTCATGCTCAAGCCGACTGCAGACAACCTGACGCGCTCGCTTTACCTGCTGACCACCATCAAGGTCTATCAACGCAACGCCAGGGACCTGGCAGCGGTCACCGGTGTAGACAGCGTTGAGCCCAAGGCGCTGCCGCCCGACAACCGCGCGCAGTCGATTGCCGCTTTCGGCAAGGCCACGCTGGACACGTACGTGATGCTGTCGCGAGCCCAGCGCGAGAAGGCCGACCCTGCCTTCCTGAAAGCGAAGATGCCTGATTACTGGTACCCGGCCATTGCACGTCAGACCGGCAAGACCATCACGGCAAATGCCGAGGCAGGCTCCAATCAGGATTACGAGTACGCCAGCCGGCAGATCAACTTCTACAGCGATCAGATTCATGAACTGGACGTGCCGAGAATTCTCGACAACGCATTTCTGACATCCAGTTCGCGTAATTACATCAATAGCCTGCTGACGCAGTCGTTGAAGGCCATCGAGACCATCACGCTGGAGTCGGACACGCTGTTCGCCTTCGGCCGTGCCGATTTCCAGAGCCTGAAGGTCGAAGGTCAAAACCAGCTGAGCGCCATCGCCGGCAAGCTGCTGAGCACACCCAACATCGGCAAGATCGTGATTGCAGGTCACGCCGACCAGTTGGGTGACCCGCAGAGCAACATGCAGGTGTCCAAGCAGCGTGCGCAGACCATCAAGACTTATCTGGTTGGCAAGGGCGTGCCGAGCGAGCTGGTGGACGCGGTAGGTGAAGGCAGCGAGAAGCCGCTGGTCAGGTGCGACATGCAGCAGCCAAGAGCCCAGCTGATTCAGTGCCTTGAGCCCAACCGACGCGTAGAGATCGAAGTGCGCGCACTCAACTGAGTGCGTGCCGGCAAGAACCGAAGCCCGGGGTGTCTTTTTGAAGCCTGGGCCGTGGTAAGAGAACCTTTCTTGATTGTTTCAGGAAGGTTAATCAAAAGGGTCGTGGTCTGTCCGCAGGCACCACACCCTTAAATGAAGAAAGGAGAAGCAGAAAATGGCATTTGACGCATACATCCAAATCGACGGCATCCCGGGCGAAGTTCTGGACGACAAGCACAAAGACTGGATCGAAGTGCTCGGTTACGAGTTCGGCGCTACCCAGGCCACCTCCGCTACCGCCAGCTCGTCGGGCGGTGCTTCGTCCGAGCGCGTTGCACTGAGCGACTTCAGCATCCGCAAATCGGTGGACAAGGCTTCTGCCAAGCTGTTCGAAGCGTGCTGCAAAGGCACTCACATCGCCAAGATCCAGCTGAACGTCAACCGTGCAGGCGGCGACAAGCTGACCTACCTGACCATCAACCTGGAAGAAGTGGTTGTTTCCTCCGTGAAGGCTGTTGCAGGCGGGAACCAGAAAGGCGAAGACAACGCAGTCAGCGATTTGCCGATTGAAGAAATCAGCTTCAACTTCGCTCGCATCAAGACCACCTACACCCAACAGAGCCGTTCCGATGGCCAGGGTGGCGGTAACGTCACCGGCGGCTGGGACCGCACTGCGAACAAAGTATTCGCATAAGTCTGTGACACCTCGGGTCGCGCATGCGGCCCGTCTTCAGCACCGTGCCTGCCCGGGCACGGTGTTCTTTTATCCCCCCTGATCAGAGTTGACCATGTCTGAATTTCTCAACGACCTTTCGCTTGCCGATCTGACGGCGCCCATCAACGGGGGCAGCGGCGAAGACATGAGCTTTTCCACCCTGTTCGATCAGGTCAAGGAAGCTCGTCGAGCAGACCCCGATTACCTTACCCAAGGTGACTGGCAAACCGATCTGAAGTCCTCGGACTGGGATCAGACCATCACGTTGGCCGCACAGGGCCTTGCCGAACACAGCAAGGATCTGATGCTCGTCGCCTGGCTCAGCGAAGCCCTGGCGCACAAATACCACTTTGTCGGCATCACTTTCGGCCTGACCCTGGCCGAACGCATTCTGCAAAATTTCTGGGACGATCTGTACCCGTCTCTGGAAGACGGCGTAGAGGAACGCGCCGCCCGTCTGGCCTGGCTGAAAACCTCGCTGACCGACGTTATTGGCGGGCTGCCGATCACCCAGGGGCAAAACTTCGGCTTGTTGCGCTACGACGAGTCGCGCCACGTCGAAAACCTCGCACTGCAAAACCCCAAGGCCATGCACGCCGCTGTTGAGGAAGGCAAAATCAACGCCGAAATCTTCCAGCGCTCGGTCGTCCTCACCGACTCCGACCACCTGCGCCTCAAAGCCAGCGAAATCGCCGCCAGCCTTTACGCCTGCCAACAGCTCCAGGCCACCGCCGACACTCTGTTCGGCCGCGACGCACCCAGCTTTGTCACCCTCAGCGACATCCTGCAACGCGCCGGGCAACTAACTGAAAAGTTGCTCAAGGACCGCGGCATAGAACTAAGCCCGGCCCCGGCCGCCGCCGCAGCTCAGGCCGCCCCCGAAATCGCCGTCGTCCAACCCGCAGGTGCCGCGATGACCCAGCCCACCCAGGAAAGCGCCTCCGCACCACTGCGCACCACCCCGACCACCCGCGACGAAGCCTTCACCATGCTCGCAGGCATCGCGCAGTTCTTCAAAAACACCGAACCGCAAAGCCCCGTCCCGTACCTGATCGAACGCGCCATCAAGTGGGGCAACATGCCACTGGAAGGCTGGCTGAGCGACGTTATTAAAGACAGCAACGTCGTGGACAGCATTCGCGATGTGCTGGGTACGAAAGAGCCGAAGCAGTAAGGGCGACATGATGGATCGGTCTGTCGGAATGCACTGACAGACCTTCAGGAAGGGTGCTACGGAGTGGGTCGGTGTGTGCGACTGACACGGGGTTGATTGATGTGGATCATTGGCGGAACAGATGTTCAAGTTTAAGCCCGTTCGGAAGTAGAAAGATACATATGCACAAGTCACTAAAAGCGCGGCTCAAGGAAAAATATGTCTTACAACCCTGCATTCATACTCGAGATTCTTGCATTGGCTTCACTAGCCTTTTTTACCGCCTATGCGCCCGTAAAAACACTAATTTTATTGGCAACAGGTAAAAACCCTCTCGATAACGTCGCTCGTGTTTCTTATGTAGCGTCTGCCTGCTTATCGTTTAGCGCGGGTGTCTATGCATTATTGTTTGCGTTAGTTCTAAATTCCGGTGGATCCAGGTATGTGGACGCATTCCCTTGGATAGCGGGCTATCTGTTTCTCCAAGCCTTGGCAATGGCAATTTTGATCCGCCTAACAAGAGCCACGTCTAAAATGGACAAATACATATGACTGCTCAAATCCACTTTTGAAGTAGCTGTATCACACTAACTTAACCCGGCATGAAGCCATCAGTTACAGGGAAGCCAGTATGCGTCCAATCATCGTTATCAATGATCCTACCTCCGATGCAGGTCAGGTCCTTGAAGGATCGCCTAGCACGTTTATAAACGGCTTGGCCGTGGCACGGGTCGGTGACCGAGTTTCCTGCCCGCATGGTATCGGGACCATCGTCAGCGGAGATGAAACCCTGCTGGTGGATGGCCGCCCGGTTGCCCGGGAAGGTGATTTTATCTCCTGTGGTGCGCGGCTGATGGCAACGCAGCAGGACACCGTGGACCTCTAAAGGAACAGAGATGAACACAACACTCAGCATCAACGCACAGGGAGCTTGACCATGACCACACCTTCAATCACCACTCCGGTCGCTACCAGCAAGAACATGTCGTGCAACATCAACCTCCCCTGGTTTCTGCACAACACCGAGTACTACCCTACAGAAGCCACTTTTGAGCCTTTGGTCAACGGCGCGCGCGCATTCGGCGCGGTGTACGATGCGATAGTGGCGGCTACGCAGAGTGTTGAAATTGTCTGCTGGGGGTTTCAGCCTTCGATGTATTTCAAGCGTGGCGGCGCGCCCTCGCTGTGTATTGGGAAGCTTCTGGAAATGAAGGCTGAAAAAGGAGTGAAGGTGCGTATTCTGTGCTGGTCTGACACATTACGCATAGCTTCTTTTTCTGAAAACATGACACCGGGGCGCAATATAGCATCTATAAGAGAAGACTTTCGGAACGAAATTCAACGCGACATCGATGTGGAATGGTACCAGAGGGCAACAAAGTCAGCGTTCGAAAACCGCTCATGGCTTGAACGGAATACGCCGATTGGACTTTTATCGAACCGAGGCAGTAATGCAATTGATAAAGTCTTTAGCACTGGCGCGGTCGCTTTTAAAAACATCGAATTTGTTGCTCGCGACATGAACCTGAAGGATCGAGCTGAAATCGCTTGGCAAGTATCAATGAGAAGCCTAGACAGCGACCGTTCCAATTGGAACAAATTTATGACTACCGCCGCAATGACGTCCATTCCAACTCACCATCAAAAAATGGTGCTTATTGATTATGAAACTCCGGATAAAGCGGTAGGTTTTGTAATGGGTCACAACTCGCTGGACGCTTATTGGGACAATGACGAACACAGCGCGAAAAGAATGCTGGCTCACGAGGGCCGTAATAGCGCAACACCGCGCCAGGATATTTCCAGCCGAGTCACCGGCCCTATACTCGAATATCTGAACCACAACTTCGCCCAAGCGTGGCTGCGCGAAACGGGCATTGACCTGTTGACGCCTAGAAAATACATTGCAGACCAACTCAAGACCAGAGAGGGGTTTGGTCCCAAAATGATGGCTCAGATCCTGAGGACTCAACCTCAGGAAAATAAGCGTGATATCCGGGAGATGTATCTCAAGGTAGCAGGCAATGCAAATAGCTTCATATATTTGGAAAACCAATATTTTCGCTGGCCGCCTTTAGCTGAAAAAATCAAAGAAAATGTACGTCGTCAGTTTGCAGACGGGCGGAGTCTGACAGAGCATGGCCCACTTTATCTTTTTGTCGTAACCAACTCAACGAAGGAGGGAATGGGCGATGGAACAATCAACACCTATCGAATGCTTAGGCAATTAGGTCGCCCCGAACTCATGCCTAATGTTGCGAGACTGGAACGTAATGAGGAGCTAGAAGCTCAGGTAGCGCAAGCTAAGGAGCGTTACGATACCGCCAAAGGCAAGATCACTATTATTGAAGGTACCTACGGAAACTCATTCAATCCGGCAATGAGTAAACTATGGGAACCACAGCGAAAGGCGGCAGCAGCAGCAGAGGCTGAGTACCGAGAATTAAAAGCCAAACTGCCTACTGCTAGTGCAAAAGATGTGGACAAGGTAGATATTGAAGGTCTTAAAGTACTGGTTTGCACATTGGTCGCACCTGACTCGCCCCCGGAAGAATGGATGGATGTTTATATACACAGCAAACTGATGATTATAGATGATGTTTTTACAACGTTAGGTTCAAGCAATATAAACACGCGCAGTATGGAAGTCGACAGCGAGCTGAATATCTGCGTTGAAGATCCGGCAGTGGCCAAGCCGTTGCGCAAGCACCTGTGGAGCATACATACAGGTGCCGAGGGGGCAGGTGATGATATTGGCCTCGCCTTCAGGTATTGGACTATGACTGCAGTATCAAATGCCGCTCGCAGAGTCGATTCAAAAAATGCGGCTAAGCCAATAGCATCCCTGACCGAATTCAGAAGAGAAAGTGCTTCGCGCACAAACTTGGATTAACATGACTACCAAAGCTTTTTTCTTATTTTTTTTAGTAACCAGTTTATGCTCATGCAACAAGGAGAACGATTTGCATATTAGTACAGAGCAAATAAATCATGCCTTGGATAGGCTTTCATTTACCTGCACTAAGGAGACAGACAAACTACCGACCATTAGCGAAGAAGCTCAACAGCTATATCAATACGCTTTATCGCTGAAATCGACTGAGGGTGCTAAAAACTATGCCGAGATAGCAAGATACTATCGGCTCGCAGCGGCAGCAGGCAGTTACAAAGCGGCTACTAATCTACATACTCTAATATCTCAGGGATTGATTGATAGCGTCGACCCTGGCAACGAGGCTATCGATATAGTTGAACACCTCATCGACCAAGGCATCCCAGGCGGATATTATGACATGGGGCATTATTTGGAAACGGGTTTCGGTGTAAAACAAGATACAAGCAGAGCCAACGCGTATTTCCGCCGGTCTGCAGACTTAGGAAACCCGGAAGCACAGTTTTATGTATCGAGACTGCTCGAAAAAATCGACTCTGCAGACCAAGTTGTTATTGACATGCGTCGATGCGCGATGGAGCAAGGTCATACACAAGGAAGCTTTTATTATGGTGTACTTTTTAAAGCAAGAGATAACTATACCGAAGCGGTAAAAGGATTTCATGAAGGTACTCGTAATGGCAGCCCAGAAAGTGCTCTTTTTTTAAGTGGCGGCTTCGAAACTACAGACCCTAAACGGCAGCTCCTGTACTTTGCGCTGGCTCCGGATCCTGAACGGTCCAAGCGATATGCAAAAATAAGTGATTTTCTAGGACGTTATGAGCACCTCGGCGCCAAGGTCCCAGACATCGACCAAATCGTACCCCTCCCCCCAGCCAAGCTTCCGGAATGGGATGGCACGTTCGAATGGCTGAAAAAACGTGAATCCACGCTTCCTGCAGAAAGGCCCTCAGAAGAGATGATCCGGACGCTCAGCCAGGAGAAAGGCCTCGACCCGCAAACAGGTCTGCCGCTAAAGAAATGACGTGATAACAATGGGTATGCGTTGAACCATACCCATCAAGCCCCAAAGGAACGGACTCCGGAATCGGGGAATCTGACTTCTACACAAAGGAATGGAAATGTCCATACGGCTGGTTTTTCTGGCAATTCTCACCACGAGCCTCTGCGCTTGTGAGAAGGAAGGTCATGACAGCGTTACTAGTGAAGACATAGCTCACGCCATGGAGAAGCTTTCATTTGCCTGTACTCCGGAAGCAGACCATTTGCCTACCGTAAACGATGACGCTCAGGCGCTGTATCGCTATGCCTTATTTTTACAATCGAGAGAAGGTGGTAAGAATTTCGACTATATCGCCAGATATTATCGCTTGGCATATGCGGCAGGAAGCTACATAGCGGCTACAAATCTGCACGCGTTGATCTCAGAGGGTCTTATCGAAAGCAATGATCCAGAGAACGAAGTTATCAATATTGTAGAGGATTTGATCGCTCGGGATATTCCCGGGGGCTACTACGACATGGGGCATTATCTAGAAACAGGATATGGAGTCAAGCAAGACACAAGTCGTGCTAATGCTTACTTTCGAAGAGCTGCCGATCTGGGCAACGCTGATGCTCAATATTACGTTTCTAACTTGCTTGAGGAAATCGAAGACGCTAAGCAGGTAGTGCTTGACATGCGTCGGTGCGCGATGGATCAAGGTCATGCCGAGGCAGCCTATAGCTATGGTATTTTTCAGAAAGCACGGGATATTTATCCTGAAGCCGTGCAAGGCTTTCAGGCGGGCGTCCGGAACGGTAGTTCAAATAGCGCCGGTTTTTTGAGCGGTGGATTTAAAACTACAGAGCCTAAGAACCGACTTTATTATTTTGCACTTGAGGCTGATACTGAGCGCTCCATGCGATATGAAAAAATTGAGAGCTTTTTAAGTCGCTATGAACACCTCGGACCAAAAGTCCCAGACATCGACCAGATCGTTCCCCTGCCCCCGGCCAAACTTCCAGAATGGGACGGCACATTCGAATGGCTGAAAAAACGCGAGTCCACGCCCCCTGCTGAAAAGCCCTCGGAAGACATGATCCGGGCACTCAGTCAGGAGAAAGGCCTGGACCCTACTACAGGCATGCCTTTGGCAGCCGTTAAAAAATAAACAATCTCAGCTTGCACGACAGCGCGATCTTCAAAACCTCGCTCTCTCTTAAGGAAAAGAAATGCTCCCTCCTCGCAGGAATATTTACGATCGGCTGTCTGAAAAGCGCCTGGCCGATCTTGAGCGGCAGCGCGTCGTCGAGGCGCAGTTGCCGAAGGGTAATTTCACGTCCGGCTCTGTGGCGGTGGTGAATGCCTGGGTGTGGTTGCCCTGCGGTGTATTTGATACGCCGCTCTCGGCTGATGAGCTTGCGCTGCGCCGTGCGGATTTTGATCATGACCCGCGTCTGGTGGACTCGCGCAGTTTGCGACGGCCCCTGCGCCGGCTGGATACGCCGGCTGTCCGCTCGCCCGCTGTCAATGCGGCTGGACGGGCAGCCGAGATTCTCAAGGCGATGTTTGCTCAGTGGGATGAGGCGTTTTGCTCACAGGTTGACTGGTCGAACACTCAGGTCATGTTGTTTACACCAACGGCACTCAGTGAACTGGACTGGCTGGCCGCCGTGTGCAGGCTGTGGCCTCGCGACCAGTTGCCTTATTACGCGTTTGACGTCACTACGCAATCAGTGGCGCAGTGGCTGCCCGAGGCCTTGGGGCAAAGCTATGGCGCGCCCTATCTACTGTGCCTGAGCCTGGACACCTGGGCGTGCAAGGAGCAGATGAAAGTCGGCGCGCCCGACGAAATGGCAGGGGAAGCGGTCAGCGCGGTCCTGCTGCAACGCGAGTCCAGCCCGCCTGAACCGCTGCGTGAAGGCGCTCTTAAACTGTGTGTGCCCATCACTGAACACCACGCCAGCCGCTACTCACAGACCCGCACCGACACGACAGTGCTGGAAAGCCTGATAGCCGGGCTGGGCACTCAAACCGGTTTGGATGCAACCCGAATCAAGGTGCTGATCGGCGATGGCGCGTTCGATGGGCAGCGTTTGCAGCAGCTCCATCATTACGCTCGGGCCTCTTTGCCTGGCCTCGATCTGGAACGCCAGATCCGCCTGAACACGCTGGGCGCCCGGGTCGGGACTGCTACTGAACAATGGACGCAGATCGGGCTTGCGTGGCTGGCTGCCAGCGCAGAACCGGGCAGCGCCGCGTGGATACTGGACCGTGGTTGCGCGGATCAGACTCAGGGCTGGCTGATCGGCTGACCACCCAAGGAATTGCAAGAAAAGGGATGCACCTATGAACTCGATACTCGACGCCGCCATGAACGCTTTCAGCGGGCCGCTCAGTCAGGCCGGTCGCCTGCTGGAATTGAAGACGCCACAAGGTCAGGAACTGTTTGCGCTGCGCGCACATGCCGTGGAGCGTCTGAGCCACGTGGCCCGCTACACGGTCGATGTGATCAATCAGACCAACAGCTTTGATCCGGAGAAACTGATTGGTCAGGCGGTGCAACTGAGCATCCGCCTCGACGACGGCAGCCTGAGCCCTCGGCATGGCTGGGTAGAGAGTGTTCGTTATCTCGGCAGCGATGGCGGGCTTGAGGACTGGCAACTGGTCTTCGCGCCGTGGTTCAGCCTGCTGGAATACCGCATTGATTGCCGGATCTGGCAGGAGATGAGCTTGCCGGACATCCTTGCCCAGATGTTTCAACGCTACAGCCAGGCCCAGGCCAACTACCGCTTCGACCTGCAGCGCGATTACCCGCTGCTGTCCTACGTGACGCAGTTCAACGAGACCGACGCTAACTTCGTGCAGCGCTGGTGCGAGCAGGAAGGCCTTTTCTGGTACGTGGAACACAAGGACGACAGTCATTGCATCGTGTTCACCGACAACATCATGTCGCTGCCCACCCTGACTCCCGAGAAGCTGCGTTTCCACACTCAGCAAGCCGCCGACCTGACCGACAGCATCACCCAGTGGAGCCCCGGTGCACGCCTGCTCAATGGCCTGGTGCAATGGAGCAGCAGCGAATACCGCAGTCATGCGCAGCCGCAGGTTACCCACTCAATGGCATTGCCTGCCGCATCGGCGCCGCCAGACCTTGAACGTTATCAATACCGTGGCCAGTACGCATGGCAGAACCTCAGCCGGGGCGAATGGCTCGCCCGCGTGCAGATCGAACAGGATGAGTCGGCAGCTCGTCGTATTCAGGGCCAGGGCGGTGTACGGCAGATGCAGCCGGGTCATGGGTTTGAACTGACCCAACACCCGCTTTACGAGCTCAAGACGCTCAAGGACCGTCAGTTTCTGATCGTCGCCGTGGAGTTTTTTGTGCAGAGCAACCTGCCGATCGGCAAGACGCGACCAAGCCCGCCTGGCAGTCTGAAAACACAGTTGAACGCCGTGCAGGCTCACTCATCGCTGCCGGTTGGCGATGAAGGCTTCTACCTGAATCGCTTTGAAACACAGCGTCTGGATATCCCCTATCGCAGCGCGTTCACCCATCAGAAACCGGCCCATCCCGGCCCGCAGACGGCCGTTGTCGTGACGCCCACAGGGCATGAAGTTTTCACTGACAACCTGAACCGGGTTTGCGTGCGCTTTCATTGGGATCGTCTGATGAAAGACGGCGAGCTGGGCTCGTGCTGGCTGCGCATGATGCAGTCGAGCAGCGGCCAGGACTGGGGCAGCGTCAACGTGCCGCGCGCAGGCGAAGAAGTCGTCGTTACCTTTCTTGATAACGATATCGACCGTCCGCTGATCATGGGGCAGGTCTACGGCGGGCATAAGCCTGCGTGGCATTCCAGTGGTTTGATGAGTGGCTATAAAAGTCAGGAGATTCAGGGGAGCGGTTATAACCAGTGGGTGATGGATGATTCCACCGGCCAGGTCAGGACCCAGATCCACAGCAGTCATGGGCACAGCCAGCTGAACCTTGGTTACCTGATCGATCAGCAGGGCAATTCGCGAGGTGCGCTGCGCGGTGCCGGGTTTGAACTGCGCACTGACGCCTACGGCGCCTTGCGTGCTCAGCAGGGGCTGTACTTGAGCACATGGCCGCGCAACAAAGCGCTGGGCGGGCAGATCGACACGCAGGAAGCTCAGCAGCATTTGAGCAACGCTCAGGCGCGGGTCAAGGCAATGTCGGATGTTGCCGAGCAGCACAACGCGCTGCCGATGCCGGGCGGTATCACAAGCCTTGAGCAGCTCAACGCCGATACGCAGGCCAATTACGGCAGTGGCGGCGAAAGCCAGGTCAGCAGTGGCCCGCAGCAGCATAACGGCGGTGACACCAAGGCGGCGATCATGAGCGGCGGTCGGGGCCAGACATCGGGCTACAAGAAGCCCTTGCTGGTCGCCTCCTCGCCCGCAGATATCGCGACCGTCACGCCACAAAATACCCACATTCACAGCGGCAAACAGTTGACCCTCTCGACCGGCGAGGACACCAACCTGGCCAGCGGCAAGTCACTGTTAGTGAGTGTCGCGCAAAGCATCAGCCTGTTCGCCCAGGCGGCAGGCGCCAAGCTGTTTGCAGCAAAGGGCAAGATTGAAATACAGGCACAGGACGACAGCATTGAACTGACCGCAAAGGAAAGCGTGCGCATCACCTCGACGGCCCGCACCATCGAGATCGCCGCACAGGAAGAGATCCTTTTGACCAGCGGCGCGGCTTACATCCGCATCAAGGGCGGCAATATCGAAATTCATGCTCCCGGAACCATCGATGTAAAAGGCGTGAAAAAGACCTTCAACGGCCCGGCGCAACTCAACCGGGATAACCCGGCGTGGCCAACCGACGCGATCAAACAGAAGCTTACGGCCTATGCAGGGCTTAGTAGTGCGGCGGGCTATGCAGCGTGGACAGGTCAGCCGTACACCATTCTCGGCGACGGCGCCGAAGTCAAAAAAGGCGTGATGGACGCCACGGGACAGATCGCCATCGACCATCACGTCACCACCAGCCAGTACATGATTGACCTGAGTAACGGCGTCAGTTACGACCTGCCCGTGGCGGGCGATTACAAAGGCGACGCCAAAAATGCAGAGCTCGCCAACCGCGGGCTTCACCGCCACGAAAACGCGTCGCACCCCGACGTAAAACCGCGCGACAATCGCAGCCTGTTCCGTAATGCCTACGACCAATTGAGTAATCCGGAGTCGGAGGCGTGATTGCTGGGCAGGCTGTTCAAGCGGGTCGCCTCAGGGAGCAAAGTCAGGCGTTGACGTAGGCGTTAGCTCCCGCGCGGGTCTAGCGGTGCAGTGGGCGCTGGCTGAATTCGGAATTGACAAGAAGATCGGGGAACTCCTCGATATTGAGAGGCCGTAATGATTGACTCCACCAAACTGAAAAAATTTACCTGGTTTCTATTTGTTTTTTTAGTTTCCATACTGGCTTTGGGGCTTTCAAGCATTAGGTATTACGGACCTGTATACATCACCATTTTTCTGTGCACACTAACGTGGACTTTGTATCTTGTCTATGCATGTGAAAGATTTACTCTATATACGATTTCAGTCTTGGTTGCAGTAGTGATCTTCTTCTGTTTTATTGCTTCCCTCTCAGCCTATTTGGTTGCCGCAAGATTCTGGGGCAAAGCAAGTGCTGCTGCACTCATGGCGGGGCTGGTTCCAGCGGTGCTCACGTCGTTGACGTATCTGATTTTGGTCAATGGAAAGCCATCATTTCATCCATTTGAATATGATGGAATCAAGGTCCAGCCACGTCCGCAAAAAAGGCTAAAGAAATCCACTGCCTACAGCACTCTTTTACTGGCTGGCGTAACCACGTTGGCAGCCAGTATTTTTATCAAAGTAGCCGGGGCTCTTACTGCTGGAGCGGTTGCAATGTTTGGGCTAACGGCTTTTTCCATAGGGTTACTATTCCATGCACGTCACATAATCAGAGGTTTGCGCACGCTCCGCATTCAACAAAAAACCATGCCCACCCCCTACACGTTCATGCAAATCGACGAGATTCGAGCGGCTCGTAATCGCTGGTGGCTGAGCAGGCTGTTCAAGTTGATCGCGTCTTGGAGAAAATCGTCGGATGCGTGATTTTTGATGATTGCTACCTGACAACCCCGCAACGCCGCTATCTATCGAACTGGATAACCCGGATCTTGCCATTCTCGACATCCACTGCGTAGGTCACACCATTCCAGCAACCCACGACGACCTGATCATTTTCATCCCGGTAAAGACTCATGAACGGTTTGTCAGCCTGTGTGCCGTGTGAGCTTTCATCGATTTGCCAGAGCACCTCGCCAGTTTTCGACACAGCGAAGATATTCCGGTTGAAGATCGTTCCCGCCGAAGGCTCAAGTCGGACCAATACGTTGCTGCCCGACAGCAGAAACATATCCACTGGATAAGGCATACAGACACGCCGATTCTCTATCCAGAGTTCCCCGTCCACGATCCGGCAATGATGCGAACTCATCACTCAGCCTTCAAACCCCTCTACATACAGCGCCTCGTAACGTGCCATCGTGTCGCTGAGCCGCTGCCGCAGATACCCGTTCGCATGCCCCAAGGCTGCCAGGATCTGTGCGGACTCAACCAGATACGAAGCTCGTTTTGCCTTCGCCCAGGTAGACGGCGCTGACTGGAGATTGGTGATGCGATCGCACAACTTGACCGACGCTGCTTCTTTGGAGTGGCTGGCTATCCCTGCGAAGTAAAGCGCTTCGGAAAACGGCACGATCAGGTTCTTGCTCAGGCACGCCACCGTTGAAGCCACCTCGGCACCGAATGCTTCGGCCAACTGATCCTGAGTTACCGGCGTGTCTTCGAGCACATCGTGCAACAACGCAGCAGGCAGCGCGATTTCAAACGCGCCCACGGACTCTTCGCGATGGGCAAAGATCAACTCGTTGGCAACCATCGCTACGTGGGTCGTGTAAGGCAGGTCGGAGCCTGTCATTTTCTGGCCGATATGGGCATGGGATGCGAATAGCCAGGCTTTGTTGTAGAGCGGTTGCGGAGCTGATATCGACATTAGGCGGGGTCCTTGAGGCGCTATATAGGTCAGGTGTTGTGGGCTGCCCATAGAGAATGCGCGCCCGTATCACTTTCAATCACGAACAGACTCGTCCAGATAGTCGTGCGGCGGCGCACGTTCGAACAACTGCTGAGCCAGACCAAGAATGTGCCCGGACCAAGCGACGTTCCTGACCCATTCCTCCGGCATGCCCGACACCCCGTAAAGCGCGCCGGCAATCTGTCCGGCGGTGGCGGCTACGCTGTCGGCGTCATCACCGAGGTTGGCCGCGAGAAGAATGGCATCTTTGAAGTTGTCGGTATTCCAAACGGCCCACAGGGCTGCTTCGAGTGTGTCGATGACATAGCCTGAGGAGCGGATCTGGTCTCGGGTTTTTTCTTTGTATTCGCCGGCGTTGATGATCAAAACTCTCGGCCGTAAGGGGCGAATCATCGGTGAAAGGGTTTCTTCTTTGTCCGCGCCATTAAGGGCCAGATGCAATTGGGCACCCAACAGCCTGCAACAACTGATCGCCTCAAGCGCGCGGTGGGTGCATTGACTTTGAGCATCACTCTCACGCCACGTAGCTGAAAGCGAATGTCGGCGAAATATTGCAGTGGGTGCCAAGCGAATTATCGAGCCATTGCCGGCGGTGGATGGATCATCATTGCCATACCAGTGACCGCCATTTTTCAGCCTTCCTTCGATCGCAGCCCGAGTGGCATTACCGATATCAAAACACCTGCCGTTGTGGCTGTTTTCGCCATTTATGTACCAACGGCCCATTCTCTCTGCGTAATCGATAAGGTCGAAGTTGCCTTTCGCAAGATAAGTGTCTGCCAGGCAGAGTGCCATGCTGGTGTCATCGGTCCACTCACCGGGATTAAGCCTGAAAGGACCGCCACCCACCATGTCATGGACGTGACTACGATCACGAGGCAAAAACTCCAGTGTTGTACCCACTGCGTCGCCAATGGCCAGGCCGAGCAAGCACCCTTTGGCGCGGTCAAGCGCCTGTTCTTCGGTCAAGGTGCACGTCCTTGAGGCTATCCAGCCGGGCTTCTCTACGGGCAACCTTGGTGCGTTAGCCTGCAGCATATAATCCATACGTTGGAGCAACTGCGCAGATGGCGGCGGCAGCAGATGATCGTAGCGCTCAACATATTGATCGAGGGTTTCGCTGGAGCTTCTCAAGTCAATCATGGGTCCTTCCAGAGTAATTTCTCAAGGTGCAGAGTCGTGATAAAAGTCGCTGCCTTTCGGCGATTCTATACCGCATGATAGCGACTAAATAGCAGTCCCACGGTTTGTTCCTGGCTGCACAATCAAAAGATCATCCCGCTCTCTTCTACGGCATTCCGTGACAAATGCCTCCGCTGCGTCGAGGTCTCTATGGAAAAGATCAAAGCTGGCTTGGTCGATTTCGTAATACTCCTCGTAATCGACCATGCTGTTGCTCACCGGGAATGATACGTACAAACGGCCAGAGGGTTTCTCGATACCTAAAGAGAACTTAAGCTCGCGACTTACGAAACTGTCGTTAAATCTCATACCACCTCTTGAAATCGTCTTCAAGGTGCCGTATTGACATGGACCAATCCTTTTTCAGAGGGCAAAGCAATGGAGTCTCTCCGCCAGTCGACCCCATCCTAAGCGCTCCGTAGCCTGCATCAGTAGCAGCCTTGCGAGCGACTCGCGCAACGTTATCAGTGCTTATGACAGGCATCCTGACCCGATTGTTCAAGGACGCCACAGACCTTCAGGAAGCTGAATTTTCAGCCCATTTGCTGACTGATTCGCGATGTAGTAAACATCCATCAAGGCTCGCGCCAGCTCGTCATCTGTCTCTTCGAATTCCTTGGCTGCAAGGGCACCGATGGAAAGCTTATGAAGTCTGGACTTGTCCTTTTCAACACCCTCAAAAACGGATTTTATATAGAGAAGTTGATTTAGAACTGTCGCATAGACTGGAAACGCAGGATGGCGGGCTGTACGCTCTTTGATTAGGGCGATAGCATGACCTATAAACTCTATGGAAGTTTCGAACTTCATAAACAACCTATACTAATCAATCTGAACGGATCGAAAACCTAGCACACGAAAAATATCTTTCCGATAATACTTTCAGTCCTTAGCCATCTTAGCCGCCAACATCTTGTAAGCTTCAGTTTCTCGCCCCTCTATGAGCTCTATATAGAAATCCGTGTACGCAGCCTCCAAATCCTTATATGACTGTAAACGTGTCTCAGTGAAAAGCTTGTAACCTGGAATATCTCGTGGTTCAACAAGCTTTGTAATTTGACCGCGTTCAGCGAGATCAAGCAGACCGCCAAGTTCAGACAGCAATATTGATGCCGCAGCATCAATACCCCTGTAAAACTCAATTAGCTTCCGAAGCTTTTCTGCTGCTGTTTTTAAAGCATCGACGTTCATTACTCACCCAGCTTTCAATTATCCCAACGAGCCAAGCTTGGCACTTGGGCTTATCAAACACTGAAGGTAAAACCAACACAAAGAAAATTAACCTGGTTAGCATGGTCGCTGAGTATTCACTACTGCAAGTTAATATACTCCAGACGTTGCGATTACAGCATGGCATTAGCTAATTTGCACCAGAGCACAGGCCGTATATTTCAGAAAGCAGCTCATGAAACGTATTATTCTCTTCAAACAAAACCTTTCCATTATCATACAAAATTATGTCACTTATTGAACCAGACCCGCCATATAACGACATTATTTTAGATAACGCATAATCAGCATCGTCAAAAAGTGCTTCAGCGCATTCATCAAGCTTATCAGCCCACTCTGATCTTTTGTAACGCCTAAGCAAAGCCGACACTTTCTTAATAAGAATATTAATTTCTTTTAGCTTTTTCATTTCAAAGGACCTGAACTCATTACTTCTATACCTTTAATTGTCCACGGTTTGATAACAACTATCTGCTCTGCGCCACCCACATAAAAACCACCCTGGGAGCCAATTTCACCTATGTATACCTCAGTACCCGCTGGAATTTTCACATTGAAAACTGTATCAATAGGAGATTTTCCACCCGTCGGCCACTCCGGCAATATTGCTCGGTCAATACGGGATTGTATAACCCCGTCAGGAGTGTATCGACTAAAAAACTGTCCAAGCTCTTGTTCAGCAGTACCCACCCTATTGAGCACTGTGTCGCGCTCCAATTTAACTACTGTGTACCTACCGCCTGTAAATGTTGCTGCAATATCCGGAGGTAATGGCCCCGGATCTAGCGCGGAATAAGTACCTATTATATCTCCAAGTTCGTGGCGCTCAATTTTTTCAACCTTTGGAGGTGATTCAGGTTTCTTGCCTTGAGCATCAGGCTGAGGATCTTGGGCGTTTTTAAAAGGCGCTGGCTCATTAACCCGCAACTCAGGCTGAGCCAACAACTTCTGCTCATTACGCGCCAGCCAATTCGCAAACTGCTTGTTTGAAATCTCCGACTGAAGCTTGGCACTGCGCGCTGCGATGCTATCCATGCTGCCCATGAGGCCTGCCTTGACCTGCCCGCGTGTCATATAGGTCACGATGGCCGTAAAGAGCAGCAGCACGAGTTGCTCCTGGCCTTTGGCAATTTGCTGAGCTGCGCGATCAATGCGTTCCTGCATCACGTAGGCCGAACCACCGGTAGGGTCGAGGCCCTCAGGCTTCAGACCTTCGTCCGCATGCCAGGCAGTCGCGAAACCTTCCTGAAAGGTAGAGAGGCAAGCAGGCAGGCCTTGGTAGAAATATTCAGCGATTGACGAAAGGCCCAGCGCCAACAAGATCAGGTTACCCACCTGTAAACCAATACCCGCTCCCGCTGCCGCTCCCGGCACGGCGCCCACGCCAAAGAAAATCGCCCCGCCAACGCCACCAGCGATTGTCCCTACAGCAACGCTGCCGCCGAGAATCATCGCCACTTCTTTCACCAGTTGCAGCAGCACCGGGAGAATCTGTTCGATCTCGATGGACGCCCACTTGCGCTTGAGATTTGACTCGATGATGGGATAGGAAAGCCTCATCGCCGCCTTCACCGAGTCAATCCGGTTACCTCCCATAAACCCGTAGGCTTGAGTCGCGGTGGTACTGACGCGTCGGGTGAAGCCATTCCAGCTGTCATGAGTGCTCTGCAGCCCATCGCTGTAGGCTTGATTCAGCGTGTTGAATTTGTCATCGAGGTTCCGCTCGATGTCATCCCAGCTAGGAATATTGGCTAATAGGTCCATTTACACATCACTGTCCCTGGGTTGAAGGAGGCTAGCACCAGTGTATCGCGTGGCCACAAACTGACGTGATCCAAGCCATTTACATGGCCCTTGAGACCTGAATTCTTGAGTTAAATTTCAAGACGGACTCATTTTTCTCGCCTACGAAACAGATCGCAATGATGGCAACATGCCGCTACGCATTTGAGTCGGCACTTAACTCGTTGTCACGCCTGAATATCTTCCAACTAATACGTTCTCTAACCGCTCAGCAATTAAGCTGACTCGGCTAAATCAGACAGGTCCCAAAACAGGGGCAATCGTCAGAGGCCCTCGTTGTGGTTGACACGGCGCAACGCCTCGGTGTCTCCTTTCATCCTCTTGTGAACTGTAACGGTTTTGAGAGAAATGTAAGCGAGTTTTTATCAGTTTAGTGGCACTTTCGCATTATTTTGTGGTCGCACATTCGCAGTAATTTTGACATGTCGAACGCGTCTGTAGCTCTGGTCCTACGACATTTTCAGAATTTTATGACTGGCAGGTGTCGTTTGCTGATGCCAAGGCACCTCCTGAATAGTCGATGCTTGCTTAACAGACCTGTGTCGTGATTTGTCAGTTTGTAACCGTTAGCCGCTAACCCGGCGGTACTGACCTCCCTGCCTTCAAGGAGATAGACATGTTGATGGACCTTGCCGCGATGCTTTCGCCGCAGAACCGGCGCCTTTTCAAATTCAAGAACCTCGCCAACCCTGAGCAGGAATTGCTTCTGGAGTCGTTCAGAGGGACTGAAGGTCTGTCGCGGGCGTACCAGTTTGATCTGCTGTTGGTGTGCCAGGATTCCGGCGTCGAGCTGAAGTCTATGATGGGCCAGCACGTGGTCATCGAAATCGAACTGGCCGATGGCTCACCTCGCTATGTGGCTGGCTACCTCACTCGTTTTGCGAGCGGCGGAAGCGACGGCGGGATGGCCAAATACACGGCAACGCTTAACCCTTGGTTCTCAATGCTGAAGAACCGCTTCGACACCCGTATTTTCCAAGGCAATACGGTCGAAGAAGTCGTGACTCAGGTCTTCGCACTGTGTAGTGCGTTCTCGCGTCATGAGTTTCGTCTGAGCAAGCCACTCAAGCGCTACACCTACATCACCCAGTACCGTGAATCCGACTTCAACTTTGTCCAGCGCCTGCTGGAAGAAGAAGGGATGTTCTACTACTTCGAGCACACCGCCGAAGGCCACACCATGATCATCTGCGACGACTCCACCACGTTGGTGCCGTTACCGGAGCAGCCCCAGATACGCTTCCATTCCGCTTCAGTCACCGAAACCGCAGACTCCATCACCGACTGGAACGGCGATCGCAAGCTGCAATCAGGAAAAATAGCGGTTCAGACGTTCGATTACCGTCAGCCTAACAACAGGCTGCCGGTTGCCATGAACAGCCTGAACCAGCAGGGTGATGTCGAGAACTTCGAGGTGTACGACTTTCCCGGCCAGTACAGTCATGGCACTTACGACGAAGGTGAAGCGTTGGTGCGCTTGCGCGTTGAAGCGCTTGAGTTGAGAGGCAAGAGCTTTCGAGGAGCCAGTAACTGTCGCGCCATGAAGCCTGGCTACACCTTTGAACTGCTGCAGCATTACGATCACGATCAGGGCTCGGCAGACGACCGCCAGTTCCTGCTCGTTCTTGTTGATAGTGAAGGCCACAACAATTACCTAAACGGTCAGCAAGCCAGCTACTTCAACACCTTCTCCTGTGTCCGTAAAAAGATAGTTTTCCGCCCACAACTCACCACTAATCGCTCCGTCATTTCCGGGCCGCATACCGCTATTGTTGTGGGGCCGCCTGGAGAAGAGATCTTTACCGACGAACTGGGTCGCATAAAGATCCAGTTCCACTGGGACCGCAAAGGCGAGCACAACGACAAGAGCTCCTGCTGGGTCCGTGTCGCTCAGTCCGGCGCCAGCGGCGGCTTCGGCAGTATTCAGATCCCGCGCGTCGGCGACGAAGTGGTGGTTGTGTTTCTTGATGGCAACCCTGACCGCCCGCTCGTCATGGGCAGCCTGTACAACAGCCAGAACACACCGCCGTGGTCACTGCCGGCCAACAAGACCCAGAGTGGCTTCCTGACACGTTCGGCCAAGGGGGATGGCGGTACAGCCAACTTCTTCCGCTTCGAAGACAAGGCCGGTGCCGAACAAGTGATCGTGCATGCCGAACGCAACATGGACACCGAGATCGAGCTGGATGAAAAGCACGATGTGGGGAATAACCGCAAGGTGACGGTTGGCGGTACCAATACGGAAATTATCCAGAGCGATACGCTAATTAAAGTTGAGCAAGGCTCGCTGACGATTACCGTCGACAAGCAATTGGTCAATATTTCGGCCATGACGGAAATCACGCTGACGGTAGGCTCCAGCAGCATTACCCTTAAGCCAAAAAGTGTTGAGATCAAAGGTGAAGAGATAAAAATTCTCGGTACAAAAACCTTTGTCGAAGGCGAGCGTGTCGATATAAACATCGAGAAGTCCTGACATGAACAGGCCCAGTCTTTACGACCGTATTTCGGCGAAGCGCCTGGCTGACGAGGCTTTGGCGCGAGAGGAGGCGCTGCGGGTAGCAAATGCTCCGCCGATCATTCCCGAGCCTGAACCCGTGCCGGTTTTGCCGCTTGAATTGACCTGCAATGAGATAACGATTGCCGGGCTAAAACTGGTCATGCCGCAACGGGTAAATTTTCAGGAAGCCAGTATTACGCTCGAAAAAGACGGGCATCCTGTCACGCTCTCCATAACGCGTCGGCCTGTCCGGGATGATCTAACATTGGATCGCTACGCAGAACTCTATGTGGCAGATCTGCGTAAAACTCACCCTGATATCGATATTTTGCGCCAGCGAGATTGCCTGCTGGCGGGCAATGCGGCTGTAGCGCTTGACTACGTACTGAGCGCCGGGCGTGACCTTCGTCATGGCCGTGCCATCAACGCAATCACTGCCGCCGAGAACGGAGACAAGCAATGGCTTTGTATCTCTACGATGATCGATCCCGACACGGCCGAGCTGGCAGATTGGTTGATCGATTTCGATGCGGTGCTTGACGCAATTGTCGCTCACTGATTTTTCTTTTTCGCATTTCAGGATATTCGCAATGGACTATCAGCTTCACGAAGGATCAATCGCATTGCCGGACGGATTCAAGGATCGGACGGTGAATATGTTCGCTTTTGGCGACAGCGTTCCAGCGCCGCTGAATATCACGATTTCACGTGATGACATGCCTTCCACAGAAGATCTGAGCACTTACATAAGCCGACAGGTAAAGCTCATCGCGAATCAGCTTCGGGGCTATACCCTGACAGACAAGAAGCCTGCCGTATTGTCTACAGGGCAGCCTCTGTCGGGCATACAGGTCGACGCCTACTACATGCACGAGGGCAGACCGATTTACCAGCGCCAGGCGGCGTTTGAAATCATGCCTGGACGTATTCTGGTGTTTTCGGCAACCAGCCAGACTGACTTCAGCGCCTCGCAAGACGAAGACTGGTTGCAATTGCTGGCCAGTTTTCAGCCACGTCTGAATGACGCTGAGCCTACCCGCACCGAACAGGAATAAACCATGTTCGAAGCCGCACGGTTGCACGATGGAATTGAGCACACTGGCGCATTGGGTGGGCTTCTGGCGGGCG
>NZ_JARVSI010000018.1:0-174079 GCF_030209255.1 Pseudomonas sp. CFBP2511 | reverse complement strand
GTTCCCAAATGACTATTTGGCCAGGATCACCAATACCAAAATGCGCTGCGGTCTGGCGAAGGGACAGCCCGTGCTCGCGCTTGTGCTCCAGCACTGAGCGTTTGAAGGCTTCGCTGTACCGAAGACCAGGCTTACGATGGCCTGTGTGCCCATGGCTCTTGTAATTGGCGACCCAGCGTCGAAGCAGGCTGGAATCGATCGAGAACTGGCTGGACACCTTGCGAAAGCCTATGTTGCCTGCAAGATAGGCTTTGACGACGGTGAGCTTGAATTGCTCTGAATACTTGGCCATTTGAACACCCCCATTAGGTCGGATTGGTGTCCAACTTCTTGGGGGCAGTCCACAGCGTGGGAATGCAGTTCTCGACGCTCTGCGTCGCAAGAGGACGCGGAGCGTCCTGAATGGCATGCGACGCAGAGCGTCGCACGATAAGTTTTGACCAGACTACGGTCGAATCTGCGCCAGGCTTGCTGGCTGAATCACGCGCTTGGCGTTGAGGTAGGCTTTCTGCCAGTAAGGCTTGGGCTCAATAACGCCGAGCGTGTAGAGGTTTGACGCGGAGCGCCGCACGATAGTTGAGATTATCGTTCCCTACGCTCCAGCGTGGGAATGCAGTTCTCGACGCTCTGCGTCGCAAGAGGACGCGGAGCGTCCTGAATGGCATGCGACGCAGAGCGTCGCACGATAAGTTTTGACCAGACTACGGTCGAATCTGCGCCAGGCTTGCTGGCTGAATCACGCGCTTGGCGTTGAGGTAGGCTTTCTGCCAGTAAGGCTTGGGCTCAATAACGCCGAGCGTAGAGGTTTGACGCGGAGCGCCGCACGATAGTTGAGATTATCGTTCCCTACGCTCCAGCGTGGGAATGCAGTTCTCGACGCTCCGCGTCGCAAGAGGACGCGGAGCGTCCTGAATGGCATGCGACGCAGAGCGTCGCACGATAAGTTTTGACCAGACTACGGTCGAATCTGCGCCAGGCTTGCTGGCTGAATCACGCGCTTGGCGTTGAGGTAGGCTTTCTGCCAGTAAGGCTTGGGCTCAATAACGCCGAGCGTAGAGGTTTGACGCGGAGGGCCGCACGATAGTTGAGATTATCGTTCCCTACGCTCCAGCGTGGGAATGCAGTTCTCGACGCTCCGCGTCGCAAGAGGATGCGGAGCGTCCTGAAAGGCATGCGACGCAGAGCGTCGCACGATAAGTTTTGACCAGACTACGGTCGAATCTGCGCCAGGCTTGCTGGCTGAATCACGCGCTTGGCGTTGAGGTAGGCTTTCTGCCAGTAAGGCTTGTCGAGGCTGTCGAGTTTGACTGTGCCGCCGGTGGCGGGGGCATGCACGAAGCGGCCTTCGCCGACGTAGATGCCCGCGTGGGACACTTGCGAACCGCCCGAGGTGGCGAAAAATACCAGGTCCCCCGACTGCAACTGCTCCCGACGAATATTCGGCACGCCCATCACGATCATCTCGCGGGTGGAACGTGGCAGGGAAATGCCCGCCGCATCACGATAGACATAGCCTATAAGGCCGCTGCAATCGAAACCGGAGTCTGGCGTGTTGCCGCCCCAGCGATAGGGCGTGCCGACCAGGCCCAACGCACGAAACAGCACGTCTTCGGCAGCCGGAGAAAGAATCTGAGGGGGAGCGGTGACCACCGGACGCTGAACAATCCGGGGTACTTTGGGCGGTGGCGGCGCGCTGGCACAAGCGCCCAGCAACGCGGCAACACAGATGACCATCAGGCGCGAAACAATCGACATAAACACAACAACCTGATCCGGATGCGGCTTACGCTGCCGAGAAGCTCAAAAACACAGAAAGACCCGAAGGTCTTGTTCTGCGTGTTCTATTTGGTTATTTACGCCGTTTGGGCGCGGACTTGACTGTAGTCGAAGTCATGGCCGTTGTCTGCGTTGCAACAGGCGTGGACTTTACAGCCACAGTGCCCGGTGCCATCGCCAGAGGCCGCTTGGCTTCGATGAACGTCCTGCTCCAGTAAGCGTCATCGAGGCTGTCGATGCGCACGCCGCCACTGCGGCGGCTGCTGGAATGAATGAACTGCTGGTTGCCGGCGTAGATTGCCGCATGGCTCACAACGCTTTTCTTGCCGCGGGTGCTGAAGAACAGCAGATCGCCGGGCTTGAGGTTGCCGCGTGAAACCAGAGGGGCGTCTACGTTGATCATTTCGCGAGTGGAGCGTGGCAGGCTCATGCCGGCCTCTTCACGAAACAGATAACCAATGAAACCGCTGCAATCGAAGCCCGACGAGGTCGACGTGCCGCCGAACTTGTAGCGCGTACCGATCAGCGCCTTGCCGCGTTCGAGAATACTGTCGGCCAGAACCGGCAGTTTGTAGGAGGTGTTGTCTGCGAACTGGTTCAGTTCGTCTTCGGTCGCCAGCTCGTCCTGCAGCACTGCTGCATCAGCGCGGCGCGCTGCGGACTGTGCAGTGACGGTGTTCTGATAACGGGGAACAGGCTGAGCCTGCTCGTGCTGTGCAACCGGCATATTGGCCGAGCAACCGAACAGGAAGGTAACGAGTGCGAGAGGCACGAGGGGTGCGAAGCGAACAACGGGCATGGGCACAACCGCGGCTGACTAGTTAAGATGGCGAGACTATGCCTTTTATGAAAGCGATTTGCAAATTCAATCGAACTAGATGTGACTTATGAGTTCCGCCATGACATGTGCTGCCCGGCACTGCAAAAAGACGTCCATCTGCGCGCTGTGGTCGGTTGGCTGCGGATTGATTTCTGCGGTGAAGCCCCCGGAAACTCTGGTGCGAATGACCGGCTCGTGAATGTAGGGGAAGCTTGCCGTGGTGCCGATACTCAGCACTGCGTCATAGCCTGTAGCCAGTTGTTCATACAGTGTTTCCAGTGCCCTTTCCGGAAGCATTTCCTGAAAAAGAACGACGGGCGGTCGCAGAATGCCACCACAGAGTCGGCATAACGGCGGCAATGGACGCTGCAAATGCTCACTCAGTTGAGGGTCTTGTGCGGCACACGACTGGCAAAACAGCGGCGAGAGTTGCCCGTGAATTTCGATCAGACGCTCAGGCGGGCTGCCGGCAGCGCGATGATAGCCATCGACGTTCTGGGTCAGCACCCAGCACTCGGGCTTGATACGTTGTAACTGGGCAATGGCGTAATGCGCAACGTTGGGCTCACCGCCCAGGCAGGCCTTGCCCAGTTCGGCGATGTATTTCCAGCACAGTTCGGGGTCACGGCGCAGCATAGGGCCTGACAGGGCCATTTCGATGGGCAGCCCGTCCTCGGTCTCGCCGTTGTAAAGCCCGCCTACACCGCGATAGGTCGGTAGACCGGAATCCGCCGACAGGCCCGCACCGGTGATGACCAGAATACGCTTCGCATGGCGTAACGCGGATGCGGCTTGTAACACCAGCGCCTGATCTACCACCCAAGCGTCTCTTTAAGGAAAGGGATCGTCAGCTTGCGTTTTTCCTGCAATGACGCCTGATCGAGGCGCTCGAGCAACTCGAACAGGGCACTCATGCTGCGCGTACCACGGGTCAGGATGAAATGGCCGACATCATCGGTCAGGTGCAGGCCGCGCCGCGAAGCGCGCAGTTGCAGGGCGCGCAGTTTGTCTTCATCAGACAGCCCGCGCATCTGGAACACCAGCGCCATGGTCAGGCGGGATTTGAGATCGGGAAGTTTGACCGGCAGTTCGCGTGGCGACTTGGACGCTGCAATCAGCAGACGACGGCCGCTGTCACGCAAACGGTTGAACAGGTGAAACAGGGCTTCTTCCCATTCCGGCTTGCCGACGATCGCTTGCAGGTCATCAAGGCACACCAGCTCGTACTGCTCCAGATGGTCGAACAGCTCGATGCCTTCATCGATGACTTCGGCGAGCGGCAGATAGACCGCAGGTTCGCCCAGTTGCTCGAAACGCAGGCACGCAGCCTGCAGCAGGTGCGTGCGCCCTACTCCATCCTTGCCCCACAGATAAATAAGGCTTTCCGTCCATCCGGCGTCGGCTTCGCACAGCCGCTCGACATAGCCGAGTGCAGCGGCATTGGCGCCTGGATAGTAATTGACGAAGGTGGCGTCATCACGCAGACGCACACTCAGGGGCAGCTGAATCGGTTTCATGCTGACTAACGGCTCATGCAAACCGTCAAGGGCCTCTGTGTAAAGAGCGCAAAGTTTATACCCGTGAGGCGGGTCGCACAATGCAACAGACCTCAAGCAAAATCAAAGGTTTGCGTCAGGACGGCGAAAGCGGGAACACAGGAAGGAGGTTTTGCGCAGTGAAGCCGGTGTATCAAAAGGCCTCTTCGCAGCGCTGCGAAGAGGCCTGCTTCGATGTCACAGGCGGGGGCTACAGATCAGGATCTTCCGCACCGGCATAGACTTCGGAGCTTTTATAGACGTCATGCATGTGGCGCACCAGCACCATGATGACTGCCGCAACCGGCAACGCCAGCAGGATGCCTGTGAAGCCGAACAGCTCGCCACCCGCCAGGATCGCGAAAATGACCGCAACCGGGTGCAGACCGATACGATCGCCCACCAGCAAAGGTGTGAGCACCATGCCTTCGAGGGCCTGACCGATCATGAACACGGCGACAATGCCCATCATCGGGTACAAATCACCACCAAACTGGAACAGCCCGGCAACCAGCGCCGAGCCGATGCCGATCACAAAGCCCATATAAGGCACGATGGCTGCCAGACCGGCGATGACCCCGATCAACAGGCCCAGCTCAAGGCCGACCAGCATCAGGCCGGCAGCGTAGATCACCCCCAGGCCGACCATGACCAGCAACTGGCCGCGAATGAACGCGCCCAAGACTTCGTGGCACTCGCCCGCCAGTTTGACGATCTGGCTTTCGCGCTGGCGTGGCAGCAGGCCGCGCACCTTGCCCATCATCAGGTCCCAGTCACGCAACAGGTAGAAACACACCACCGGGATCAGCACCAGATTGGTCAGCCAGCCGATCAGCGCCAGGCCGGAAGCCGTGGCCTGGGACAGCACGATGGACACAATATCCCCGGCCTGGCCCATGTGCTCGGAAATGGCTGCTTTTATCTTGTCGAACTTCCAGAAGCCATCGGCCAGACCGAATTTGGCCTGCACCCACGGCATGGCCGAGTGCTGAAGCCAGTCAAGTATCTGCGGGGCCAGCTCGTACAGACGAAACAACTGTTTAGCCAGCATCGGCACCAGTACCAGCAGCAACGTCATTAATACCAGGGTGAACAGACCAAACACCGCCACCACACTTAACGTCCTGGACAGACCGGCACGCTCCAGACGATCCACCAGCGGATCGCCCATGTACGCCAGCAGCAACGCCACCAGAAAAGGGGTGAGGATTGTGTGCAGCAGCACCACGAATGCGATCAGCAAGGCCAGGCCGCCAATCCAGAACCAACGCCGCGTATCAGTCATCAACATCCCTCTACCCAATGGAAAAGCGTTCTTGCCGGGTTACCAGCGGAAATACAGTTGTGGCGCAGACGCCGGGACAATCATCGGTGCAGCTGCTGGCGCAGCGGCCGGTACAGAAGCGGCGCCGGCAGCGGGTGCAACCGGGGCAGCGGCATCGACCGGGGCAGCAGCCGCCGCCATTGCGTCACTGGCGGGCACTTCCTGCAGTTTGGCCAGCGACAACTGCGAGCGTAGCTGATCGGCACTGCCGCTGACGTCAAACACCACTTTATCGCCCTCGACAGAACTCAGACGCACGCCGAACGGATCAAGTAACTGAAGCAGTTGCGCGTAACGCTCAAGCGTCATGCCCTGCACCTGCATCAGCAGGCCGGTCGATGCGCCGGGCCTGGCGACAAAACGCGGCGCCAGACGCTGGCTCACCGACAACAGCACCGCGTCGGCCAACGCTTCGGAGGTAGCGCCTGTAGCGGTGCCCTGCTCGCGCTGGTCGCCCAGCCACAAACGCCATTTGCCTTGCCATTGCCCGGCGTCTTCTTTGGCGTGTACGGCGAGTATCGCGTCGGCGCCGTAACGCTCTGAAGCCTCTTTTAGCGGCGCCGGGTCAGTGCCTTCCAGGGTTTTTGCATCGCCCACGCCCTGCTCGCTCAAGTCTGCCAAGGGCAGGCGCAGCGGCAAGCCACGGTGCTGCGCGGCACGGCGCAACGGTTCGGCCGCCGCCTGCCCGTCGCCGACCAGATTGGCGCCTTCGGCCGAATCATTCAGCCACCAGCCGAGAATCGAAGGGCGATTACTGCCCCAGATCGACAGGCCAGCATCGCGCAAGGCACGGTCGGTGGTTGCCGGGTCGAAATCGACCAACAGGGTTTCCGGCGGGCCGGCCTCGTAGCCGTACTGGCTGATGATCTGCTGCGGGTCCTTGCGCAGCGCGGCCATCGCCGAACCCTGCGCAGCCTTGGCGTCGCCGGTCAGGCGCAGCACCAGCGTGTCAACGGCGGCCTGAGTGGCGCGCGTACGTTCGTCGGGCGACTGACCGCTGACGGGTTCGCGAACCTGATAAAGGTTGGTGAGTGTTTCGGCAAGGCCTGGAAGGCTGACCAAGGAGAGACAGCCGGCTAGAAGAATTCTGGAAAAACGCATGGACAGTTCCCGAACGGAAAAAAGTGAAAAACAAGCAGTATCAGGAGGCGTACACGTCTGGGACAGCCGTGAACCGCCATTCATTCAATTTGCGCATAAAGTACACCTTAAACGCCGCATGCCGAACTGATCCGGGTTTTATTTGGCGCAACAGCGCCCTACCGTCGGCGCAAGGATGGCCCCTGGGGAGCAAGCCTGATAAAATCGCGCGCCTTCGCAGACCGGCAATCGCAACGGCCCCACATTACCATCGCATGACAACGCGGTGCTGAACGGGCCCTAACGCAGCGGTCGATACCTCCGAATCCCCCCTAAAGGCCTGGATTTTCTATGAGCAAGCAACCCTCCCTGAGCTATAAAGACGCCGGTGTAGACATCGACGCCGGTGAAGCATTGGTCGAACGCATCAAGAACGTCGCCAAGCGCACCAAGCGCCCGGAAGTCATGGGCGGCCTGGGAGGCTTCGGCGCCCTTTGCGAAATCCCGGCTGGCTACAAACAACCGGTTCTGGTTTCCGGCACCGACGGTGTGGGCACCAAGCTGCGTCTGGCGCTGAACCTGAACAAGCACGACACCATCGGCATCGACCTGGTCGCCATGTGCGTCAACGATCTGGTGGTCTGCGGCGCAGAGCCGCTGTTCTTCCTCGACTACTACGCCACCGGCAAACTGAACGTCGACACTGCCGCTCAGGTTGTCACCGGTATCGGCGCTGGCTGCGAACTGGCCGGCTGCTCGCTGGTGGGCGGCGAAACCGCTGAAATGCCGGGCATGTACGAAGGCGAAGACTATGACCTGGCCGGCTTCTGCGTCGGTGTCGTAGAGAAAGCCGAGATCATCGACGGTTCCAAAGTGGCCGCCGGTGACGCGCTGCTTGCCCTGCCATCGTCCGGCCCGCACTCCAACGGTTACTCGCTGATCCGCAAGATCATCGAAGTTGCCGGTGCCGATATCGAAAACATCCAGCTGGACGGCAAACCGCTGACCGAGCTGCTGATGGCGCCGACCCGCATCTACGTCAAACCGCTGCTCAAGCTGATCAAGGAAACCGGCGCGGTCAAGGCCATGGCGCACATCACCGGTGGCGGCCTGCTCGACAACATCCCGCGTGTGCTGCCAGAAGGCGCTCAGGCAGTGGTCGATGTTGCCAGCTGGCAGCGCCCGGCGGTCTTCGACTGGTTGCAGCAGCAGGGCAACGTTGAAGAAAACGAAATGCACCGCGTGCTCAACTGCGGCGTCGGCATGGTCATCTGCGTGGCTCAAGAGCACGTTGACGCCGCCTTGAACGTCCTGCGTGAAGCCGGCGAGCAGCCATGGGTGATCGGCCAGATCGCTACCGCCGCTGAAGGTGCAGCGCAAGTCGAGCTGAAAAACCTCAAGGCGCATTGATGTCTGCCACCTGCGATGTCGTGGTGCTGCTCTCCGGCACCGGCGGCAACCTGCAAGCGATGATCGACAGTTTCAAGGACGGGGCCAGCCCCGTCCGCATTCGCGCGGTCATTTCCAACCGTGAAGATGCGTTCGGTCTGCAGCGCGCCCGAGACGCAGGTATCGAAGCCTGCGTGCTGGATCACACCGCCTACGACGGCCGCGAGGCCTTCGACGCAGCACTGATCGAACTGATCGACACCTTCCAGCCGCACCTGGTAGTGCTGGCCGGATTCATGCGCATTCTCAGCGCAGGGTTCGTGCGCCATTATCAGGGTCGCCTGCTCAATATCCACCCCTCCCTGCTGCCGCGCTACAAAGGTCTGCACACGCACAAGCGCGTGCTGGAGGCCGGCGACGCCGAACATGGTTGCAGCGTGCACTTTGTCACTGAGGAACTCGATGGCGGCCCACTGGTCGTACAGGCAGTTATTTCGGTACAGTTGCACGACACGCCCGCCGCGCTCGCGCAACGGGTCCATGTTCAGGAGCACCGTATTTACCCACTGGCCATTCGCTGGTTTGCCGAAGGCCGATTGAGCCTCGGTGAACACGGTGCCTTACTGGATAGCCAGTTACTCCCGGCCAGCGGCCATCTGATTCGACATTAGGAGATATTATGCGTCGCGCTCTGCTCTTCGCTTTCGCTCTGCTCGCCTTGCCTGCCGTACAGGCCGCAGACCTTCAACCCTTCTCCGCCAGCTACACCGCCGACTGGAAACAGCTGCCCATGAGCGGCACGGCTGAACGCAGCCTGCAAGCCGGGGCCAACGGCATCTGGACCCTGAACTTCAAGGCCTCGATGATGATTGCCAGCCTGACCGAAGTCAGCACGCTGAAAGTCGACAAGGAAACCCTGCTGCCACAGACCTACAGCTTTGAACGCAGCGGCCTGGGCAAATCCAAGAAGGTTGACCTGGCGTTCGACTGGAACACCAAATTCGTTACCGGCACCGACCGTGGCGACGCGATCAAGCTGCCGCTCAACCCTGGCATCCTCGACAAGTCCACTTACCAGTTGGCGTTGCAACATGACGTCGCTGCGGGCAAGAAGAGCATGAGCTATCAGGTGGTCGACGGTGACGAGGTAGACACCTACGACTTCCGCGTACTGGGTTCGGAGAAAGTCACCACCAAGACCGGCCAGGTCGATGCAATCAAGGTCGAGCGCGTGCGTGACCCGACGCAAAGCAAGCGCACCACCGTGCTGTGGTTCGCCAAGGACTGGGATTACCTGCTGGTGCGTCTGCAACAGGTCGAAACCGACGGCAAGGAATACAACATCGTGCTGCTCGACGGCACCGTCAACGGCAAGGCCGTCAAAGGCAGCTGATTGCCCTGACACCCCGCACCACAGAGCCCCGCTTTTTAGCGGGGTTTTTTATTAGCTGAAGGCATGCGACGCAGAGCGCCGCACGATAGTCGGGATGATCGTTCCCCACGCTCCAGCGTGGGAATGCAGTTCGCGACGCTCTGCGTCGTCAAAGAGGACGCAGAGCGTCCAGAACGGCATGCGACGCAGAGCGCCGCACGATAGTTGCGATGATCGTTCCGCACGCTCCAGCGTGGGAATGCAGGTCTCGACGCTCCGCGTCATCTTTCTACACCGCTCAAGGCACATGAAAAATCCTTCACTTTGCCACCACTGCGCCATAAGCCTCGGCATACAAGGGCTGTAGGCGAACGATCTTTTTTTGATCAGCCGAGAACCTGAACAGGCTATTTACTTAGGCAGCTAACAAATTCTATAAAAGAGTCCTGCGACACATCGCCGCAGTATCCAGAGGCCTAATCATCAAGGCCATCAAAGTCAGGAGCTTACTACTATGACTGTCAGAGTGACTGAACGCGACGACGCCCACCTCTCTCACGAAGCCGTAGCCGACGGCATCCAGATCTGGGACGTGCATCAACAGGACCAACTCGTAGGCATGTTTCATATCGAGTCGGATGCCCTTCGATACAAAGAAGAGCTGGAAGCACTGGAAAGCCAGGGCAACCACTGAGCACCATCGCTGAACCGAAGCAGAAATCCCAGAACAAGAAACGACAAAACCCGCTGAATGCGGGTTTTGTGTTTTTGAACGTAGCAACAGTTCAGCGAATTACCACATCAGATCGTCTGGCACCTGATACGCGGCATACGGATCATCAGCATCCGGGGCTTCGGTTGGCGTGTTGAGCAGCACCACACGGCGCGGGTCACGTTCCTGAATCTTGAGTGCTGCTTCACGCGGGATGATCTCGTAACCGCCGCCATGATGAACGATGGCCAGCGAGCCGCTGCTGAGCTTGTTGCGCACCAGCGCATTGACCGAGATGCGCTTGACCTTCTTGTCGTCAACGAAGTTGTAGTAGTCCTCGGTGATCAACTTGGGCAGGCGCGACACCTCGATCAGTTGCTTGACCTGCGCGGTACGGGCCTTCTGCTCGACCTTTTCCTGCTGTTGCCGGTTCAGCTCCTGATCGCGTTTGATCTTCTCGGCCTGCGCTTCCTGGGCCGCACGCTTTTGCGAGTCGTCGGCCTGAGCCTGCCCCTTGTGCACCAGACGCTGCTCTTTCTGCTTTTCTTTGCCGACCTGTTTGGCCTGCTTTTGGTTGACCAGACCTGCCTTGAGCAACTGGTCGCGAAGGGAAAGGCTCATTGTCTACTCACTTATGCCGTTACCGCACCCTCAGCCGCAGCCGGGCGTGCTCTTTTCCTGACGTTTGGCTTCGCCCCACAACGCGTCCATTTCTTCGAGCGTGCACTCTTCAATGGGACGCTGGAGGTGGCGCAAGGCCTGTTCAATGAATCGAAAGCGTCTGTCGAATTTGCTATTGGCCGAGCGTAACGCAGTTTCCGGGTCAACTTTAAGGTGTCGGGCCAGATTCACCACGCTGAACAGCAGATCACCGACTTCCTCGGCAATGCCCTCGGCGTCATTGTCGGCCATGGCCTCAAGAATTTCATCGAGTTCTTCGCGCACCTTGTCGATGACCGGCAACGCCGCGGGCCAGTCAAAGCCCACCTGTGAGGCACGCTTCTGCAGTTTGCTTGCCCGACTCAGCGCCGGCAAGGCAGCCGGCACGTCGTCAAGCAGCGACAATTGCTCGGGCACGCCAGACTTTTCAGCGCGCTCCTCAGCCTTGATCTCGTCCCAGCGAAGATTGACCTGCTCGTCGGTCAGACGCGGAGTTTCCGGCGGCGCGTACAGCTCGCCGGTCGGGAACACATGCGGATGACGACGCAGCAGCTTGCGGGTAATGCCGTCCACCACGTCATCGAACTCGAAGCGCCCTTCTTCCTTGGCCAACTGCGCGTAGAAGACCACCTGAAACAACAGGTCACCCAGCTCACCCTTTAGATGATCAAGGTCGCCCTGCTCGATGGCATCCGCCACTTCGTAGGCTTCTTCCAGCGTATGCGGCACGATACTGGCGTACGTCTGCTTCAAATCCCACGGGCATCCGAACTGCGGATCACGCAGCCGGGTCATGAGATGCAGCAGGTCCTGAACTGTGTACATGGGGCTCCCGTATAAAAACAGCAGTTTAGCTTCAAGCTAAAAGCTGCAAGTTAAAGCAGATTGCGTTGGCTTCTCGCTTGCAGCTTGCAGCTAAAAACTTGCAGCTGCCTCTCTCAAGGCGTCCTGTTTCGGCGTGTTTCAATAATGTTCGGCAACTGGGATATCCGCCCCAGCAAACGGCCCAGCGCGTCCAGCCCCGGAATCTCGATGGTCAGCGACATGAGCGCGGTGTTGTCTTCCTTGTTCGAGCGGGTGTTGACCGCCAGTACGTTGATGCGCTCGTTGAGCAGCACCTGGGTGACGTCACGCAGCAGGCCGGAACGGTCGTAGGCACGGATGATGATGTCCACCGGGTAGGTGAGCACCGGCACCGGGCCCCAACTGACCTGGATGATCCGCTCGGGTTCGCGACCGCCCAATTGCAGCACCGAGGCGCAATCCTGACGGTGAATGCTGACGCCACGCCCCTGCGTGATGTACCCGACAATCGCGTCGCCCGGTAATGGCTGGCAGCAGCCGGCCATTTGGGTCATCAGGTTGCCGACGCCCTGAATCTGGATATCGCCGCGCTTGCCGGGCTTGTAGCCGGTGGCCTTGCGCGGGATCAGTTCCAGTTGTTCATTGACCCGATCCGGCTCGACCTGCTGTTGCGCCAGGTTGACCAGTTGCGCCAGGCGCAGATCACCCGCGCCCAGTGCGGCAAACATATCGTCGGCGGTCTTGTGGTTGGCTTTGTCTGCCAGCTTGTCGAAATCGACCTGTGGCAACGCCAGCCGCGCCAGCTCACGTTCGATCAGGGTTTTACCGGCCGCGACGTTCTGGTCACGGGCCTGCAATTTGAACCAGTGAACAATCTTCGCCCGCGCCCGGGACGTGGTGATGTAGCCCAGGTTGGAGTTCAGCCAGTCGCGGCTCGGCGTGCCGTGCTTGCTGGTGATGATCTCGACCTGCTCGCCGGTTTGCAGGCTGTAGTTGAGCGGTACGATGCGGCCGTTGATCTTCGCACCACGGCAGTTATGGCCGATCTCGGTGTGCACCCGATAGGCGAAGTCCAGCGGCGTCGCGTTCTTGGGCAGGTCGATGGCGTGGCCGTCGGGGGTGAAGACGTAGACACGGTCCGGCTCGATATCGACCCGCAACTGCTCGGCCAGACCACCGATGTCACCCAGTTCTTCATGCCATTCAAGGACCTGACGCAGCCAGGAAATCTTCTCTTCGTAATGATTGGAGCTGGATTTGACGTCGGTGCCTTTATAGCGCCAGTGCGCGCAAACGCCGAGCTCGGCCTCTTCGTGCATGGCGTGGGTGCGGATCTGCACTTCCAGCACCTTGCCTTCCGGCCCGATGACGGCGGTGTGCAGCGAGCGATAGCCGTTTTCCTTGGGGTTGGCGATGTAGTCGTCGAACTCCTTGGGAATATGCCGCCACAGCGTGTGCACGATACCCAGCGCGGTGTAGCAGTCACGCATTTCCGGGACCAGCACGCGCAATGCACGCACGTCGTAGATCTGGCTGAACGCCAGGCCCTTGCGCTGCATTTTGCGCCAGATGGAATAGATGTGCTTGGCACGGCCACTGATGTCCGCCGTCACGCCGGTGGCTTGCAGCTCATTGTCGAGCTGGGACATGACGTCGCTGATGAAGCGCTCACGATCGAGCCTGCGCTCGTGCAGCAGCTTGGCGATCTGCTTGTATTGATCGGGCTCCAGGTAGCGGAAAGAAAGGTCTTCCAGCTCCCATTTGATATGGCCGATGCCCAGACGGTGGGCCAGCGGCGCATAGATGTCGAACACCTCGCGGGCCACGCGGTTGCGCTTTTCGTCGTCGGCGTTCTTCACCGCACGGATCGCACAGGTGCGCTCGGCCAGCTTGATCAGCGCAACGCGCACGTCATCGACCATCGCCACAAGCATCTTGCGCAGGTTTTCGACCTGCGCCTGGCTGCCCAGCACCAGCGATTGTCGCGGGCTGAGGCTGGCGCTGATCGCCGCCATGCGCAGCACGCCGTCGATCAGCTTGGCGACCGTGGCACCAAAGCGCTGCTCGACGTCCGGCAACGGAATCACACCTTCGCGCACGCCACGGTACATGACCGCCGCGACCAGCGAATCCTGATCCAGCTTGAGGTCAGCGAGGATCTCCGCGATTTCCAGACCGGTCTGGAAACTGGAGGTGCCTTCTGCCCAATGATTCTTGTGAGCCTTGTCATTCTGCTCGGCTTGCCGGGCAAATTCACAGGCCTGTTTCATGACTTCCCGGTCCAGGACCAGGTCGACGCTGACAATATGATCGAGCCATGCGTCGAGATTGATACTGCCGTCTGTGTTTATCGGCTGGTTCGCTCTCACCTGTACCATGCTGCTTACCTTCCCTACGGCGCGATGAATAGCGCCATCAGTCGCCAGCCTTCTGAGCGAATGCCACTTGCCGGGCAAGCAAGGACCGGCATTCGCGGGCCAGTCGGATTAAATGAGGTCCCTGTCAGCAGCTAAACTCTATCCAATGAAGGCTGCTCACTTACTCACTTCAAATAAAGCCATCGCCTCGACATGCGCCGTTTGTGGAAACATATCAAGAATTCCGGCACGTTTTAATCGGTAGCCCTGTTTAACCAGTTCGACCGTGTCACGAGCCAAGGTTGCCGGGTTGCATGAGACATAAAGCAACCGTTGAGCGCCTGTTTTTCTGATCTGGCGCACCACTTCAAAGGCTCCGTCACGCGGTGGGTCCAAGAGTACCGCAGAAAACCCCTCTGCCGCCCAGTCGGCGTGTGTCAGCGGCTGGGAAAGATCCGCCTGAAAAAACCGCACATTGTGCAGATCATTACTCATTGCGTTGACCGCTGCACGTTCGACCATGGTCGCAACGCCTTCGACCGCCACCACGTCTTTTGCCAGACTCGCCAGCGGCAGGGCGAAGTTGCCCAAGCCGCAAAACAGGTCCATCACTCGTTCATCAGCCGCAGGTGCCAGCCAGTGCAGCGCCTGCTCGATCATCGCGGTATTGACCGCCGCGTTGACCTGAATGAAATCTCCCGGTCGCCATGCCAGTTGCAGGTTCCACGGTTCAAGCCGGTAACCCAGCGTATCGCCTGGGCTGGCCGGCTGTGGCTCACCTTCACCGTGCAGCCAGAGCTGCGCGCCATACGTCTTGCAAAACGCTTGCAGCGTTGCCAGATCAGCCTCCGCCAAAGGCGCGGTGTGACGCAGCAACACCGCAGTGGAAGAGCCGCTGAACAGCTCGACGTGACCCAACACTTGCGGTTTGCTGAAACTTTTGAGCATGGCCGGCAACTGACTCATGATCGGTTGCAAGGCCTGTACCAGCACCGGACACTCTTCGATACTGACGATGTCCTGGCTGGCCGCCGCACGAAAGCCCACGTCGAGCCGTTTGGCCTTGGCATCCCAGCGCACCGCGACCCGCGCGCGCCTGCGATAGGCCAGTTCGGCGCCGCTCAACGGCGCGGCCCATTCATCCGGCACCACGTTCGCCACGCGCAACAACTGCTCGGCGAGCATGCGCTGTTTCAGGGCAAGCTGTTCTTCGTGGGGCACATGCTGAACGCTGCATCCGCCACAACGGCCAAAATAATCACAGGCCGGGGCGCGTCGCAGGTCGCTGGCAACAAACACCCGCTCGGTGCGCGCTTCGACCACCTTGCCGCGCGCATTGAGCACCCGCGCCTCAACCTCTTCACCGGCCAGACTGCCCGCGACGAACCAGGTCTTGCCCTCAAGAAACGCAATGCCGCGACCGTCATCGGACAGCCGTTCGATGCTCAGGCGCTGCTTTTTACCGGCAGGAATCTGCACGCTTTTGACGCCGCCCGTGGGCTGGAAGCGCAGGCCTCGTTCATGCTTGGCCATCAGTTGGGCATGTCGTAGATACCGGTCGACAGGTAGCGGTCGCCTCGGTCACAGATGATTGCCACAATCGTGGCGTTTTCGACTTCGCGGGCAATACGCAGCGCACCGGCCACCGAACCGCCGGACGAAACGCCGCAGAAAATACCCTCTTCACGAGCCAGCCTGCGCATGGTTTCTTCGGCCTCGGTCTGCCCCATGTCGATGATGCGATCGACGCGATCCGACTGATAGATTTTCGGCAGGTATTCATAAGGCCAGCGGCGAATACCCGGGATCGACGCGCCTTCCATCGGTTGCAGACCGACGATCTGCACGTCGGGGTTCTGCTCCTTGAGGTAGCGCGAAGTGCCCATGATGGTGCCGGTGGTGCCCATCGAACTGACGAAGTGGGTAACGGTGCCTGCCGTTTGTTGCCAGATTTCCGGACCGGTGGACGTGTAATGCGCCTCGGGATTGTCGCCGTTGGCAAACTGATCGAGCACTTTGCCGCGACCCTCTGCCTGCATGCGATCAGCCAGATCACGCGCGCCCTCCATGCCTTCGTCCTTGCTGACCAGAATCAGCTCGGCGCCATAGGCGGTCATTGCCGCCTTGCGCTCGGCACTGGAGTTGTCCGGCATGATCAGAATCATGCGGTAACCCTTGATCGCCGCCGCCATGGCCAGCGCAATGCCGGTGTTGCCGGAGGTGGCTTCGATCAGCGTGTCGCCGGGGACGATCTGGCCGCGCAGCTCGGCACGGGTGATCATCGACAACGCCGGGCGGTCTTTTACCGAACCAGCAGGGTTGTTACCTTCCAGTTTCAACAGGATGGTATTGCTGGTAGTGCCCATCATGCGTTGCAGACGCACAAGCGGGGTGTTGCCGACGCAATCGGCGATGGTTTGATACTGCAGGGTCATGGCGTATTCGCGGTCCAGTCTGCGGGGGCGCCTATCATAACGGCAAACGCTCAAAGCCCATATCACGCAAAGTGCGGTCGTTATTCCCAAAAAGCATAACGCCGGATTGGCGAGCGCGTTCGTCGGCCATTTTCCAGCGCCGGCTTGCCACGGTGCGCAGAGTAATGTGCCCACACTGACGTTAAATGGCTAAACTCGTGCCCTTGTGCCGATACAGCCAGGCAGCCCTTGCCTGATATCGACGGATTGATACCTGTTGCTGGAGAAAAAGCGTGCTGACCAAGCTGGGTATAAAAGGCCGTGTGCTGCTACTGACGATTCTGCCTGCCAGCCTGATGGCCGCGATGCTGGGTGGCTATTTCACCTGGATGCAGTTGAGCGAACTGCAAAGCCAGTTGCTGCTACGGGGTGAAATGATCGCTCAGGATCTGGCACCACTGTCGGCCAGTGCACTGGGGCGCAAGGACAAGGTGCTGTTGAGCCGCATCGCGACACAGACACTGGAGCAGCCCGACGTGCGCGCCGTGTCGTTTCTGGATGTCGATCGCTCGCCACTGGCGCATGCGGGCCCGACGATGATCAGCCCCACGCCCATCGGCAACAGCTCGCAGCTGCTCAACTCGACGGGCACTGACGCCACGCGCTATCTACTGCCGGTGTTCGGCAATCAACGCCACCTGACCAGCCCGATCATCCCCGCCGAAGCCGACACCCTGATGGGCTGGGTGGACGTGGAAATTTCCCACAACGGCACCTTGCTGCGCGGCTATCGAAGCCTGTTTGCCAGCCTGCTGCTGATTTTCACCGGGCTGGCCATTACCGCCGTCGTTGCCGTGCGCCTGAGCCGGACCATCAACGGTCCGATGAGCCAGATCAAGCAGGCTGTCTCGCAACTCAAGGACGGCAACCTTGAAACCCGCCTGCCGCCACTGGGCAGTCGCGAGCTCGACGAGCTGGCCTCGGGCATCAATCGCATGGCGGCCACCCTGCAGAATGCGCAGGAAGAACTGCAAATGAGCATCGACCAGGCCACCGAAGACGTTCGGCAGAACCTGGAAACCATCGAGATTCAGAACATCGAACTGGACCTGGCGCGCAAGGAAGCGCTGGAAGCCAGCCGGATCAAGTCCGAATTTCTGGCCAATATGAGCCACGAGATCCGCACGCCGCTCAACGGCATTCTGGGCTTCACCCATTTGCTGCAGAAAAGCGAGCTGACGCCGCGCCAGTTCGACTATCTGGCGACCATCGAGAAATCTGCCGACAACCTGTTGAGCATCATCAACGAGATTCTCGACTTTTCGAAGATCGAGGCCGGCAAGCTGGTGCTCGACAACATTCCGTTCAACCTGCGCGATCTGTTGCAGGACACGCTGACCATTCTCGCGCCGGCGGCCCATGCCAAACATCTGGAGCTGGTCAGCCTGGTGTACCGCGACACGCCGCTGGCGCTGTCTGGCGACCCGCTGCGGTTGCGGCAGATTCTGACCAATCTGGTCAGCAACGCGATCAAGTTCACCCGCGAAGGCACCATCGTTGCCCGCGCCATGCTTGAAGATGAAACCGAAGAACACGCGCAATTGCGCATCAGTGTGCAGGACACCGGGATCGGCCTGTCCAGTCAGGATGTGCGGGCGTTGTTTCAGGCCTTCAGCCAGGCTGACAATTCACTCTCGCGCCAGCCAGGCGGCACCGGTCTGGGGCTGGTGATTTCCAAACGGCTGATCGAGCAGATGGGCGGCGAAATCGGGGTCGACAGCACCCCCGGCGAAGGCTCGGAGTTCTGGATCAGCCTGAAACTGCCCAAGGCCCGCGAAGACAAGGAAGAATCGCTCAATCTACCGCTGGAAGGGTTGCGCGCTGCCGTGCTTGAGCACCATGACCTCGCACGCCAGGCGCTGGAGCATCAACTGGAAGACTGCGGCCTGCACACCGTGGTGTTCACTAACCTGGAAAACCTGCTCAACGGCGTGACCGCCGCCCATGAAACCCCGGCGGCGATTGACCTGGCGGTGCTCGGCGTCACGACGCTGGAAATTTCCCCGGAACGCCTGCGTCAGCACATCTGGGATCTGGAAAACCTCAACTGCAAGGTGATGGTGCTGTGCCCGACCACTGAATACGCGCTGTTTCAGTTGGCGGTCCACGACGTCTACACCCAGTTGCAAGCCAAACCCGCCTGTACCCGCAAACTGCAAAAAGCCCTGTCCGAACTGATCGCTCCACGCGCGATACGTGCCGACATCGCCCCGCCGCTGTCGAGCCGCGCGCCCCGCGTGCTGTGCGTGGATGACAACCCGGCCAATCTGCTGCTGGTGCAGACTCTGCTTGAAGACATGGGGGCCGAGGTGATGGCGGTTGAAGGCGGCTATGCGGCGGTCAATGCAGTGCAGCAGGAAGCGTTCGATCTGGTATTGATGGACGTGCAGATGCCGGGCATGGACGGGCGTCAGGCCACCGAAGCGATCCGCGCCTGGGAAGCCGAGCGCGGCCAGAGTTCTCTGCCGATCGTGGCCCTTACGGCCCACGCGATGGCCAATGAAAAACGCTCGCTGCTGCAAAGCGGCATGGACGACTACCTGACCAAGCCGATCAGCGAGCGGCAACTGGCGCAGGTGGTGCTCAAGTGGTCGGGGCTGGCACTGCGCAACTCCGCGCCGGAACGCCAGAATGAATCACTCGAAGCCCACGTCGGGCCGCTGGTGCTCGACCCTGAAGAAGGGCTGCGCCTGGCTGCTGGCAAGGCGGACCTCGCCGCCGACATGCTGGCCATGCTGCTCGCCTCACTGGACGCCGACCGCGAAGCCATCCGCGTGGCGCGTGCCAGCCAGGACGTACAGGCCCTGATCGAACGCATCCACCGCCTGCACGGGGCCACACGTTACTGCGGCGTCCCGCAACTGCGCACCGCCTGCCAACGTGCCGAAACCCTGCTCAAACAGGACGCGCCGCACACTGGCGACGCCCTCGACGACCTGGACAAAGCCATCGTGCGTCTGGAAACAGAGGCGCGGGTGACAGCGTGATGCAGCCTCTCGTTAGTCATACTCACGCCCCAGGAAACGATCAAGGCTGAGCATGATAGGATGCGCGCAATTTTGGAGGACCCATGGCCGAACACGATTTTCGCTACAGCATGCTCAACCCGCAACACACCCTGACCGAATGCCGGACACTGGCACCTGGCCGCTATCAGGTCACCGGCAACGGCGGCTCGATCTATGACAACGACCAGTTGCTGGTCACCATCAAGGGCAGCAAAAGCCTGCACATGCGCCTGACGGTCGAGAAGGTCCGGCACCTGATCAACCCGCCCGGCCAGTGGATTGCAGTGGCCAAGGGCCCGGTATTCGACGAGCTGGCGATTCACCAGTGGCAAGTGCATTGCGACAGCTGCAACGCCGAACTGAATTTCGAGTTCATGGTAGAAAGCAAGCTGGGCGTCAAGGCGCAGAAACCTGCCGCCAATGCGCGTATTGCGGAGCTGGGCTGGAAAACCGATGGCGAGAAGCACCTCTGCAAAAAGTGCCAGGAGAAAGCGGCATGAAACAGTGTGCACTCCTGAGCCTGATCGGCGCCGCGCTGCTGGCCGGTTGCACTGCTGACCCGCTGCCGATCCGCCAGGATCATGGCTACGTGATGGAATGGATCGGCGAACGTCCGCTGATCGACAACAGCCGCCTGACCATGACCCTGGGCGCCGATGGCCGCGCGTATGGCAACGCTGGCTGCAACCACTGGTTCGCGCCCTATACGCTGAACGACCACACCATCAGCTTCGGCGCAGTGGGCAAGACCCGCAAAATGTGCGCCCCGGCACTGATGGAACAGGAACAACGCTTTATCAAAGCCATCAGCAGCGTGCAACGCTGGGACATCTCGCCCATTGAGCAACTGCGCCTGTGGCCAGCCCAGGGCAAGCCACTGCGCTTCTGGCTGGAAGATAGCTGACGGTGCCCCGGGCTGCTGCCCCGTGACTATCGTGCGACGCTCCGCGTCGCATGCCGTTCTGGACGCTTCGCGTCCTCTTGCGACGCAAAGCGTCGCAACCTGCATTCCCACGCTGGAGCGTAGGGAACGATAATCTCAACTGTCGATCAGCCCTCCCCGCGCAAGGCCTTGAGCTTCTGGATCACAGTCGCCGCCGATTGCTCGCCGAGCAATTGCTCACGCATCTTGCCTTTGTCATCGATGATATAGGTCACCGGCAGCGCTTCCGACGGCGGCAGGCTGTACTGCTCGGCCGGGTCCTGAGCCAGCACGGTGAACTTGATGCCCAGCGCATTGGCGGCATTTTTCAGCTCGTCGCCCTGCAGGTTGTCGAAGTTGACACCCAACACCGTGACCTTTTTGTCCTTGAGCTGCTCGGACAATGCATTGAATTCCGGCACCTCGGTACGGCAAGGGCCGCACCACTCAGCCCAGTAGTTCACTACCAGCCAATGGCCTTTGATTCGCTCGATGGCAACCTTCTGGCCATTCTGGTCAGTGCCCAGATCTACGCCACATCCGCTCAAAAGCAAGCTGCCGAAAAGTATCACTGCTGCTGTCAATCGCCTTGCCATGTGTTTCCTTCCTCGCCCCGTTCAACCTGCAATTACTTATACCCAAGCCACTGCTATTGACCATCCGATATGTCGGACAGTGCCATCGCTGGTTAGAATACGCCACCCCACACAAGATGCGACCTGCAAATGACCGATCTGACGCTGTATCACAACCCGCGCTGCACCAAATCCCGCGGCGCGCTGGAACTGCTTCAGGCCCGCGGCCTGACGCCCGACATCATTCTGTATCTGGAAACCCCGCCGGATACCGGCACATTGCACGACCTGCTCGGCAAATTGGGTATCAGCGCCCGGCAACTGCTGCGCACTGGTGAAGACGATTACAAGCAGCTCAACCTGGCCGACCCGAGCCTGAGCGACGAGCAACTGGTCGCCGCCATGGCCGCTCACCCGAAACTGATCGAACGGCCGATTCTGGTCGCAGGCAACAAGGCTGTGATTGGCCGACCACCCGAGAACATTCTGGAGCTGCTGCCGTGAGCACACCTTATATTCTGGTTCTGTATTACAGCCGTAATGGCTCAACCAGCGAAATGGCCCGGCAGATCGCCCGCGGTATCGAGCTGGGCGGCATGGAAGCGCGACTGCGTACCGTGCCCGCCGTTTCTGCCGACCACGAAGCGAGCGCCCCGGAGATCCCGGAAAACGGCGCGCTGTACGCAAGCCTGGATGACCTGAAAAACTGTTCCGGCCTGGCACTCGGCAGCCCGACCCGTTTTGGCAACATGGCCGCGCCGCTGAAATACTTTCTGGACGGCACCAGCAACCTGTGGCTGACCGGCGCACTGGTCGGCAAACCGGCTGGCGTCTTCACCTCCACCGCCAGCCTGCACGGTGGCCAGGAAACCACACTGATGTCGATGCTGCTGCCGCTGCTGCACCACGGCATGCTGATCATGGGCCTGCCGTACAGCGAATCGGCATTGCTGGAAACCGCTGGCGGCGGCACCCCCTATGGCGCCAGTCATCACGCCGGGGCCGACGGCAAACGCGCGCTGGACCGGCACGAAACCGACCTGTGCCGCGCGCTGGGCCAGCGCCTGGCGAAAACCGCGCTGCGTCTGGACGCACCGCGTAGCTGAACGACCCGCCCCCGAGCGTTCGGTTAAATCGCAAACTTGCAGCGCAAGGATCGGTCTGAATCCTTGCCCTGCCTGTTTAATTCTCTGGAGAACCGATGCACGACTACAAATGGCTGAACGAGTATTGCCTGAATCGATTCGGCTCCGCCAAAGCTCTGGAAGCCCACCTGCCCTCGCCCAAGACTGCGAAACAACTGCAAGCCATCAGCGCCGACCGTTACCTGTCGACCATGGCCCTGCGCGTGTTTCGTGCAGGCCTGAAACACAGCCTGGTGGACTCCAAATGGCCAGCGTTCGAAGAAGTGTTCTATCGCTTCGACCCGGAAAAAGTCGTGCTGATGGGCGCCGACCATCTGGAACGTCTGATGCAGGACGCACGCATCATTCGTCACCTGGGCAAGCTCAAGAGCGTGCCGCGCAATGCGCAGCTGATTCTGGACATCGAGCAGGAACACGGCAGTTTCGGCACATTCATCGCGCAGTGGCCGGTCGATAACATCACCGGGCTGTGGCAGTACCTCGCCAAGCACGGCAACCAGATGGGCGGGCTGTCATCGCCGCGGTTCCTGCGCATGATCGGCAAGGACACGTTCATTCCCACCTGGGACGTGGTCGCCGCATTGAACGCGCAGGATATCGTCGACAAAGTGCCGACCAGCAAACGCGATCAGGCCATTGTGCAGGACGTGTTCAACCAGTGGCATGCCCAGAGCGGTCGGCCGATGTGCCAGCTGTCAGCCATGCTGGCCTTCACCGTCAACCACTGATCGCAATCAGATATTGACCACATTGACGAACCGTGAGGCTGCGGTTTCGTCGATGCGCAACTGGCTGAAATCGAACAGCTTGCGGTCAGCCAACTGTGACGGCTGCACGTTCTGCAGGGCGCGGAAGATGCTTTCAGTGCGGCCCGGCGTCTTGCGCTCCCAGTCCAGCAGCATGTCCTTGACCACCTGACGCTGCAGGTTTTCCTGCGAGCCGCACAGGTTGCACGGGATGATCGGAAACTGCTTGAGGTCCGAGTAAGCCTGGATGTCCTTCTCGTGGCAGTAGGCCAACGGGCGAATCACCACGTTGCGGCCATCATCGGCACGCAGCTTGGGCGGCATGGCCTTGAGCGCGCCGTTGAAAAACATGTTGAGGAAAAACGTCTCGATAATGTCGTCGCGATGATGCCCCAGCGCCATCTTGGTAGCGCCGATCTGGTCGGCGAAGGTGTACAGCGTGCCGCGCCGCAGCCTTGAACACAGCGAACAGGTAGTCTTGCCTTCGGGGATCAACTCCTTGACCACCGAATAGGTGTCCTTTTCAACGATGTGGTACTCCACACCCAGCTCTTTCAGATACGCCGGCAGCACGTGTTCGGGAAAACCCGGCTGCTTCTGGTCCATGTTGACGGCCACGATGTCGAACCTGATCGGCGCAACCTTCTGAAAATGCATCAGTACATCAAGCAAGGTGTAGCTGTCCTTGCCGCCGGACAGGCAGACCATGACCTTGTCGCCCTCTTCGATCATATTGAAGTCGGCAACCGCCTCGCCGGCCAGCCGACGCAGACGTTTCTGCAGTTTGTTCTGATTGACTGAGAGGGTGCCCATGTACTGAAGGTATCCGCCGATGACGTTAGAAAAGGCCGCTATTTTACGCACAACCAACAAAGGGTTAAACAGGCTGCCTACGGGCCGGCGCTGCCATCGATAGCGCCCATCAATGGCTAGAGTCTGAAACGACCACCGGGCAGCCGGTATTGTCAGAGCATAGCGACATTGCGGCATACTTGGCGCACTGGAGACCCATAAAGCATGCACGAACAACTCAATTCCCGCGTTGAAACCTGTTACCTACAAGCCGAAACCTTCTTCAAACGCACCTTCAAACGCCCGGTGGTCAGCTTCCAGCTGCGTGGTCAAAAGGCCGGTGTCGCGCACTTGCACGAGAACCTGCTGCGCTTCAACCCGCAGCTGTACCAGGAAAACGCCGAAGATTTCCTGCGCCAGACAGTCCCCCACGAAGTCGCGCACCTGGTCGCCCACCAGCTGTTTGGCGGCGACATTCAGCCGCACGGCGAGGAGTGGCAACTGATCATGCGCGGCGTCTATGAACTGCCGCCCAACCGCTGCCACACCTACGCCGTTCAGCGGCGCAGCGTGATCCGTTACATCTACCGCTGCCCTTGCCCGGACAGCGACTTCCCGTTCACGTCTCAACGCCACAGCATGGTACGCAAGGGCCGGCGCTACCTGTGCCGCCGCTGCCGCGAGCCGCTGATGTTCAGCGGCGAGACGCGCACGGAATAATCCCCGACAAAACGCAGGCCTAAAAAAACCCATCCGAAGATGGGTTTTTTCATGGCCTGAAGTTATCAGACGGTCTTGGTGGTGTTCACCGCGTTGGCCGGAGTCGGGCCTTCGGCAACGCCGAGGTCGTCTTCAGGACGGGTTTCCAGGATGGCACTGCCACCGGAAGCCAGCTCGGACTGCAGCTTGTCGGTGTCCAGCTCGCCAACCCACTTGGCAACCACGACGGTCGCAACAGCGTTACCGACCAGGTTGGTCAGGGCGCGGGCTTCGGACATGAAGCGGTCGATACCCAGAATCAGCGCCAGACCGGCGACCGGCAGGTGGCCAACAGCCGACAGGGTGGCAGCCAGTACGATGAAGCCGCTACCGGTTACGCCGGCAGCACCTTTGGACGACAGCAGCAACACCAGCAACAGGGTGATCTGGTGAGTGATGTCCATGTGCGTGTTGGTCGCCTGAGCGATGAACACGGCAGCCATGGTCAGGTAGATCGAGGTACCGTCCAGGTTGAACGAGTAACCGGTCGGGATAACCAGACCTACGACAGACTTCTGCGCACCCAGACGCTCCATCTTGATCAGCATGCGTGGCAGGGCCGATTCCGAAGAGGAAGTACCCAGTACGATCAACAGCTCTTCACGGATGTAACGAACCAGCTTGAAGATGCTGAAACCGTGAGCGCGGCAGATGGAGCCCAGCACCAGCACCACGAACAGCACGCAGGTAATGTAGAAGCAGATCATCAACTGACCCAACTGCACCAGCGAGCTTACGCCGTAGGCACCGATGGTGAAGGCCATGGCACCGAACGCACCGATAGGCGCCAGCTTCATGATCATGTTGATGATGTTGAACATCACGTGGGCGAAGCGATCGATGAAGTCCAGAACCGGCTTGCCATACGAACCCAGACGATGCAGGGCGAAACCGAAGATCACCGAGAACATCAGGACTTGCAGGATATCGCCGTTGGCGAACGCGCCGACGATGGTGTTCGGAATCACGTTGAGGATAAAGCCGACGATGCTCTGGTCTTTACCGGCAGTCACATAAGCCGCGATCTTGGAGGCATCAAGCGTGCTGACGTCGATGTTCATGCCGGCACCCGGCTGAACCACGTTGACCACGATCAGACCGATCAGCAGGGCGATGGTCGAAACGATCTCGAAGTACAGCAGCGCATAACCACCGGTCTTGCCGACCGACTTCATGTTCTGCATGCCGGCGATACCGCTGACAACCGTACAGAAGATGATCGGAGCGATAACCATCTTGATCAGTTTAATGAACCCGTCACCCAGTGGCTTTAAAGCCTTGCCGGTTTCCGGGTAGAAGTGACCGATCAGGATACCGATGACAATCGCTACGATTACCTGAAAATAGAGGGATTTGTAGATGGGCTGACGAGTCGTCATTGCAGTTTTCCTCAAGGGCGTCGTCGGCATCTTCACCTGATGCACGCGAGCCTATAAAGCGCTAACCCTCCTGCACTGGAGGGATTTGTTTTGTCGAGCTGCACAAGGCAGACATCTACCCTCTGGATAGCAATAGCTGTGCCACGCAGTCAAAATGATATCAAAACCCCGCTCAGCAAGGCTTACACGGGTAACAGTAGCCGGGAATGGGAAGATGAGGTGGCGGTTTTCCGCCGTATGAATGAAAAGTCGGGGTATCAGTGGCGGATATCCGCCTTTTGCGTGTTGGTGATAACCCCAGCTATCGTGCGACGCTGGAGCGCCATGAACGATAACCTGGACCGTCGTGCCGACCATCACTGCGCCAGAAAATGAATCCTGAACGCCGCGCCGCCCAGCGGTGAGTCCCCCAGCGTCAGTTGTGCGCCATAGCTTTCGATGATGTCCTTGACCACCGCCAGGCCAATGCCCTGCCCGGGGTTCTGGCGGTCCAGTCGTTCGCCACGCTCAAGGATACGCGCGCGCTGGCTGTGCGGGACGCCGGGGCCGTCGTCTTCGATGCACAGCTCATCGCCGTCCGCTGAGCGGGTGAAGCTGACGCGTACTTCGCTCAGGCAAAGCCGATAGGCGTTTTCCAGCAGGTTGCCGAGCATTTCCAGCAGCGCGCCCTCCTCCATGTGCACCTGACAAAGCTCCGGCAGGTCGAGCGTGGCCTTGACCTGCTTGTCGCGGTAGACCTTGTCCAGCGTGTTGCACAGGCTTTCGACCACTGGCCGCAGCATCACGTGGTGGCGCACCAGACCGCTCTTGCGCAGGCTGGCGCGTTGCAGTTGATAGCCGATCTGCTGGCTCATGCGCTCGATCTGCGATTGCAGCACCCAGGCCTGCTCAACGTCCTCGGGGCGTTTGGCGATGTTTTCACTGACGCCCTGTAACACCGCCAGCGGTGTTTTCAGGCTGTGAGCCAGGTCGTCGAGGGAATCGCGGTAACGAATCCGTTGCTCACGCTCGCTGCGCAGCAGGCGGTTGAGCGAGTCGGTCAGGCGCAGCAGTTCGCTGGGATGCTCTTCACTCAAGCTGTCGCGCACGCCCGATTCCACCTGATCGAGCTCCTGACTCAGGCCGCGCAACGCACGCAACCCCCAGGTCAGGCCCATCCACAACAGCCCGAGCAGCACCGCCAACGCAGCGCCAAAGCCCAGGTAGAGTTTGCGGCGCAAACCGTCGATGGTTTCCTGGTAGCCGCGCAATGGCTGCACGGCGACGATACTGTAGGCGGCGTTGCGACCGCCGAGCAGGCGAATCTCGACGTCATAGACGAAGAACTCGTCGCCGTTGATTTCCTTGATCTTGGTGAATTCGCTGCCCTGCCCGTCATAGTGCGGGTGGTAGTCGATGTTCTCGGACTCGGTAGACAGCGAACGCCAGACCATCTGCCCCTGACGGTTATAGATGTAGCCCAGCAGCCGGCTGCCGGGCAGGTTGAACTGTTCGCCCGGCAGCACAGACGGCATCAACAGATGGTCGTCTTCGACGCGCGCCGCCGAAATCATGGTGGTCACATCGGAAGCCAGCCGTTGTTCGATCGCCCCGCGCAGCGCCAGGCTGAATGCGCCCTGCAGCGCAGGCAGCATCAGTAACATGAAGATCACCGCCAACGTGGCGGCGCCCAACATCAGACGCAGGCGAAGCGAACGAATCACGTACAGCGCTCATTGAACAGATAGCCCATGCCGCGCACGGTTTCGATGGGTTTGAACGCCACGCTGCTGTCCAGTTTACGACGCAGCCGGCCAACCAGCACTTCGATCACGTTCGGATCGCGCTCGTCGTCATCGGGGTACAACTGCTCCATCAAGCGCTCTTTGGGCACCACTTGCTGATGATGAAGCATCAGGTATTCGAGAATGCGGTATTCGTAGGCCGTCAGCGCCAGCGGCTGCTCGCCCAGCGCGGCGTGCTTGCGGTTGAGGTCCAGCAACAGCGGGCCAGCGGTGATGGTTGACTGAATAAAGCCGCTGGAGCGGCGTAACAAGGCGTTGAGCCGCGCTTCCAGCTCTTCGAACTGGAACGGTTTGACCACGTAATCGTCAGCCCCGGCGGCCAGCCCCTCGACCTTGTCCTGCCAGTTACCGCGCGCGGTCAGGATCAGGATCGGAAAAGCCTTGCCCAGCGCGCGCAACTGACGAATCAGGTCCAGCCCGCCGATGCCCGGCAGGCCGAGGTCGATCACGGCCAGATCGTGATTGAATTGGGCAACCTGATACAGCGCTTCTTCGGCGTTGGCCACCGCTTCCACCACGTGCCCCGCTTCGGTCAGACGGGTACGCAGGTGATGGCGCAGCAGCGCTTCATCCTCGACTACCAACAACTTCATGCAGCTCTCCCAGGCACAATCACAGCCTCAAGACAAAGAATGAAACGACATCGTCGCCTCAGTACTCAACAGGCGGGCGCTGACGGGCACAGGCTGTGTCACATCATAGCTGCCCAGCAGGATTTCGCGGCTGACAGGCACGCCATTGTGAGTCCCCGTCAGACTGCCGTAAACCGGCGGAGAATAAAGCGTCCCCACCGACACATTGGATCGCGCCTGCTCATTAAGCGCATGCCCCCAGCTGTTGGCGTCGTCGAACCTTTCACTGGTCTTGCCGAACTCGATGCGGGCCACGTCAAGCCTGCCATCGCCCGCCTGCGCCGCCGCACTGCCACCCAGAAAAGCCAAGGCCAGGAAAAACTTGTTGAGATTCAACATTTCGACTCCTTTTGCGCTCGGGGACGCTGTCAAGGTACGGCTCAACAGTAATCGCGCCGGGCTGAACCCCGACTGAACACGCGATGAACCGGCGCTGAACAGTCGTGCGCGCCGCAGGCGGCAGAATCGGCTATCTTTTGACATTCGTGCTGCACCCCACCCAAGAAGGAGCTGAACATGCGCTTGTGGATTGCAATGATCATGATGGGCCTGACTGGCCTCGGCCAGGCAGCGATCAAGACCGAGCAGATCGATTACAAAAGTGCCGACGGTACAAAACTGGTGGGTTACTACGCTTACGACGACGCCGTAAAAGGCCCGCGCCCCGGTGTGCTGGTGGTTCACGAGTGGTGGGGCCTGAACGACTATGCCAAGCGTCGCGCCCGTGATCTGGCGGCACTGGGTTACAGCGCCATGGCCATCGACATGTACGGCGAAGGCAAGAACACCGAGCACCCGAAAGACGCGATGGCCTTCATGCAGGCCGCGCTCAAGGACAGCGATGCGGCCGACAAGCGCTTTGATGCCGGGCTTGAGCAATTGAAGAAACAACCGCAGACCGACCCGAAAAAGATTGCAGCGGTGGGTTACTGCTTCGGCGGCAAGATCGTGCTGGACGCGGCCCGTCGCGGCGAACCGTTGCTGGGCGTGGTCAGCTTCCACGGCGCACTGGTCACCAATAGCCCGGCCAAACCGGGCATCAAAGTGCCAATGCTGGTCGAGCATGGTGCCAAGGACAGCATGGTCACACCGGAGAACGTCGCCGCCTTCAAGAAGGAAATGGACGACGCCAAGGCAGACTATAAATTCGTCAGCATCGACGGCGCCAAACACGGCTTCACCAACCCCGACGCCGACCGCCTGAGCCACGGCGAACACGGCGGCCCGGACATCGGCTACGACAAAGCTGCGGACCAGAGCTCGTGGTCAGACATGCAGGTGTTTTTCAAGAAGATCTTTGGTTGAGCGATAACTGAGACTCTGCGTCCACCCGAAACTGGGAGGACGCAGAGCGTCCGGAACGGCATGCGACGCGGAGCGTCGCACGATAGTTGATATCACGTTCCGCACGCTCCAGCGTGGGAATGCAGGTCTCGACGCTCTGCGTCGCCAAGAGGACGCGGAGCGTCCGAAACGGCATGCGACGCGGAGCGCCGCACGATAGTTGATATCTCGTTCCGCACGCTCCAGCGTGGGAATGCAGGTCGCGACGCTCTGCGTCGCCAAGGACGCGGAGCGTCCGGAACGGCATGCGACGCGGAGCGCCGCACGGTAGTTGATATCTCGTTCCGCACGCTCCAGCGTGGGAATGCAGGTCTCGACGCTCTGCGTCGCCAAGAGAACGCGGAGCGTCCGGAATGGCATGACGACGCGGAGCGCCGCACGATAGTTGCGATGATCGTTCCGCACGCTCTGCGTCGCAACACTTCGTTAATACCAGCGTTGAATATCGATCAAACCGCGCTGCCCTTCATAATCTCGGGCGCTGGAATATCTCCAGTGCTCGCCGACGTCCACATAGCCCCTCTTTACCGGGTTATGGTGAATGTAATCGAGCTTCTGCCGCATAACCTTTTCGCTCCACACCAGTTCGGCATGGGCTCCTTCCTGCCAGACCTGATAAACCCTGTCACTCTTGTGCAGGCGCTTGACAAACCGCAGACGCTCCAACGTGCTCTCGGCGTTGGCGTTCTCAAGTGCTTCGATTATCTGTCGAGCCGTAAACGACTTGAAACTGCTCACACATTTGTCCAGAGCGGGCGCTTGGGCCACAAAGTGCAAATGGTTTTCCAGTACGACATACCCGAAGAGCTGCAGTCCTTGATTAGCCTGTTGATAGCGCCAGGCATTCAACAGAATGTCTACCAGAACAGGCCGGGTAAAAAGCGGTAACCACTCCACCACTGTGCAGGTCAGGAAGTGAGGTTTTTCAGGTTCGGTGATGGTGTATCGACTCCGGCCCATCTGTTCATCCTTGAATCATCAGAGGTCCGAACGATACATCCCGACTGAGTGGGTGGAAATGATGAAAGTGTGACCAGTTTTTTGCTCTACTTGGCTTAGAGGACGCGGAGCGTCCAGAACGGCATGCGACGCGGAGCTTCGCACGATATGGCACCCAGCGCCCTTCCCTACAATCCAATCCCCCGGCAAAATGCCGCCCATGACTCAATTAACCAACCTCCCGCTTTGCTGCCCCGAACTCCTCCAGCACTGGCCACTGCCGCATGCGCTGCCGGGGGCGGTGCTGGTCAGTGGGCGTTTTGATCCGCACAAGCTGGGTGCCGATGACTTTCAGCGCTGTGCCGTCCAGACGCCTGCGAGCATTCAGCGCTCGGTCGCCAAGCGTCAGGCCGAGTTTCTCGCCGGTCGCCTGTGCGCCCGCGAGGCGCTAAGCCAGCTTGATGGCCGGCTGCATACCCCCACGCTGGGCGAAGACCGTGCGCCAATCTGGCCAAGTGATGTCTGTGGTTCGATCACTCACAGCACCGGCTGGGCCGCTGCGGTGGTGGCGCACAAGCAGCAATGGCGCGGGCTGGGGCTGGACACGGAAAACCTGCTGAGCCACGACCGCGCTTCACGCCTGGCCGGGGAAATCCTGACCGCCGCCGAGCTGGCCGACATGGCCGCCGGCCCGCAGGATCAACTAGCGTTGCGCGTCACTCTGACCTTTTCGATCAAGGAAGCGCTGTTCAAGGCCCTTTACCCCATCGTGCAAAAGCGCTTCTATTTCGAAGATGCACAATTGCTGGAGTGGTCCGCCGACGGCAACGCCCGCCTGCGACTGCTGATCGACCTGTCCAGCGAATGGCATGCAGGCAAGGAGCTGGACGGCCAGTTCAATGTGCTGGGCGATCATCTGTTGAGCCTGGTCGCGGTCGAAGGTTGATCACTCAGGCAGCGGGCAATGCTCGCAGCGCCCGACCCACTCAACCCGGTGGCTCAGACAACACACCCGCCGCTGCCGACGCGGCTCAGCCCCCTGCGCCTGCACCACATAACGCACCGCCTGAAACAACGGATTGGTCCGACCATCCGGCCGGCGTTTTTCAGTCAACAACGCCATACCCGCCGCCAGCGACGCATTGCTGCACTCAGCCAGTCGAGTAAGGCAGCCTTCCAGGTAATCACCGGCGCTGCTCCACAACACTGCGCCGGGCAGTTCGCCATACGCACTCAACGCGGTAATAAACGGTTGCAGGTTATCGTCCAGCAAACCGGCAAAGCGCTGAAACGGATCAACCGGAACATCCCGCCAGACCTCGCCCTGCCCCACCAACCTGACACCACAGGGCACGCCACGCTCGTCCAGCGCCACCCCCACCTGATCAAGCGTCAACGGCCAATGCCAGCCCTGCACCAGGCTGGCAACCAGCACCGGGGGAATGATCTGCATGAAGTAAAACTTGGCCCACTGCGAGACCAGCACCGGCAACTGACTGGGCATCAGTTGCGGCCCGTAAACACTCAGCAACAGTTGATCAAGCCGCGCGGGTTGCAGCAGTTCAGGCAACACCACCACCGGGCGCGGGTCATCTGCCGCCAGCAACGTGCACCCAAACGGCGCCAACGCTCCAGCAAACAAAGGCGAACTCAACGCGGCACCTGCGTGCGCGGCCAGGACAGGCTGAAACACGCCCCGCCCAGACCAACACTGCGCCCGACCAGCGCACGGCCTTCATGCCAGTGGATGATCCGCCGCACAATCGACAGGCCCAGCCCGTGCCCACCCGACGCGCGGGTACGGCTGTCGTCGATGCGCATGAAGGGCGTAAAAATCTGCTCCCACGCCTCTTCAGGAACGCCCGGACCGTCGTCGTCCACGTTGATGCGGCACTGCTGCGCGCCCAGTTGATAGCTGATGCGCACCTCGGTCTCGGCATGGCGCATCGCGTTGCTGACCAGGTTTTGCAGCGCCCTGTGCAGATAACGCGGCTCGGCCTCGACCCAGGCCGCCTCGCCCTCTTCAGACGTGAAACACTCGCCGCGCGTGATCCTGACATCCGCGCGCAGCGGGGCCAGTTCGGCGATAACCTGATCGATCAGCGCACCCAGATCGATGCGCTGAAAATTCAGGGTAGGCGCGCCCTGCTCCAGGCGCGCGTAAGTGAGCATTTCATCGACCAGCTTGTCGAGGTCCTGAATGTCGCTGTCCATGCCGCGCATGTACTTGAGCCGCGCCTCGGGCGTGGTGGCGTCGCTGACCATCTCCAGACCAAAACGCAGCCGCGCCACCGGCGTGCGCAGCTCGTGAGACACGGCGCGCACCAGTTCGCGCTGGATCATCAGCGAGCGTTGCAGGTTCTCGGCCATGCTGTTGAACGCCGACGCCACACGCCCGACCGAATCAGAACCCTCGGTGGGCACGCGGGTTTGCAGGCTGCCTTGCGCGATCAACGTGGCTGCGGCTTCCAGTTCCAGCACGCGTCGCTCCAGGCGCCGCACCAGCAAATAAACCACCAGACCGATGAAACACAGCCCCAGCAGGGCAATCAGCAGCAGCCAGTGCAGCGGATAGGGGGTCATCTGGTACAGCGGGCCGATCTCCAACACCCAGTTGGTGTCGACAATCCCGGCCAGCACGCGAATCGAATCGCCGCCCTTGCCCAGCGCCATCACCGTGTCGCCTTCATAGATGCGGCGGCGCTGATCGTCATCCAGGTCAGCCTGATCCAGCGCCAGCAGGTGCATGTCGAAGCCAAAACCCTTGTCGATGCGCAGCGCTTGCAGACGCGCCGGTTGCTCATCGACCGGAAAACGCACCAGCTCGTCGATCAACAGGTAGATAGTCGCCCGCGCCAGTTGCTCGGTGATCTGCTGAACTTCGCCGGTCAACAGCAGCGGCTCCGTGTCACTCAACTGGCGATAGACCCTGGCGGCGTGCGGCCCCATTTGCTCGACCACCACCTGGCCACGCGCCAGCCGACCGCGCGCGCCGCTGTCCAGATGAGCCTGCTCGACGCTTTGCAGGCTCAAGGGAATGCCCATCAGCCGCTCCCAGACCGCAAGCGCACGGCGCCGCTCGATGGCGTCGAGCGAAAGCAGATTGTCGGCCAGGACCGTAAATGTGCCGTGGGCCAGCCGCTCGCGGTACTGCTCGCCGCGCTCCTGATTGAGCACATGCAAGGCCAGTACGCCGAGCAGCGCGACCAGCACCAGAACGCCGAGCATACCGCCGTAGATGCGCAGAAAGATCGAGTTCATCAGGTCAGCCGCTGAACACGTGGCCGCTCATGTCCTGCGCTGCTTCAGGCACAAACAGGTAGCCCTTGCTGCGCACGGTCTTGATCAGGCGCGGATGAATGGGGTCGTCGCCGATCTTGGGACGAATGCGCGAGATACGCACGTCAATCGAGCGATCCTGGCCGTCGTAACCCACACCGCGCAACGCAGTGAAGATTTCTTCGCGGGACAGCGTGCGCCCGGCATTGGCCACCAGCAGCCACAACAGGTCGAATTCGGCACCGGTCAGCTCGATGCTTTGTTCGCGCAGCCAGGCCTCGCGCAACGCGTTGTCCACCACCAGTGGCCCGAACACCAGACGGCGCAGCTCGGCGGCCGGCACTTGCGGCGCTTCACTGCGGCGCAACAAGGCATGAATGCGCGCCAACAACACACGGGGGTGGACCGGTTTGCAGACAAAATCATCAGCCCCGGTGTCCAGCCCCTGAATATGATCGGTGTCGTCGGTGCGCGCGGTGAGCATCAGAATCGGCCCGTCGTAGCGGTCGCGCACGGTGCGGCAGATGCTGAAGCCGTCTTCGCCGGGCAGCATCAGGTCGAGAATCACCAAGTCCGGCTGTTCATCGATGATCCGCGCCGCCGCCAGCGCGCCATTGCCTTCTATCGACACGCTCAGGCCGTTATTCTGCAGATAATCGCTGGTCAGCTCGGCCAGGCGCAGGTCGTCTTCGACGATGAGCACGTGCCAGGTGTGCGGCTCCAAAGGCATCTCCCTACTGTTGTTATTGTGTGTTGCAACGCGGGGTTGCGGCCCCTTGTCGCAGGCGAGTGTAGCAACCGCAGCCGCTGCCGAACGAGAAGAAAGCAACGCGGCAAACGACATGCCAGATTGCCCTTGCAGCGCCGTTTTTTTGTGATAGGGTTCGCGCCCTCAAAAATCAGTCCCGTGGCGACGGTGCCTACAAAAATCGGTGACAAACGGTCCGGTCCAGTAGTTATGCGGCCTACACGCATGGTGTGCGTTTCATACACAAACTACACACACTTTATCCACAGGCCGTGCGTTGCAATTCATGTCCAAAACGCATTATCTTGTAGCCCGACGGCTAGGGACACCCTACATGTAGGGTTTCCTGCAAAAAACCCAGCACAACTCAATCGAGAAACTCAAGCACTTTTCTTGCGTTTGCGGGGTTGAAATTAAAGTCGTTTTCGTTACGCGTTCGTTCGCGCGGGGAGCAAAGCCGCGCAGTACACGGCTTGCAACATCGAACACGCATTCTTCATCAGATTTTCAAAGGATCGGGCTTGGCCCGGTCCTTTTTGGCTTCAAAACCTGGCAGCGGAAAAACACCCCCGCTGCCGCCTTCGTTTTGGAGCCTTGGGTCGCCTTTTGCGACTCACTGCTCGAAACGAAACGGTGGGCAGCAATGCCCAAACAAACTTAAAGGAACGTGGAGTCACACATGCAAACAGACACAACTCGCGAGAACTCGCCGACCGGCGCGCCGCAGGCAAGCCAGGCCCAACAGGATCTGTCTGCCACGGCCCCCGGTCAACTGCGCGTGATCAAGCGTAACGGTACTGTCGTCCCTTACACGGATGACAAGATCACCGTCGCCATCACCAAGGCGTTTCTTGCAGTTGAGGGCGGCAATGCTGCTGCCTCGTCGCGCATCCACGACACCGTTGCCCGCCTGACCGAACAGGTCAGCGCCACGTTCAAGCGTCGCATGCCTTCGGGCGGCACCATCCACATCGAAGAAATCCAGGATCAGGTCGAACTGGCCCTGATGCGTGCCGGCGAACAGAAAGTCGCTCGCGACTACGTGATCTACCGTGATTCACGTGCCAAGGAGCGTGCCGGTCGCGCCCCCGAAGATCAGGTTCAGGCTCACCCGTCGATCCGCATCACCCTCGCCGACGGCAGCTTTGCGCCGCTGGACATGGGTCGCCTGAACACCATCGTCACCGAAGCGTGTGAAGGCCTGGCTGAAGTCGACGCCGACCTGATCCAGACCGAAACCCTGAAAAACCTGTACGACGGCGTGGCGCTGAAAGACGTCAACACCGCACTGGTCATGACCGCGCGTACCCTGGTCGAGCGCGAGCCGAACTACTCGTTCGTCACCGCCCGCCTGCTGATGGACACCCTGCGCGCCGAAGGCCTGGGCTTCCTCGGTGTCGCCGACAGCGCCACCCACCACGAAATGGCCGACCTGTACGCCAAGGCGCTGCCTGCCTACGTCGCCACCGGTATCAAGTTCGAACTGCTCAACCCTGTGCTGGCTGAATTCGACCTCGAAAAACTCGGCAGGGCCATCAACCACGAGCGCGATCAGCAGTTCACCTACCTGGGCCTGCAAACCCTGTACGACCGTTACTTCATCCACAAGGATGGCGTGCGTTTCGAACTGCCGCAGATCTTCTTCATGCGCGTGGCCATGGGCCTGGCAATTGAAGAGAAAGCCCGTGAAGACCGCGCCATCGAGTTCTACAATCTGCTGTCGTCGTTCGACTACATGTCGTCGACCCCGACACTGTTCAACGCCGGCACCCTGCGTCCACAGCTGTCCAGCTGCTACCTGACCACCGTGCCGGATGACCTGTCGGGCATCTACCACGCGATCCACGACAACGCCATGCTGTCCAAATTCGCAGGCGGCCTTGGCAACGACTGGACACCGGTTCGTGCGCTGGGCTCGTACATCAAGGGCACCAACGGCAAGTCGCAAGGCGTCGTGCCGTTCCTCAAAGTGGTCAACGACACCGCCGTTGCGGTCAACCAGGGCGGCAAGCGCAAGGGCGCTGTCTGTGCCTACCTGGAAACCTGGCACATGGACATCGAAGAGTTCATCGAGCTGCGCAAGAACACCGGTGATGATCGTCGTCGTACCCACGACATGAACACCGCCAACTGGATCCCTGACCTGTTCATGAAGCGCGTCTTCGACGACGGCCCGTGGACCCTGTTCTCGCCTTCCGAAGTGCCGGACCTGCACGACCTGACCGGCAAGGCCTTCCAGGAGCGTTACGAGTACTACGAAGCGCTGACCGAATACCCGGGCAAGGTGAAACTGTTCAAGACCATCCAGGCCAAGGATCTGTGGCGCAAGATGCTCTCGATGCTGTTCGAAACCGGCCACCCCTGGCTGACCTTCAAAGACCCGTGCAACCTGCGCAGCCCGCAGCAGCACGTGGGCGTGGTTCACAGCTCGAACCTGTGCACCGAGATCACCCTGAACACCAACAAGGACGAGATCGCGGTCTGCAACCTGGGCTCGATCAACCTGCCGAACCACATCGTCAACGGCAAGCTGGACACCGACAAGCTCAAGCGCACCATCGATGTAGCCGTTCGCATGCTCGATAACGTCATCGACATCAACTACTACTCCGTGCCGCAGGCCCGCAACTCCAACCTGCGCCACCGTCCGGTCGGCCTGGGCATCATGGGCTTTCAGGACGCGCTGTACCTGCAGCACATTCCTTATGGTTCCGATGCTGCCGTGCAGTTTGCTGACAGCTCGATGGAAGCGGTCAGCTACTACGCCATTCAGGCGTCCTGCGACCTGGCTGACGAGCGCGGTGCCTACGAGACGTTCCAGGGTTCGTTGTGGTCCCAGGGTATTCTGCCGCTGGACTCGCAACAGATCCTCATCGAGCAGCGTGGCCAGAAGTACATCGATGTCGACCTGAAAGAATCCCTGGACTGGGCGCCGGTTCGTGCCCGTGTGCAGAAAGGCATTCGTAACTCGAACATCATGGCCATCGCACCGACCGCCACCATCGCCAACATCACGGGTGTGTCGCAGTCGATCGAACCGACCTACCAGAACCTGTACGTGAAATCGAACCTGTCCGGCGAATTCACCGTGATCAACCCGTACCTGGTTCGCGACCTCAAGGCCCGCGACCTGTGGGACTCGGTCATGATCAACGACCTCAAGTACTACGACGGTTCGGTGCAACAGATCGAGCGCATCCCGCAGGAGCTCAAAGAGCTTTACGCGACTGCCTTCGAAGTGGACACCAAGTGGATCGTCGACGCGGCAAGCCGTCGTCAGAAGTGGATCGACCAGGCTCAGTCGCTGAACCTGTACATCGCTGGCGCTTCGGGCAAGAAGCTGGACGTGACCTACCGCATGGCCTGGTACCGTGGTCTGAAAACCACTTACTACCTCCGTGCCCTGGCCGCGACCAGCACCGAGAAGTCCACCGTCAACACCGGCAAGCTCAACGCAGTATCGAGCGGCGGCCACGGCCCGGACGACTCGGCGATCACCGCCCCTCGCCCGACCGAAGCCGCACCTGCTGGCCCGGCCCCGGTGCCAAAGGCCTGCGCGATTGACGAGCCGGATTGTGAGGCTTGCCAGTAACCGTCAAGGCCTGACTTGCCCCCACGTTGGCAACACCAACGTGGGGGCAAACTGCTCTGCCCCTCACCCGCCTGAAAACGGCTCGCGCAACAACCCCATTCGCTAACCTTCCTCCTCACGCATCGGTAAATGTCTGCCCTCGGCTGTGCCCCTTGGCCAATGGCGGCGGTGTCTGAGATTCGCTGAAATCGGCCGTCCAGCTCCAGTTGCGGATCTCCGGCATGTCTTCAAAATGTTCGCGTATCCAGGTGTGATGCTTGCGTAACTGACTTTCGAAAAAATGCACTGCATCCAGACTCTGCGCGCGTAACCGGGGTACATGGCTCAATGCGTCGATGGCCAGTTGATAACGGCTCAGGCGGTTGAGCACGACCATGTCGAATGGCGTCGTCGTGGTGCCACGATCACTGAAACCACGAACGTGAAAGCGTGCCTCGTTGGCGCGGCCATGCACCATGGAATGGATCACCCAGGTCGAACCGTGAAACGCGAACATCACCGGCGCATCTCGGGTAAACAATGCCTCGAACGACACATGGTCCATGCCGTGCGGCCGATCTTCTGGCGCGCTTAAAATGCCGAGGTCGACAACATTGACCAGCCTTACCCAAATACCCGGCACGTGTTTTTGCAGCAACCAGGCTGCGGCTACTGCCTCGGTGGTCGGTACATCGCCGGCACAGCCCAGCACAACATCCGGCTGCTCACCGTCGTCACTGCCTGCGAAGTCCCAGATCGACGCACCCTGGGAGCAATGCTTGAGCGCTGCGTCGAAATCCAGCCATTGAAAGTCCGGCTGCTTGCCGCAGGTCACGACATTTACGTAGTTGCGGCTGCGCAGACAGTGGTCGAAGACGTTGACCAGGCAATTGGAATCCGGCGGGTAATACACCCTCACCACGTCGGCCCGGCGTTGCAACACGTTGTCGACGAAGCCGGTGGACTGATGGCTGAAACCGTTGTGGTCGTTACGCCAGGCGTGGCTGCTGATCAGAATGTTGAGCGAAGCCAACGGACGCCGCCAGGCAAACTCGCGGCTTTGCTGCAACCACTTGGCATGCTGGGTGACCATGGAGTCGACCACCTGGGCGAACGCTTCGTAGGTCGACCACATGCCGTGCCGGCCAGTCAGCAGGTAACCCTCCAGCCATCCTTCGCACAAGTGCTCACTGAGCACTTCCATCACCCTGCCCTCCGTGGCCAGGTGTTCGTCAATCTCCAGGCAGGGTCCTGCCGCGGTACGGTTGCTGGCCTCGAACACAGCGTTGAGGCGATTGGAATTGGTCTCGTCAGGCCCGAAAACTCGGAAGTTATGCGGGTTGTTACGCATCACATCACGCAGGTACTCGCCCAGGCGGCGCGGTGCTTCGGCGATGACCTGGCCGGGGCCTGGCACCTCCAGGCCATAGTCGGCAAAGTTCGGTAGCTCCAGCGCTACCAGCACGCGGCCACCATTCACACTTGGGACAGCGCCCATGCGCAACGCCGATGGCGGGGTCAGCGCCTGAAGCTCGGGCAACAACCGGCCCTTCTGATCGAACAACGTCTCGGGCGAGTAACTGCGCATCCAGCTCTCCAGTTGCTGGAGGTGTTGCGGGTTACCGATGACATTGGCAAGCGGCACCTGATGAGCGCGGAACGTGCCTTCCACCGGCACGCCATCCACGACTTTCGGCCCGGTCCAGCCCTTGGGGCTGCGCAGGATAATCATCGGCCAGCGTGCACGCGCAGCGCCACCGTCCTTTCTGGAGCGCGCCTGTTGTTCGCGGATCGCGTCGTGACAGGTATTGAGTGCGGCGGCAAACCGTTGATGCATGCCTGGCAAGTCATCACCCGCGACGATAATCGGCTGGTAACCGCGCCCTCGGTACAGTTCGATCAGCTGCTCGTCCGGCAAGCGCGCTTCGACCGTCGGCCCGGAAATCTTGTAGCCATTGAGGTGCAGGATCGGCAGCACCGCACCGTCCCGGCGAGGGTCAAGAAAGTGAACACTTTTCCAACTGCCTTCCAGCGGGCAGGTTTCAGCTTCCCCATCACCAATGACGCAGGCGACCAGCAGGTGGGGGTTGTCAAAGGCCGCGCCATAGGCATGCATCAGCGAATAGCCCAGCTCTCCGCCTTCATGCATCGAGTTGGGCGTGTGCGGGCCGCAATGGCTGGGGATGCCACCGGGGGTGGAGAAGCTGCGAAAGAAACCCAGCATGCCCTCTTCATCCGAAGAGATGTCGGGGTGCACCTCGCTGTAAGTGCCTTCAAGCCAGGCGCAGGCATTCATGGTCGGGCCGCCATGACCTGGGCCGGAGATGAAAATCGTCTCGATCCGCCGCTCGCAGATCAAGCGGTTGAGGTGCACATAGATAAAATTCTGCCCAACCGAGGTGCCCCAGTGCCCCAGCAACCGAGGCTTGATGTGCTCGGCCAGTAACGGCTCGCGCAGCAGCGCATTGGCCTTGAGGTAGATCTGCCCGACGCACAGGTAATTGGCGGCATTCCAGTAACGATGCAGCCGTGACAGCAGATCGGCGTCCAGCGGTCCGGCTTCGCTGCCTGGCCGTTCAGGAGGGGTAACCGATTCAGCGTCCGATTGTTCGGCGCTGGAAAGCGTTGAGTTGAAGTGATACATGGCGACTCCATAGGGTGCGATGCACAAACCTTGCGACTCGCAGGTTTCGATGTGTGGAAGGCGTGAAAGGGTTCAGGTGCGCTCGTGCAGCAGCCCGAGCGCATGGCGGGCGATGATGGCGTTCTCGTCAGTGGCAATCACCCAGGCCGAAACAGCGCTGTCGGGGTGCGACAGTCGGGCGCCAGGCTGAGTCGCTACCGCCCTGTCGCGCTTGAGGCCCAGCCAGGCGCAACCGTCAAGAATCGCGTCGCGCACGTCGGCAGCGTGCTCACCGATACCGCCGGTAAAGACCAGCGCATCAATACCGCCCAGAATCGCGGCCAGGCTGCCGATCTCGCGCACCACGCTGCGCACAAACAATGCAATGGCGTCTCGCGCCTCTGGGGCCTGGCTGACAGACAGCTCGCGCATGTCACTGGAAATACCACCGGAGACGCCCAACAGCCCGCATGCGTGATACAGCAAATGCTCCAGCGCCTGCACACTCATGCGGCGCTCGCGCAGCAGGTACAGCAGCACGCCGGGGTCCAGGCGCCCCGGGCGCGTTCCCATCAGCAGACCGTCCAGGGTACTGAAGCCCATGGTTGTGCCGCGACTGACCCGGTTGTGCATCGCGCACAAACTTGCGCCATTGCCCAGATGAGCAACGATTGTCCGCCCTTGTGCCGCACGCTGATCGTAGTGCGGGAGCACGCTGGCGATGTATTCGTAAGACAAGCCGTGAAAGCCATAGCGCCGAAGGCCCTGCGCGGTGAGCGCCGCAGGCAGGCCGAAACGGGTTTCGAGCGCGTCCAGAGTGTGGTGAAAGGCGGTATCGAAACAGGCGAATTGCACCAGCCCGCCGTGCTCACGGCTCAAATAGGTCATGGGTGCCAGGCACAACGGCTGATGCAAGGGCGCCAGCGGAACAAGCGCCTGCATGTCAGCCATGAGCACAGCATCGACCCGCGCCGCCACTTGCGTGCGGCTGCCCCCATGAACGACACGGTGCGCAGCGGCGCAAATCTGCCCGTCTGCGTGGCGCTCGATCCAGCCCATCAGGTTGGCCAGCGTGCCGCTGTCTGGCGAGGCCTTGTTTAACGAGGCATCGTTGCGTGGCCACTCCTCGCGCTTTTGCGCACAACCGTCAGCGCCCTGAAAGATCAACCTTTCAATGTCCTTGCGCACCTCGAAACTACCATTGCCCAGGCACTGCGGCCCGGACGCTGCCAGCGCAGCCGCGCTGTACAGAGAGAACTTGATGCTGGAAGAACCTGTGTTGAGCACCAGCAGCAAGGGTTGTGATTGATCCGTCATGGAGCACTCCGCAGATGGCTCTGGATTCGCCTCAGCGAGACCTTGGTCAATGCAAACAACCGGAGGTCAGTCTGAGCGTCGCAGACACAGCGGTATTGATCTGGATCAGAAAGCCACGACAGACAGGGCGTAGATGTAGGGACGACGAGCTGTTTTCACTCGCGTATCGACCTTCTCAGGAACTCACCCATGCGCCACCTGGCCAGGGCGTTGGGTTTCACGTCCAGCGGTGACCCGCTGGACGCCACTCAAGTGGTGTACCGGTTGAAGCTCAACTAATACCGGCCACCGCCACTCCCGTGCCGAACCAAAACTCAAAGCGCAGAAAGGCGCGGGTTCAGCGCCAGCAGGCTGCCTGACAGATGATGAGCGACCTGCTCGGTGGTGCTGCCCAGCAACGTATCGACACGATTACGGTGCAGCGTGCCCATGACAATCACATCGATGCCCTCGGCCAGAACAAACGCGCTGATCACCTTCGCCGGGCTGCCCGTGACCACGTGCCTGCATTCATCGGGCACTCCAAACCGGTCTGCCAACTGATCAAAGGCTTCTTGATCGGTCTCATACAGCGTGTGCTCCAGGCTCGTTGAAAGCCCCAGATCACCCGCCGAAGCAAAGATGTAGGCCATGTCATGGGCGTAAAGCAGATGCAATTGCGCATTGCACTGCGCTGCCAGCTTCTCGGCACTCTTGATGATGACTTCATTGACGTCACCGAACTGCTCCTCGGTCCGATACGGATCGACGGCCGCCAGTATCTTGCGCGGCAGCGCGTGGTCCACGTTAGCTACCAGGTGCAACGGCACCGGACAGTCATGCAGCAGCCGGATGTCCAGCGAAGTGAACATGGCGCGCGTCAGCCAGGATTCGTGTCCGATGTCCTTGATTACCATCGAGGGCTTGATCTCATGCACATGCGCCATGATTTCATCCAGTGGACGCATGACCCAGACCACTTCCGTGGTCACTTCCACACCTGATTGTCGTATCAACTGTGCCTGCTGCTCCAGCCATTGGCGGTGGCTGGCCAGATAACCATCGCGCATCTCGTTCAATGCCCTTTCGTTGAGCAGTCCGGCTGCGGCCAGGCCCTCGACGTAATCGAAAGCGACAATATGCAACGCCGCACTTTTAGCCCGAGCAAGCGCCGCGGCACGTTCAAAAGCCGGGGTCCTGCTCATCAATGGCGACGCAATCAACATTAAACGCTCTGACTCGAACACGGTGCACCTCACTGACACGGGTGACGATCACACGGCTGAAAAGCGATCGGGGGGGATTACTGCCTGTTCATTCTCGATGGCCCGGCACACTGCGGCTTGATCTAAATCAACACCGGCAAGGAGCTCACGCACACAACAACCACGCAACAGCCCCGCTCATCCACATTTGAAATGCCTGCTATCACTGCACGCTCGACGCGCCTATGCTGATTTGAACAAGGAGCACCCTATGACCGCCCATCTGGCAGCCATCAACGGTTTGCGTCTCAAGGCAGAGTGCTCCAATTGCGGTGTTCGAGAGCTGTGCCTTTCAGTCGGCATGAGCCTCACCGACACTGATCGCTTGTCCGCAATCATTCCTCAGCCCATCAAGGTGAAGAAAGGCGCAGCGCTTTATCACGCTGGCGATCCATTGCAATCGCTGTATGCGGTGCGGTTCGGTTTTTTCAAAACGACGATCTCTTCGCAGGACGGGCGCGACCAGCTGACCGGGTTTCAGATGTCGGGGGAATTGCTGGGCTGTGACGCCATCAGCAACGACTGCCACGTGTGCGATGCCATTGCGCTGGAAGACAGCGAAGTGTGCCCCATTCGTTTCACCCATCTGGAACGACTGTCGCGAGAAATGCCGTCACTGCAACACAACCTCAATCGCGCACTGAGCAAAGAGATCGTTCGCGACCATGAGATGTTGCTGCTGCTGGGCAACCTCAATGCAGAAGAACGCATGGCCGCCTTCCTGCTCAACCTGTCTGGCCGGATGTTCAACCGGGGCTATTCAGCCACAGCGTTTGTGTTGCGCATGACCCGTGAAGACATCGGCTCCTACCTTGGGCTACGGCTTGAAACCATCTGCCGCGCCATCGCCAACCTGCGCAATCTGCGCATCGTCAGCATTTCCGGACGCCAGGTGGAGATTCTCGACTTAAACCGCCTACAGGCATTGATCCACGGATGCAGCTACCGCGCAAAAAGCCTGTGAACCACCGCCGCCGGTTCTGGCTGGAAACCCTTCAATGATCGCGGTCACACTGATCAATATTCTGATCATCACCACGGTGGTCATTGTTCACTACGAATGCCTACTGCGTCTGAACGGGCTGATGCCCAGGCTCAATCTCTGGCACCGGTTCAGGATGGTGTTCGGTGTATTGGGCGCGCTGGTCGCTCACGCCATCGAAGTCTGGATATTCGCGCTGGGCTATTACCTGATGAACCGCTCGGATTCACTGGGTCGCCTGACGGGCAACTTCGACGGCAGCTTCATGGATTCGGTGTACTTCTCGTTCACCACGTTCACCACCATCGGTTTCGGCGACATCACGCCCACTGGCCCGCTCAAATACCTGACAGGACTTGAAGCCCTGACGGGGCTGGTGCTCATCACCTGGACGGCGTCCTTCCTGTTTATCGAGATGCAGAAGTACTGGGGCACCCACACCGACCGCTCAGCACGGCGCAGATAAGCGGGTGTAACGCAAAGGGCTTTAACTGACAAAACTCAATGTTTGACCTGCCGGAGGGTATTCAATGATGTGACTGCGGCACGGAATAAGCAGCCGCAGTCCATCATTTAGAGGGCTCAGCATGAGCGACCTGACGTTACGTAGAACGATTCTGGACGAGCTTGAGTTTTTGCCCCACATCGACGCTGCCGCAATTGGCGTCACGATAGAAAACGGCGTGGTGGTGCTCAGCGGGCATGTGAAAACCTTCGCCGAAAAAATCGCCGCCGAACGCGCAGTCAAGAGCGTCAAAGGCGTCAAAGCCGTGGCCGTGGAACTTGAAGTACGGGTGCCGAGCAGCCTCTACATCGACGACAGCGTGATCGCCTCGCGTTGCCTGGACCTGATTGGCTGGAACACGATATCGCCCGACCAGGCCATACAGGTCAAGGTGCAGCACGGACGGGTAACGCTTGAAGGCGATGTGCAATGGCAATACCAGAAAGAAGCCGCACAAAAAGCCATCAACACCCTCGCAGGCGTTACGGGCTTCGACAACCGGCTGATCGTCAGGCCTGAAAATGCGTGCCTGGACATCAAGACACTGATCGAACAAGCCCTGGCCCGAAGCTCGGAACTGGACGCCAGCAAAATTCGCGTCACCGCCGAGGGCAATCAAGTAAGGCTTGAAGGCTACGTTCACCGCTGGCGTGAACGCCAAGCGGTCGAACATGCGGCCTGGGCAGTGCCAGGTGTAAAGAACGTGGACAACCATCTGCTCATCAACTGACCGACTGTCTGCCGACCCGGTCAGCGAGCCGATAACAGCGGTGTCGCACCTTGACCGGACTAGGCTGCAAAAGGACATTTCCCTCGTTCATCCGGAGCTACTCGCATGCCCTACACAGCAGACATCCTCAAACGCTTCAACGAAGACACTGACGATCTGGCGGGCGGGTTCTGGATCGAGAAGCTGCGCGATGGCACCCCGGTCCTGATTCGCCAGCTGGCCGATAAAGACCGTGCCCGGGAGTTCTCCTTTTTAACGAACCTCGGCGAGGACATCGCGCATTTTCGCTTTCTGGGATCGTTCAGCACACATGCGAAGGTGCATGATCAGCTCATGGACATCGACCTGCATAATCGCATGGCCTACATCGCACTGGCCTACGACAACGATGAACTGACGGAGATTGGCGTTGCTCGTTACGGTGCCTATGAAGGCGACGCGCATTGCGAATTCGCCATTGCCGTTTCTGAAAAATGGCAACGTCGAGGCGTGGCCACAGCGCTGCTGAAGCGACTCATGGAAACCGCGACGAAGGAGGGTTTCAGCAAAATATCATCAATGGACGCCTCTAAAAATCTGGCCATGGACGGGCTGGCAACCAGCATGGGTTTCACCTGCCGCGTGGACGAAAAATACGGGCCCAGAATTTTTCATGAGTATGTTCTGGTGCAGTGAGCGAGCACCTCAGGCATGCGCAACACGTAGGGTATGAGCGATGCATGATTGCACCGCCCATAACCATTCGTCGCCTGTCATTGCGAGCAATCCCTTGCGTGCAATCCGCCCTTCTCCGCCCCAGACCGCGTTCTGCATGTAGCGGGCAAGCATTGACCCGCATCACATCCCGAACACTGATCAGAAATCCGGGCGCGCAGCCGATTGCAGCAATTCACGCATCACTATATGCTGCGCCCCTGATTCGAAAAAAACACTACATAAGGGATTTACGCCCGGACACCGCGCCTTCATGAGCCTGCTCACTGAATCCCGGAGTCATTCACAACAGGCGTAATGTCCACATCAAAATCAGTCACACATGCGCAGGGGTCGGACAAAATCTGTATAATCTCGCGCTCGCTCAAGGGTACTCAAATGACCATTTGCAAAACCTGCAAACCTGGCTTGTCTGAAAGCAACCTCGAGCTTTCGATCTGCTCGCCTGTAAGGCACAGCCTCGGCAGCACATTCAAAGAGCGACCGGCACACTCATAAGCCGGCCGATCGCGACAGACCCCGAGTAAAAATTCCATTGCCAGCGCACGTTCAGCGCGACGCTGGCAGCCCATACTTTGAAAATCCAACAGGGGTGCCACAGGCAACCCCTCAGGCAGGAGACGTACACCATGCTGAGCTGGGACGAATTCGATAAGGAAGACGGCGAAGTAGTCGCCAAAGCGACCAACGCCGGTCACGCCAACGAAGCCAACATGGACCGCCTCGACAGCGCTGGCGGCCTCGCAGCCCAAGAAGCCCGCGCCGTGACCGCCGCCGACTCCGCAGCCCTGATCCGCGCCAAGAAAGCGCTGGACGCACTGGACGTCGCCGAAGGCCTGGCCGAACTCGAAGGCGCCAGCGCCCGCGTCGCCGTTGACGAAAAAATGATGATCAACTGCCGCGCCGACCTCAATCAGCTCGTGCCGTTCAAGTACGACTGGGCCTGGCAGAAATACCTGGACGGTTGCGCAAACCACTGGATGCCGCAAGAAGTCAACATGACCGCCGACATCGCCCTCTGGAAAGACCCGGAAGGCCTGACCGACGACGAGCGCCGCATCGTCATGCGTAACCTGGGCTTCTTCTCCACCGCCGACTCACTGGTTGCCAACAACCTGGTACTGGCCGTGTACCGCCTGATCACCAACCCGGAATGCCGCCAGTACATCCTGCGCCAGGCCTTCGAAGAAGCGATCCACACCCACGCCTACCAGTACTGCATCGAATCGCTGGCCATGGATGAAGGCGAGATCTTCAACATGTACCACGAGATCCCGTCGGTCGCTAAAAAAGCAGCCTGGGGCCTGAAATACACCCGTTCGATCTCCGATCCGAAGTTCGAAACCGGCACCGTCGACACCGACAAAGAGCTGCTGCGCAACCTCATCGCCTACTACTGCGTACTGGAAGGCATCTTCTTCTATTGCGGCTTCACCCAGATCCTCTCCATGGGCCGCCGCAACAAAATGACCGGCGTCGCCGAGCAGTTCCAGTACATCCTGCGCGACGAGTCCATGCACCTGAACTTCGGCATCGACGTGATCAACCAGATCAAAATCGAAAACCCGCACCTGTGGGATGCCGAGATGAAAGAAGAAGCCACGCAGATGATCCTGCAAGGCACCCAGCTGGAAATCGAATACGCCCGCGACACCATGCCTCGCGGCGTGCTGGGGATGAATGCGGCGATGATGGAGGACTACCTGAAATTCATCGCTAACCGCCGTCTGAGCCAGATTGGCTTGAAGGAAGAGTACCCAGGGACGACGAATCCGTTTCCTTGGATGAGCGAGATTATGGACTTGAAGAAAGAGAAGAATTTCTTTGAGACTCGGGTTATTGAGTATCAGACTGGTGGGGCGTTGAGCTGGGATTGATGGGTTTGGGCCTAGTTTTTCAATAACCGCTGAATTTTTTTCACTTTTATTGAATTTTCACCGGCTCTATAGTGTTTAGTCAGAAAAAATGTCACTCGAGTTGGACTGAACACACCAAATCAGCATAGAAACGTAAAAAGCTACCTGGGCCGTAAGCCGAAGGTGGCTTTTTTGCATAAGCGAATTAAATGAAAGATTGAGCTGAGACGTCTTTGCACGCTGATTCTCCATAAAACGCCTTGCCGCATGCCAACATTCGCTAGGACTTGATGTGCCTCCAACCGGCACACTGCTACTAAGGTTATCCACATTTGCTGGAGAAAAATCCATCAGCCCCCCCTGGGTCAACTTTCAATCGGAAGGGTGGGTCAGTTTTCAGTTAACGCCAGCACGCTCCTAGCTAGATACAGCAAAAAATCGCCAACCCGGCGATCTTTGCTGTTAATCACTTCGTACACGTTACAACTCGGCACGAAGACTTACGCAAGAGTTATTAGCAAAAAAATTGCTATTTACTTTTGAACAGTGAAATCACCAAAACCGCTTCTTGCTCGGGACTGACATCTCGCCCCCCATTTACTTTCGCATATGCAGTAGTAGAGTTTGGCCGAACAAGAACCATCTTTGCGCATTCCTCTTCGCTGATACCGTCTACACCTGCCATCGGTCTTACAATATCATCTTCGGGGGCAACACCTTCTGCTCGTGTATGAATCATATACATCAACTTTTCTTCAAAAGCCTCAGACTCCACTATTTTTCTAAGGGTTACAGCAGAAGGGAATGTTGAATTTCGATCCAGCCATGCTTTTATCTTTTTACGAATACGCCGCACTGTGGCGTCAGATATGATGTACAAAGCTTGCTTGCCATCCTCTGTGTCTGCCACAGCTGCTGCACATGGCTCATTCACGTCATCATTGTCCACTGCTACCCACTTCACGCCATTTGATACACAGACACCGATCCCCATGGGCTGAAGCATGTTTGGTGCACGTTGCACACCAATACGGCTGAGATCCGCCGTGATGGCATGCTGGAGTTGAATCGCGTAAAGCGGACGCAATCTTCCGACCCTAACGTAATCAGACTCATCTTTTTCAAAGGCGGACATTTCTTCAACATGCCAAGTATGAAGCCGCTTCTTATTCCAGTCGATTGAAAACTGTTTTAATGTGTCGTTAGGACTACTGATAATAGTTGTCGGTATGCCACCATCGCCAGTAGGTGTGGTAGCAAGAGTAACCTTCTTGACACGCCCTTCACAAACAAAAATGGTCCTTTCTTTAAGCTTTTCGGGTCGTACCAAATCACAAGCAGGCGTTGCAATTACATAAGCTTTTTTAGGACTTCCTGAAGCGTATTCATCCTTTAAAAAGAAAACATCTCCTAGATAAAAATAACCATCTTTCGGTCCAAGGCCTCTGGCGGCTTCACTTTCAAGTCGGAAATTTGAATGTAGTATATTTCCAGAGTAAATCTTACCCGCCGCGTAGGTCAGACCAAAACGGGAGCGAGGCAATTTTTGCAGCTTCCAGCCGTCAAGTTCAGCAGCAAGATTCCATAGCTCGGGAGACGACTCCACTTCGTTGACCAGATATTCCAACAACAGATCGGAAATATAGGTACCCAAACCGACCTTCTCTATCGCCGCGGTATTATGATGCAGAACAAAGTAATCGGGTAAGTCCAAGCTTCTTAACGTATTCCCTACATTTACCGCAGCTTTTCTTATCGCACCTTCAATAAAACCGATCCTATCATGCAAGCGATGAAGCTCTGGCAAAAATCGAATATAATTGGTAAATACCGCCTGCATTTCATCTTCATCACGGAAATTCTGTTTTGATATCGCTTCAAACTGTGAAGCAAAAATCTGCGCCTCCAGAAAAAAACTTTCCCTAAAGTTTCTAAGTGGCGTTGTCAGAGTTGACATTAAAAAAACAAACGGCTTGCATGTGGGATACATTTCCCGAGTTTTTTTATATACCTCTACAGCATCAGCTGTTGTTATAGGATCGCCATTTTCACGCAATCGCAAATCGATAAAAACCAATTGCGGCTCAGACTTACAATCATGATAGCTGTCAACACCAAAGCGCTCAGATTCCACACCGCTTTTCTTTAAAAAGTCTATCAAAATTTCAAGATCTGACTTTTTCCCACTGCGATCTGTAAAAAAATCAGAAAACAATACCTCTCCAGCTTCTCCGAATTCCGCTCGTGAGTTGAAGATCGAGTGTGTATGTTCTAGCACCTGTAACGCCTCTATCGCATCAGCGTCAGTGATATCTGCAATACCAGTAAGCTCCCCAATTCGCTCTAGGGCTGGCAGATCAATTCTGTCGATAAAGTGCTGCACATCCTCTTGAGCTAGCCCTTTAGTCGGAGCCAAATCAAAAGCGTCATCAATAAAATGTGCGTTCTTAACTCCGACGCTTGCAAAAAGCTCCATCAAACTCATTCCATTGACTCCTTCAATTCCAACTCAAATGTATTAAAACGATTGCTTCGGTAGCGACCTTCATCGACGAGGTATAGCCCGCCTCCAAGCATCTCCGCATTTTGCCTTGCTATGTATAAACCTAGCCCCTGGCGTCGTGCAGCAGAAGTATTTTTCGTCGAATAAAAAGGCTCAAACACGGACTCCTGCCGCCCCACGGGTATACCCGGCCCGTTATCCGAGTACTTAATCCTGAGGGGTGACTCTAAGACTTCTATAACTAGCTCCCCCTCAAAACTAGCGTGCTCACACCTAAAAACATCAATCCAGTAAATCGAGTTATTAATTAAATTTTCTAAAATTTGTACTACATGACCTTCAACAATAAATGCATTAACCACTTTTGACTTAGACACAATTGAGGGCGCTATTCGATGCCGATCAAACTGAGCAGTGTGAGCGTCCAACACGTATGTCAATACATCATATATATTGACATTGCTTCGTCGCTGCCTTGCACTCACTGACAGTGGCTCTAAGGTATGGAGTCTCTTCTGAATAACTTTAATCTGCTGACCAAGCACTTTGAAAGCAGCAGAAGTCTCTTCATCTACGCTTTTTTTTCCGATTCTTTTTAGGGTAACTTGTGTTAATTCTGTCGCACGGGTTAGCTCATGCGCGATCACTTCGACCATCAATCCAACACCTGCCAACTGGGTCAGTCGTTCCTTTTCCTCTTCAATGGTGCTTATCCGCAGAACGGCCCGCGCATGTGCGTCTTTGACCTCAAGAAAGGCGTCTTTCACTTCTTCCAACAGCCTCGCATCACCACTAAAGTCTTTTCTAATGGCCTTCAAACTTGCTTTGGTTCTTTGCTCCAATGTATCTACGGCAGAGCTTTCCTTCAGTGAGTCGAAGGTTAATTCAGTTTGTCGCTTTTGTACCTTACCGGCATCATTAAGATAATCGTGCCACCACCTAGAGACCACCACATTCAACAGCTGGACCAATACCTCACTTTCTGGACAATCCTTTAGTCCCTGCCGGTTAGTTTGATCCAACAACTTCGGGTTGTTATTCCTTGAAATATTGACACGCCCGATCAACTGCTTGGTGTTCAGCTTATACCCACTGGCGGCAAGTGCCTCACGATCCAAACCAAGCCAATCGTCCCCCGAATCACCGTATGGTAGTACCCGATATCCATCGCGAAAAAGACAAATACCGGTCCATGCTTTGATCAAAGACCTTACCGCTTCACGATCCCCCACACCCTCCATCGCTTTTAGTCGCTGCCGGTTAAACCAATAAAATTCAAAGGTGAAGGGGCCAAGCGTTTTGAGTATTGAGTGCGGCTGCCCGCTCTGCTTCAGGCCCGACTGAGAATACAGATCGCTCAAGTCAAAAACGTGCTCCGTCTTTGGACCATCATACAAACTGGATTCAAGGTTAACTATTAACCTCGGCAGACCAGAAACCACCTCATATCGCCCATGGCACTTACCATGAGCATTTTCCAACAGCCCTTTGGCAACAACCTTAACTTGATCAACGGCAACGCCATTGAATTCTAGCCGAACCTGAAAGCGGCGTTTCTCGGCCCACGAAAAAGGATCCATCATCCGAGAAATTTGGGATCTGGCTATACTAAGCAGACGCTCAGACGTCCAAGCTGCGGAGATGTCCGAAATTATTACTCTAGTGAACGAAACTCCAAGCTCTTTACGACCACCATATTCAGGCTTGATTATTACGCTGCTCGCCGGCTTATCATAGGCGCGTTCAAACTCACTCCAGTCAATTACCAACACATTGACCTTGTCATCATCCACAGTTGCAGTTTCAACGCGCAGATGCCGCCCTAAGCGCATGGCAGAGAGACGACCAACGCCTTTCTCGCCAAGATAAGGTGACTTATCATCGCCAGCCGCCAAAGATTCATTGACTGCTTTTGCTCGACTCGTCGTGCCAATGGTTAGAAATACTTCCTTAAGATCATCGCGAGACATCCCATGCCCGGAGTCTGAGACAACAATCCTATTGCACCACCTGTAGGCCTCAGCTACTTCCTCCTTAAATTCCTCAATAGACTTAGTGCTCTGCACCGCAGATAGAAAACGATCTTTAAGCTCTTCCGGGGCGTTAGCCAATACACGATTAGCCGTTTCGCTTTTTAGCTGTGCAAGCGTTACACCTTCACGACTCTCGATCATATCCAGCACGCTGGACACGTCAGATGATCTAATCACAATTTCAAAGACGACATCGACACCAGTTGTAGACTTCGCATCTATCGAGTTTTTTATAAGCTCGTATAGGGCAACAGCATCCGACGATATCAGGTCAGCCCCCAGGTGCAGAATAGTCCTTGCAGTAATTTCAAATGACATATATTAAAATCCTTTTATAACGAACAGACTAGACATCCTTGATCGTCGTCGTCTTCCGGACTTTCAGTGGAATCCAGTTCAGAAAAAACGGCTATAAGCGTGGAGTTATCTTTTCGTTGAGCCATCCTCTCGACACGCAGAGCATGATCACGCTTTATCTGAGCCATGCGCTCAGGCATCTCCAATTCAGCCAGACTCTCTCCCTGGCTCCAAGTGAAGAAATTGCCTGTCTTCTCGAACGGCACCTCATACTCTTTAGCTTTCTCATACAAATCAGGATGCGTTTCTTTTAACTTCACCCACTCAATTTTTTGCTGATAGAAGCAAAAGTAGCATCCAGAGCGTGTTCTTCCCCACTTTGTGTAGGGGGGCATCCCAACCCCAGAAACTCGAAGAATCTCTTCAATATCGCGCAGGATCAGCCCGTCCTCTTGGAACGGATAAACAGCTTCAATATTAGTCTTATGACTGATGTACCCCGTACGATTTTCATCAGCACGGAGCCCAACATAATTGATTATTGGTTGGTCGCCGCAAAAGTCCTCAAAAGGCTTAAGCTTGAGCATTTTCGTGCACCAACGACGATGATTGGAGGGAATCATCCCTCCATACATGTCATACCAGTGGTCGAAGCCTAGGTCTGCATTCAATCGATGCAGCGGCTTCCCGAGGTAATTTTCCAGGCGCTGTAAATAGTCATAAGTCTCTGGTAGCTCTTTACCAGTATCGCTAAAGATGTATTCCATTTCTGGCACACGATCTCGCATGTAAATCGCCAGCGCTGCGCTGTCCTTGCCCCCTGAGAGGCTAAGGATATGTCTAACCTGTGGTTCGTTGCTCATCGCTTAGCTCATTCTCATCGTGTTCAGTGGAGCCCTGCTGCAATTGCAGCAACGCTTGAGCAAGGGTTGAAGCGGCCAAATTCAAATTGCCGCCCACTTGCTTAGTGAGAGTCTCTAGCAGGCTATTGGCCATGATCTTGGTCTCATGATCAGAGGTCAATAGCATCGCTGCTTCTTCGCCACTGGGAAGAGTCAAAGTCACACCAACGAAGCGTTGCGCTTGACGCTCAAACTCGCCTTTACGCATAGCGACCCTAAGCCAACGCTTGTAGCGCCCGCATAGCTCAAGGACGGACTCCGCAAATGTCGGAGCGTCACTGTCTTTCCAGATATCTAAGGGTCTATGAACGACAACACTCGCAATGGAATCCATCCACTTGTCGTCAGTCAGAGTGATGTCCGAACAGCGCATGATGAAGGCTTTAAGATCTACCTCAGCAAGAGACTGCGCAGTATCAGCGCACTCTTCTTGGAGCTGCGATCGAAGGGCCCTCAGAGGGCCTGTGATCTCAAAAGCCTGAGCCATGGAAAAGCTAACCTCGTCCTGCAACCGTCGGTATGCCATACCGAGCTCAGTGAGGCTTTTCGCCAGCAGATCGGGGAAGCTACTAGCGTCCTTCCCCTTCCCAGCCATCACCACGCGCGGCATATCAACAGCGAGCAACGAAACTGGGTCCGTTGCTCTTTTGATTACGTCGCGAAGGGCTTTGGTTTGGTTTGTAAGTCGCAGTGTCTCTTGCGAATATTGCGGGAGACGCCCGTACCAGCGGATCAGCTCCCGCGCAGCATCCAGGTAAGATGCGTTCAATCCCAACTGCACGCCTACCGCTCCAAACGCCTTTGCATAATCTTTGATCAGATCTTTGCGCTCTGCCGCAATGTCGAAGCGGCGGAAGCTAAAGGTGTGAGGGCTCCTGAACATCCGTTGTTGATGATCGGAGGTCAACTCCAGGATCAGACTTCCTCGTTCGAAAATCGCGCACGACTCACTGTTAACAAGAAGGTAAACCATGAACCACACGCTGGCCGGTCCACTTCGGACCCCTAGCGGCGGTAATGCCAGGCTCGAAATGACCTGAGCAAAAGTGACCTGCCCGTCAATCATCAGTTGCTTATCAAGCTCCGCCCAAACTTTACGTATGCCGGCAGGAGAATTACCGTCCGGTGCCGTTAACAACCAACGGCTGCCAGCCCCTTTACGATGCAGTCCAGTGGATTGAAGCAGAGAGCTGTAGAGCAATCGTTCGGGTGGGAAGTCGACGATACCTAGCAGCTCTGAATCAACCTTTTTATCCAGCAGGTCAAATAGACGCTGCCGAGCTGCATTAATTGCAGATGAAGGCTTCTCTTTGTTGATCAATTCGTTATTGATCGCCGGAGCCGCCTCGTAAACCTTATCGAACAGCCAAGAGGCGGCTTGACTAAGGTTCATTGCTCCGCTATCGGCGACCACCTTTCCTTTATGCCAATACTGCATACCGGACGACCCTTTTGCTTGCCGGTTCAGCAATGCCAAGACCAGTCGGCTAACACGCTCACGTGCCGTGCTGAACCTCGACTCGACATAGCGCTCAGTCCAGGGATCCAAATGACTAAGCTTGACCTGGTCATGAACCATCAACCAGCGGGAGTATTCAATGAGAGCATTACGCTCATCTGGACCGACTTTGACAATTGCGGTAAGCGATAAAACGTCGTCAGTAGAGCGAGCTACCTCTTCAGCAGCACCGACTAAAGCAGACGATTCGGCGTCTGCAAATATCAGCCCCACACTGCCATCATGGCGACCATGATTACCGATGGACTGCGCAATTCTATCCGACGTGCCTGCAGTCACTCTTACCGAGCGGATTGTTCCTGTCTGCTGATAGTGACGACTTGCAATAACGCTTCTTTCAGATAGGGCTTGTGAAACGCCATTGAACATCAGTTCATCAGCCGAGCGCTGCATCGTTTCCTCGTATAAAGCCTCGACGTTGATAGCGTGACTGACGGCAAAACCATAATCATGACTCGCAGGACGATGTACTAGGATTCTTTTGGCAGTCAGCTCACTCAAAGCTTCAGAGATAGCTCCAAGGTCTTCCCCCATAGCAAATCTAAGGAGCTCAACGGTCAACACCACATGGAGGACTTGAGCGACCAGCTCGATGACGGCAATCGACTTGAGTAATTCAAGCTGTAACGCCGTCATCTCCCCGTCATTACGCTCTACGACAGAGCGAGCGAAATCCCAGCGTCGTTCAGCTTCAAGATCACGGAAGCGAAGCCCTACCCCTGTCGTGAGGTAGTCAAAAAGCTCGCTCATTCCATACCAAGAAGAATGATCGACAATATTATGCTCCGCGAAGTCTCTCAGTGCTCCGGACTCATATCCACGCATGAATGCGTGAAATGAACGCTCGCTCTGACCAAATCGCTTAGATATGACCGCTAAGCAAGCCAGCGCTGCTGGGTGCAACGGGTACAGGCGCTCTGCCTGAGAGAACAGCTCACTCTCACCAGTTCCGCGGAAGAAGTTGAAATCAATTGCTTGCTTGTAGATGCTGCGGGCATCTTTTTTCAGGGCAACCGACTCAGTAATGGTTGCATCTGCGCCTAGGGCATGAAGAGCGAAATGCGCATACCGCTCGACCGGCTCATCAAAAGGCACTTCATCGAAGCGTGCTGAGACCTTATGCCACTCATCGGAAAGCGTCCGACCTACACCTGTGGCATAAGCATCAAAGTGCTGGTGCAGCATTGATATGACTAGTAGACCATCGTCCGTAGGATGAGATGCGACTTCAGCGATTTGCTGCAAAGACATCAAATCACCGGCTTCCGGATTTAGAGCTGCGTACTCGATGAATTTGCCAAGCTCGTCAATTAGCAGTAGGACACCGGAACACCCAGCACCTTTGGTGATTAGAACAAAGTCATTCAGCAATCTACTCGTCGCTGCGTTAAGGGGTACATCACGATAGGTCTGAGCTTTCGTATCCAACTGGCGCTTAAGCTCAGTAGCCAGCTTACTTTTTGGCAGGTGCTCAAGTGCTTCAAGAATAGACTGTGCTAACGCGTCACCCAGCGATACGCGCGAACCGCTTATTGCCAGCGCAAAGCGGTTTTGCTCTTGGGGGAAAAGCTCAACGACTTCTGTGGAGGCCTCAACGAGCTGTTTATAAATTGCATGAGAGCTTTTTTGCCCTTCCAACAAACGGGCAAGCAGCAACCCTAAGGCCGACTTACCACTGCCATAGGGCCCAATGAGCTTCCAGGCACGTTGTGCGCTACCCGACTTCAACGCGCCGCCAATCTGGCGAAGCACTGCCAAGACAGCAGGTGTGATCAGATAACTATCGAGCGAATCTTGTGACCGCAAATCTCTGGCCAGCGAAATGGAGCGCAGGAATTTGGAGTCCAGCTCAAGGTGATCTATCAGTCGATCAGACATTCAATTCTTCTCCCACACCCAGCAAGCAATCAGCCCAAGCGGGCGCTAAAGTTTTATCCAGAATAATTTGCTGGGTATCAGCAGTATCAATAAATCGCACAACACCACCAAACTCTTTTTCTACACCTTCTATCAAGCTACTCACTTGAAAGTTATCCAATCTGAAAACGCTACCGGGACTGAATTCACCATGAACAATCTTGGTGAGACTTAGAGAGTTGGTATTTTGACGTTTGAAGTAGTCAATCAAGGAAAAAAGGAAAACTCTTGAAGACAGGCCTAAGGGCGCATTTCTACCTACCAGGTAAACAGTTCTGCCGTCGTCGGCAGTGACCTCTTCAAAAAGTCCCAAATCTTGCAGTGGACACCACGAGGTATCATCACCTGCAGACTCTTCCCGCTTGTAAGAATGCAGGAAAATGCTTGAATGCTGCTCAAGGGTGGAGACCGCCAGCTTTTTGTTACTAGCGGATGCCTGATTCTCGAGACCCGCGATGAGTGTCTTTCGATCAAAACGGGAATACGTTGCGCTCCCGAAGACCAAATTCCAAACTGCGATCTCCGCGTGGGATGAAATCCACCAGTGAAGCAGCCATAGCGACTCAGGTTGCTCAAGGTAAGGATCCCATCCGGCTTTTGAAAGAAGCAAACGCCCAATAGGACCAGATTGCAGGCCAGCAGAATCACGACCGTTAACTATCCCGAAGGCTTCCCCCCAGAACTGGATGGACTTGACCATGTTGCGACCGATGCCCAACGTGATCGTAGCCTGAGCTTCATCTCTGAGAGCAAGGGGATCGTTGACGATTGCTTGATGCAGCTTTGGCAGCCATCCGTAACGGCAAACGAATGACTCATGACCCGAGAAACGCTCATCTCGTCGTTGCACGCTCGACATCAACCTTTCCTCCCTGAAGCTAATTTCTCCGAAGCAGCTTGGTCGTAGCTCAAAGCTGCTGGCTCAATAATAATGCGTTTTGTAATGGCATCGAAATAAATATCTACCTGATCGCCTTCTTGAAGGCCAGCATTCCTTAGCAATTGCTCGCTAAGCGAAACGCGCCCTAGCTTCTGGATCCTGCGGGTGTCAAACAAAACCTTCATCCTACATACTCCAAGCCTCGTTGCAGGCTTCACCAATACTCGCAGGATACTTTATTGACACAGCTAATGCATGGTTTCGAGCCTACCAGAGGCATTTTTTCTAAAAATCTCGTTCGATTAGCTCTGACGCTCGGAATGCCCGTCGAGCAGCTTGCCCGGCTAGCAGATCTTGTGCTTCACATTTCACCCAATCACCATTGCGGTGCAGGTACGAATTCCAGTTAAACTATTAGGTACCCATGAGAAGACAGGCGGTAGTATAGTGAACGATTCAGCCTTTGAAGCAATAAAGCATGAAAACGCCAAAGAGCTTGAGCAAATAAAGTGGCGATTTAAAAAGGAAGAGCTCAGCTACTGTGAGGCAGGTCTACATCTGCGATCGCTAAATCAACAGCTGTGGCAGGTTCCGAGTATGGTCATTGCAATCACAGGAGGTATTTGGTATGGCGCAGCATCAATCAGTGGTGACTTACCGAAAGTATTAGCACTATCTTTCGCCGCGGCAGTTAATATCTTAACCATACCAATAATTGTTCGACTTAGGCAATTAATAAAAAAACACATCAACCACCAGCTTTTATTTAACCACCAACAAGATAGCAAGGGAAATTACACAGTCATTACCTGCTGGACCCTGCTTCTAATTACAGCGGCGTGTTTTAGCATCGCCAGCGCCAGCAACATAAAAAAATTCAATACTAAAAATAAGAAAGCAGAGCCTTATACCGTTATTAACTACATACACTTTCAAAAAACAGAAGTACAAAGCAAATGACTTTAAAAAATAGCGCATCATGGGCGAGCTATGACTCTGAGAGCATTAAATACTTCGACACATACAGTAAGCTGTACTTTTCCAACATACATAGACAATTTATAAGATTTCTTCCCGAAAGCCCCAATGCAAAAGTTTTAGATATAGGTTCTGGCTCTGGGCGCGATGCGTTGTCACTAGCCCGCCGTGGGTATCAGGTAACGGCCGTTGAGCCGAGTGAAAAAATGCTTGACCTTGCAAAGACAAAAAACAATCATAAAAACATAGCATGGCTAAATGACTGCCTTCCAGACCTTTCATCACTAGACAAGAACACTTACGACTTTGTACTAATGAGCGCTATATGGATGCATATAGCACCTCACGAAAGAAAATCATCATTAAAACGAATTAGCAGCCTTTTAAAAGAAGACAGCTACTTAGCTATAACGCTCAGGATCGGAAAACCTGACTTGAGCAGAACTATGTATTCGGTATCTGAGGAAGAGCTTCTAACACAATCATTTGAGACCAATCTCGACCCAATTTATATCAGCAGGGAAATTAAAGACCCTTTAAATCGAAACGAAGTCACGTGGAAGAAAATTGTGCTTCAGAAAAATAAAAAAACATTTACTTAACTCAAATCGCACCAGCCAATAAAATATATAAAGCATAGGTCTTGTAGAGACTTGCATTCTAACTTAAACTTACAAAGCCTGCCCGCATTCACACTACAATATGCACTCATAAATGCCCAAAAAAAACACACACACTAAAATCAGAAGACAAAGGCAACAACACCCCCAAAAAACTAGCCGCACCACACACAAAACCACGTAATCATTAAGCATCAATCATACTATCAGGTATGATCACTCAACATTTTACTAACAATCACAACCACGAACAGCCCTTTTTAAATGAGCAATATTCACGAAAAATGTCAGAGAGCAATGGCAAATAGACGATCACTATTTGAGGAAAGGGCTTCTGCTGCATTGATCAGAGCACTTGGTTGAGATGGTGAATGACTCGGTGCATGTCCACATCAAAAACAGTCGCACTGACCAAGGTTCTTTTAAAACGCCTCATACGGCGCATCTAATAATCCGGGACTGAAACAGGTGTAGACCTATTTCAGCACTGAACATAACCGTAACTAAAAATAAAACAACGATTCATTAAATTCATAAATCTTGTGAAAATAATGATGCTATTTTATTAGTCTTTTAACCACTTGTACAAGCCATACGCAATAGCGCCTACGGCGATCGGTGCGGCTGCAGTTACAGCTAATCCTGCTGCCATACCACCACCGACGACACCACCGACGGCTGCCAATCCAGAAGTTATACCCGCAGCCCCAAGACCAGAAACAGCTCCAAGTGTCGATACTGCGCCTACAGCACCTGCGGCACCAGTAGCAGCTCCAGCGCCTGTAGCAGCAATGGCTTTCACGTCATCGTCCATCATAAAACTCCAAATTAAGGTGGTAACAAGTCAATAAATACACCTTAATGAGGCATATTGCCACCACAAAATAGCAATGGCGCATTTTGGGTTCAAAACCCGAGATAAATGCCCGGTATTTCACCATTACTGAAACCTGATGACGAACGTATCCTGCCCACGCACCCTCTCGTCGAAGCAATCGCAGGATTTTAACTACTGACGGTTCGCCGGGGAGGAAACCGATGGGCACTCAATCAGGCTTATCAGCTGTAATACCTTGGAAGTCGAAAGGCACTCGTATCAAATATCCCGTATCCAAATCAAACGGCACCACCCACAACCTCAACCCCTCCGAAAACTCAAAAACCGGCAACGCCTCCTGAAACGCCCCTCGCTTCGGATAGATCAGCACCAAATCCCCCTGCCCACCCAGATACTTCTGCCCATAAGCAAACAACTGATAAAAATCAGCCTGGCTCAGACCATAGTTTTTGCTGCCCATCTCGCTGTCGAGCCGCTTCCATTTGGTGTCCAGCACCCAGCTCTTCTCTCCCTGCGTAATCATCAGATCAGGCCGCAGTTGAAAAACCTTCTTGCCCTCATGAGTACACAGATACTCGCTGCTGCGCTGGGTATGCAGCGTAGCGTCTGGCGGCAGTGAATCCCTCAGGCATGCGGCCACGTAGCGTTCAAACAGTTTCTCCATCGGAAACAGCAGGCTCATGCCTTGCCACTCACCTGCAATCGCCAGTGGCGTTTGCTGTTGGATGATGAGTTCACACCACGGCTTTACCGGTTGGTAGTGAGCCATCAGCCGATCGCGACGCCACTGTTTAAAATCTTGAGTCGTATCTCGGCTGGAGGGGATCTCTAGCAGCAGTGAGCGCAGCTCATGAGCCAAGCGCCAGTTAATAGGGTCTTGAGTGGTTTTGCAGACGATGTCTAACGCTGTTTTGATGAGGCGGTTCTCTGCCCGATCGGGTTGGAATATGTCGTGGCGGATTTGGAATTGGTGCTGTCGGCCAGGTGGTTGGCGCATCTGTCGGGCGGTGTTGAGTTGGCCGCGTAGATACCGCTGTTCTTCTTCCACGCGCTGGTAGTCGAAGCGAAGGCCGCGCTTTATTAGGTGGTCGAGCGCTTCTAGAAAGCTGCTCATAATCCATTCAGTCAAAGGTGCATCGAAGCGCTGCAACGCGGTTGCACCAACCTTGCGGGTCGGCAGGTCCAGTGACTTCTGAATCATGCGTCTGAGCAGAGCACGGCTTTGCCGGACGCAATCACCTTGTTCGAAATGCTTGGGCAGGATTTCGATTCGCGTGCCGCAGGGTGTTTCAAGCGCGCCAACGTAATTGTCGAGTTTCAGCCAGCAGCGGCCTTCAACTTGCACCAGCGCTGCGCCAGCTTTGCTAAAGCGTGAACTGGTTTCGCAGAGCCAGTCGAAGGCCGAGGGCGACACTTGGGCTACGTCGAGCGTCGGGTTGGGAATATTGCCGGTGGTTAGCCGAGCATATTCTCGGACCGTAACAGTGGTTTTCACCCCTGCTGCTCGCTGAGAAACTTAATGATCTTGCGTCCGAGGCTCCGCGTATTCAGCTCGCTACCCGACGCGGACGTAATGGAGATGCCGTGCTTGCTCGCAAGTTCGCGCAACAGCGGCATTGCGGGCTTAATGTGCTGACCTCCGCGATACACATCGATACGACCATCGGCAGACTGCCTTATATCTATCCCGTCTGCTCTGACGTTTTTTGCTTCCAGCGGCGCACCGACTTTCAGGTTGTGATCAATCACACCCAGGTACGATTCAATCTTCTGGAACGCTGGCAGATTCAACTCCCAACGCTCATTGCTCTGGCCAACCGTGACCGTATCCCCAAACAACGCAATGAGGTCTTGGCTCGGCTGAATCAGAAAACTATTTTCCGGGGCCTTGCGCTGATCGTTGAGAACCCACTGAATGCGCTGCCAATCTTCGAAGAAATACTCCTGAAGTAGCGGCAGGATTTGCTCACGGAAGATGCCTTCCAACCGCTCCAACGTAGGCTCATCCTTGAGCGGCATGAAGTACGCGTGGCCAAGGCAGTGGTCTCGATCAAGCAGGGCCGCTATGCGTTGATTCATCACGCTGAGCAATTCGTCGATGGCGATGCCATCAACTTCTACTTCATCAAGCAACTCTGGATTAGGCGGGACTTCGATGAAGGTGAAGCGACGACGCAGGGCGATATCCAGCGCGGCCAAGGATCGGTCAGCGGTGTTCATGGTGCCGATCAGGTGAATGTTGCCGGGGATGCTGAAACGTTCTTTTGAGTAGGGCAGCGTGACTTCCAAAGCCTCGTCTGCGCCTGCTCGCTTGGAAGGTTCAATGAGCGTAATCAGCTCACCGAAGATACGCGAGACATTGCCACGATTGATCTCATCAATGATCAACACCTTCGCGTCGCTATGTTGAACGAGGGCAGGCTCAAATAAGCCCTCCTCGTTTTTGCCCAGCATGTGCTCGACCATTGATGGCAAGAAGTTCTTGTAGCCGTTCACCAAGAACGGATCAAGGACGGAGCCCGGCACTTTCTTGTCCCAGCGACCATTTCCCAGTTCTTCGATAGTGAACGTGCCGGCGTCTACATAAGAAGCGAGCGTATTCAGCAGGCTCATGCCGATGGGGAGGTGTTTACCTTGGGGCTTCTCTATCTCAACCACGTCAGGCGTGGCGCGGGTCACTTTATAGCCTGTGCCGTAGCGATCACCGACCTTGAATGCACGGTACTTTCCGCTCAGTTCAGTCGCAACTGACTCGCAAAGACTCTTAAAGACGCCAGACACCACTTCGTAACGGATCTGACCTTGCTCGTCAGTTGTAGCGCGTAGCCCTTCGACAAAATCTTCATAGCTGAAGCTCTGATGAAAGGTCACAAAGCGTACGTCGCCTGCTGCGAGCAGTTCGTCGAAACGAGCCTTCAGCGCTGATCGGCTACCAGCATTTTTAGCAAGAAAAGGCTGATCAAGGATCTGCAACGTCGCTTCGACTGTGGCGTAGGTTTTCCCCGTACCGGGCGGACCGAAGAAAATCTGATTAAGCGAAGGCATTGCCGAACGTCCTTGTAGGAAAAGTCCGACAACAGTATCTAGATCGCCAGCATGGGTAAAGCGAAGTTCCGAGAACAGCCGCTCTGGATGAGGCATGCGAGCAGTCCGCCAAAGGTGCAGCACTTCTCTTTTTTGATAATCCACCGAAAATTTTTTAAAGCGTTACGCTCAGATAAAATGTAGATAAATCAAGGCACAGCGGTCGATACGTCTCTGACGATATCGAATGATGACTTATTGGCATTATTGCCGTCCGTTGCCCTGATGAGAAAAATGGCGTTGCCCGAAACCTTATCGGGCACGTTAGAATTCGAAGGCTCAGGGAGCGAGGCTCGGGACTTACCTCTTTCAAGGACAGGGATGAGTGAATGGATCTTTTAGCCAATGTTCCCAGGTGGGACGATGTCGAGCGAAATCTCGAAAACAAATTCAGCCATCTGAATCAGTCTTTCGATCAAGGCTGGGAGAGCGCTTACGATGGTTGGAACGGCTTCACGCGACGAGTCAGTAACGAGGCCACGCTGGCCTTCGGCAGTATCGGCGGAAACCGCATCGAGTCGGTGAGATCGGCGATGGCCAAGTCCTACCCGATCATTCAGCTGAATCTGATGCGCAAGTGGGCTTCCATTGATATCACGGAAATTCTTCCTGTCTTGCTGCAACTGGTCAAAGAGGTCGCCATGATCATGGGCGGCAGCGTCGCCGTCGGGACTCTGGTTGGTGGCGCTGCTGGATCGCTTGCATTCGGGCTGGGTGCTGTACCCGGAGCCATAGTCGGTGGTGGCATAGGCGCTCAAGTAGGCAACTTGATTCTTCTGGGCATGGGGCTTTCAGCCATCGCCGAGTATTTCTATCAAGGGCTGCCTGCTTGTCTCGCAACCATTTATGACGGCATGGTCACAGCCTGGAACGCAGAAGAAGGTGTCAAACCGCCAGGGCTTGATCCCACAGGGGCTTCTGCATGGTTGATTGATGAGCGTATCGACGCAGCCGCACGGCAACTTGCCAGAGGTCAGGAGCAATTAGTCATGCTCTTACTGACCGCTATTGTTACCTACATCACACGAGGTCAGATCAAGGCCGGGGTCGTAGGCAGCCTGGATGGCATTGCGGCACGCAGCGCGAAGCTTCAAGCGGACATGACCAACAAGCAAATTGCAGGTTGGCTGGCTCGCAACGAGCAGAAGCTGCTGGCGCACCCAGAATTGCGGGTTACGGAATCAACGCCGCTAAAAATGACAGAGCCCAGATCTGACAGCATTGGCCGACCGTCAAACACTAGCAACGACGCGGTCAAAAATCCCGAACCAATACCTAAACCGGTCTACGAGAAACCGAAACCTCCAGAAGAGATGCCGGATGAAATTCCGGCAACCTCCGCCTTAGCCAGAGACGGTTTGCGTGAAGACCTGGCCGAACAGGCAGGCATACCTCGAAACATCGTGGACAAACCTGAGAGTATTTGGGGAAAAACCATAGAGGATATCAAGCAGTCGTTTACTATGGATGGCGCAACAGTGACTGATGTGCCGCCTAGGGCTAAATCTTCAAAAAACGCTCAAATATTTGAAATTAAAGGTAGTGCTACGGGAATAAAAGAGATTCAATACAGCCCTTCAACTGCCGGAAAATTCACACCTTCAAAACATATTGGCGAATACTACAAGATCACTTACATAGACAAAAGCAAAATAAAAATAATTGACCCTATCGAATACAAACCAACATTCGAAACCGGCGGAATCGTAAACTACGATAACAACACCATATATTTAAACCCACAAGGCCGGCGCGTTTTATTTGACTCAACTAAAAATATTTGGACACCAGAATGACATCAATAAATGATTATAAAATATCATGGGACGCACCGATTATTCCTTGCCGCTCACTGGCTGGCATACCTTTAAACGCATGTGCTGGCGCACTCGAGAAAATACTATCTAGCTATCTCATAAACACCACAGATAAGCTATATAGATTCAAAAATGGCCCGACACTTCGTTTACACTTATATTCCATGGATGATAACGGCGACGGCGGCTATCAATTTAGGCTTTCCGATGAAGGAATAATACATAAAAACCTTAAAGGAACACCTGCTTTATCTATTGAAGTCAGAAACAAAAAAGTCTTTACTTTAACCGCATATAATTTCAGCTTTCCGAACGATCCTGCAAGTGACTTTATTTACAAAGGATCTTTACCAGGCGGTATAAAGCTAGGCAGCCCAGTGTCGGATCTCCTCCCTCTGACGCAACTAGATTTCGATGAAGGCGAAGAGTGGTTTTATACAGACCGACTTTATGGGGAGGTTGAAATCACAGGTTGGTGTGTTCCCCTAGAGGACAAACCCAACCAGATCATTACAGCAATATGCGTAGTACCGGATGAGCAACCATGAATACGAAATTATTTAAGGAGCCAGGAGGTTAAAACCATGTCAACTGAAGACTTTAAAATCTCATGGGAAGCGCCCATCATCCCATGTAAATCGCTGGCTGGCATCCCCGTGCATGCCAGTGCAAAACTCTTGAAATCTGTACTCGCTCGGTATGTGGTGGATGAAGAGGGCCTGCTGTATCAGTTTGAAGACTCTCCAATTCTAAAGATGGAAATTTACGAGCCTGATTCAGATGGCGATAGTGGCTACGCATTCTCGCTTTCTGACGACACGGTAATAAACAGACTACTTAAGGGTAAGCCAGCGCTGTCCATTTCATTAAGAAACGATAAAGTCACTTTTATAAAAATTTATACCTTTAGCTTCTCTGGAGATGAAGCTGAAAACTATATTTACAAGGGGACTCTTCCTGGAAATATCGGTCTGGGGAGTTTAGTTTCCGAACTTCTACCCTACACCCGACTTGAGCTCGATGAGACCGAAGAGTTTTTCTACACTGACGCTAAATATGGTGAGGTCGAGGTGACTGGTTTGGGTGTCCCTCTTGAAGACGAACCAGATCAGCACATCACCGCAGTTTGTGTTATACCAAAATGAAATCGAAAATCCAAAACCTAAGGAGATGCACCAGTGTCAACTGAGGATTTTAAAATCTCATGGATAGCACCCATAGTTCCATGCAAATCGCTGGCTGGCATTCCCATGTATGCCAGTGCAAAGCTCGTGAGTTCCGTGCTTGATCGGTACTTGATAGATGAACAGAACTCACTTTATCAATTCGAGGACTCCCCAATTCTAAGATTAAAAACTTACAACCCGGACTCTAATGGCGAAAGCGGTTACGAATTTTCGCTTTATGACGATACAGTTATAGACAGACTACTCAAAGGGATACCTGCGCTATCTATTGTGTTGAGGCACGAGAAAGTCACTTTTTTAAAAGTCGATAACTTTAGCTTTCCGGGCGACTCTGCTGAGCAATTTATATACAAGGGAGAATTGCCCGGAGGACTTGTTTTAGGAAGCAATGTATCAAAGCTACTGCCGCTAACAGATCTGGATTTCGATGACGCCCTGGAATGGTTCTATACCGATAGTAAATATGGAGAAATCGAGATAGGCGGATGGGGTGCTCCACTCGAAGAAGAACCAGATCAGATAATTAACAGTATATGTATCATACCTAGCCAGGCTCCGGCATGAGCTATTATTTATAAATAGCTTTCAATATACAGCTTACACACTACCTGTATAAGTACCTTTTGAAAACCCTATATCTTTTCTTTGTTATTCGCACACGGCCAAACTTAGATTTAAAAATTCTCATTCACGCCCTGAAATTTTGGTCCCTAGACAGCAGTTGAGCATGCGACGCAGAGCGTTGGAACGATAGGAGTTGCTGAGATCCGATGTACGCCTGAAAAATCAGAAAACCCTGACAGCCTCACCCTCCTCAGTCCGATATCTAAATATCGCTACCGCCCGTATCGTATGCGCCGGTGCCTAAGAAACACCCAACGTAGACACAGTGAGTTCAAGCATTAGCTCCAGATTCCAATCGTTCTGATTGAACGGGAATCTCGACTTTGCTGAGCCGCTCAGTTGGGATTTCTTACGCCCGCTCTGCGTTGGTCTTTAACGTTATTTCAGCTCATACGTAGAGGTCAGCATGTTAAACAATCTTTTCCGGGGCAGTGCTCGTCAGGCACAAGAGGTTTTTACCGGTTTTACCCCAACCCCCTTCCACCGCCACAACCGCCAGCTCCTCGCCCTCCTCCTCGAAAACCAACCTTGGTTCAGCGCCCGCGATCTGGGTCGCATGATCGGCTGGCCATTGAACGAGCGGACGCTGCGCAAGCTGGACGCAGACCAACACCGGACGATCACGCTCGACCTGCACGGCGAAGCTGAGCCGGAACTGATGATCAGTGAGTCGGGGGCGTACGCGATGATGGTGCATCACTATCACGCGGAGAATCGTGGCTTGCGGCAGTGGATTACCAACGAGGTGGTGCCTGCGTTGCGAGATGGGCAGGTGCCGTTTGATGACTGTACGCCGAACCTGAGCATGCTGCAGTGGCCGGGGTTGTCGGTGAGTATGTTGCACTGGCACGGCGAGCCGTGGATACGGTTGCGGGATATGCCGATGCTGTTGGCGCACCCGCAGATGCAGGGTGATGCGCGGCCGCATCGCTTGGCGAAGTCGTGGTGGCGGGCGGTGCTGCCTGTTTCTCGGTTGGGTTGAATGCGGAGTGATGGCCGTGACATGTCGGTGACGGCAATTGTGTCTCGTCGGATCAGTTTTTCAGGCGGCGGCGGTAGTCGCTGATCATTTCTTTGGTGACGTCTTCCTTGAAGCAGGTGGGTGCGTAGCCGCCTTTGCGGCTGTACGCGCTGCGTTTGCCACATTGACTGCCATTGCTGGCAGAGTTGTAGGGGCACGGGCAGCGGCCGGGGTAGCTGTCGATGGATTCCTGGATGATGGCGTTGACGATTGAGACGTCTGTAACTTGGGTTTCTCTGGCGTGTGCGGAGAAGGCGCAGAGCAATGCGAGTATGGCGACGAAGCCTGTCCCTGTCTTTTTCATGGCTATTCCTTAGCGAGTGCAGACGGGTGTCTGTTGCAAGGTTTTACCATGATGCTATTGGGCCATCAAACTTTGTTTATTGAGGTGGTTGTTGGGGATTCGGGTTATTTGAGAAGATATTTTTTGGAGAGGTTTGAATAGCCCGACCTTGAGACTTGGTTTGCAAATGATGTACCGCATACATAGGTCTTGCTGCCGGTTCCCGGCAGATCGCGAACAAGTTCGCTCCTACGCCCTCCGGGCAGAAGCTTGGATTCGTGGGTAATCTGATATTTGCCTGATGGCTTGAATGTGACGCGGAGCGTCACGAAATGCATGCCAACGCGGAGCATTGGCACGATAGGTATTACCGAGTACCTGCGGGGCTACTGCACCCCGCAAGCATCCTCCATCAGAACTGCCAATCCAGCGACAAGCCCACACCGTGGGTCTTATCCCGCGCACCCAGCAAGCCGTTGTAGTCCAGGTTGATGCGTGCGTCCTTGCCCAGCGCCAGGCTGGCGCGGGCGCCGACTGCGGCGGCGTCGCGGTCCATTGAGACGCTTTGGGTGTTGAAGCTGTTGCCTGCGCTGGCGAAAGCCAGGTGTTGTTCGGCCGAGGTGTCGCTCAGGTTGTGCTGCCAGCCGAGGGTGGCGGAGACGTCGAGTTTTTGGGTGTCGTTGAGGTTGAAGCGGTTGCCGGCGCGCATGCCCAGGGTCGAGAGCACGGTGTCGCGGGTGTCGTCGCTGCTTTTAAGAGCCGTGGCGCCGCCTTTTTCGGTGAAGCTGTCGCTGTCGAAGTGCACGTAGGCCAGGTTGGCGAACGGTTCCAGTGTCAGCGGTTGCAGGTTGAGGCGGTAGGCGGCTTCGGTGAAGACCTGGCTCGACTGGGCATCACGTTTGACTTTCTGGCGGTCGGAAAACGCGCCGAATTGCAGGTCGCGTTTCACGTCGATGCGGTGCCAGCTGTGCGAAGCGCCAGCGGTCAGGCGCAAAGGGCCCTGTTCGTGGCCGATATACGCGCCCAGGTGGTAGCTGTCTGCCGAGGCACGCGAGTGGGTGTCGTCGCCCAGGCTGAGCGAGGTGTCGCTGTAACCTGCCATTGCGCCCAGTCGGGTGTGATCGTTGATCAGGCCATCGACGCCTGCCAGCAGGCCACCAAGCGATGAGGTAGAGCTGGCAGCGTCGCTGCTGCCGGCGTTTTTGCCCCACGCGCCGAGTGCCTTGACCCACACCGAGTTGTCTTCGCTGCCCGGCACTGGCTGGTCGTACAGCCCAGCGACGCGCAGGCGATCACCCACGGCGTCGCGCAGTTGGCGGCTGTCGTTGATCAGTTGCGTGGCGATGGCTGGATGCACTTCGCCCGACAGTTGGGTGAAGGCGCGGCGGGCGGTGGCGGTGTCCGGGCTGAGGATGACGCTCTCGTACACCGAATTGCCAACACTCAGTTGTTCGATGGCTTGGGCCACGCTGCGCTGGTTGTCGGTTTGCGCAGCGCTGGCGAAGCTGTCGCCGTTACGCTCAAGGGCCAGGGTTACGCCGCTGCCGGTGTAAGCCAGGTTGCCAGCGAGGAACGCGTAATCGTCGGTGACCGAACCGAACTGGCCCTGAATGCCCCCAGCCGCTTGCAACACGTTGTATTGGCGGCCGATGACGCTGCGGGTCTGGTTGCTGCTGAGCAAAGCGGCGTTGTCGTTTTCCAGCGTCAGGGCCATGTTGGCGCCGCTTACGGTGGCGGTGCCGCCGACCACGATGCGGTCGCTGGCGGTGGGTGACAATTCCACCGCGTAGGTCGAGCCCGGCGTCAGGTTGAGGTCGCCCGCCACTTGCAGGGTGCCGATGGAGTTGCCCGGCGCGACGGTGCCGCCCTGGTTGGCGGTCAAGGACGCAACGCTGCCGTTGCCGCCCAGTACGCCGCCGTTGTTGACGGTGACGGCCGAGGCCAGCGAGCCGTTGATGGCCAGGCGTCCTTGATTGACCAGCGTCGGGCCGCTGTAGCTGTTGGCCCCGCTCAACACCAGCGTGCCAATGCCTTGTTTGGTCAGGCCACCGTGGCCGGCGATGGCGTTGCTCCACACGTCCAGCCCGCATTGCAACCCGGTGCAGGTGCGCTGGGTCGGTTTGCCGGCATCGACAATCGCGCCGACGCCGGGTAAATCCACGACGAACTGACTGTCGCCATACGCGCCGTTGATGCGGAACTCAGCCGGAATGTCTGCCTCGGTGACGAACATGCTCGGGCCGTTGACGGCTTTGCCGAGGTTGATCATGCCCCAGCCGTATAGCGCATCGACGCCCGGTGCGCCGAGGTCGGTGGCGGTGGTTTTCAGCACGTCGGCGACCTGTGCGCCGTTCATGTACGGGAAGCGCTCCATCAACACGGCCATGCTGCCTGCCACGTGCGGTGCGGCCATCGAGGTGCCGTTTTTGTTGGCCCAGCCGACGGTCAGGTCTTCGAGGCTGGTGCCGTTGAGGACCGAGCTATAGATGCGCGTGCCCGGTGCCGAAACGCAGAAGCTGGCGGTGTAGCCGCAGCGCGACGAGAAGGTGCTCAGCGTGTAAGGCGTGGTCGCGGCGGCGGCAGCGTCGGGGTTCTGTTGCAGGGCTGCAACGGTCAGCCAGTTGGGGGCGATGCCCGGTACGAAGTAACCGAGCCCGGCCATTGCGTCGGGGTTGTTGAGGTTGTAGTCGTTGCCCGCGGCGAAAATGGTCACGACACCGCTGCGCGCTGCGTCAATCGCACCTTGATACGCGCCGCCCGGGCGGGTGCCGAGGATCTGGCGGATCTGGTCGAACTGCACTTGCGCGTCCTGCACGGTGAAGTGCGGGAACGCCGGGTCGCGACCGCCTTTATCGAAGCGATCAGTGATGCCGATGCCCCAGCTGTTGTTGATGACTCTTGCGCCGCTGTTGACCAATGCGTTCCAGCCCGCTTGATACACCGCGCCGTCGTTGCCCAGCACGATACCGTCTTCCGGGCCTGGGTCGCCGTTGTCGGCGCTGAGGATTTGCGCGTTGTAAGCCACGCCGTGCATCGGCCCGCCATCACGGTCGCCACCGGCGATGCCGCCCACGTGGGTGCCGTGGTTGCCAAGTTTGCCACCGGAGTCCAGGGTCGGTGCGCCGTCGTAGCGGAAGGCGTCGCCCGCCTTCACCGGGATGTACGGGTCGGTGTATTCGCGAATGCCGCTGGTGACCAGATTGACCACTTTGTTGGCGCTGGAGAATTCCGGGTGCGGGGCGTAGACCGGCTGGTCGAAGATGCCCAGTTTGATGCCTTTGCCACTGTAGCCAGCGGCGTAAGCCTGATCGGCGTTGATCGCGCCCAGGCCCCAGTCGGCATTGAATTCGGCGCTGCGCCAGCTGGCGGCAGTGCCCGCCTGCCCTGCTTCCACGTAGGGCGCAGCATGTGCCACGCCCAAGGTCGCGAGGTAACAGGCCAGTGCGCCGCAAGAAGCGCGGTTGATGGCCCCAATGGCATGGCGCAGCGGTGTGACAGAGGTGTGTCGGGTGGTGGATGCATCTTTCATGAAACTACCGTCCTTAGTTAACGCGCACGAATCCGCGCGCGCATGCATCTGCATGCGCGTCGTTCTTTTTGGTTGGGGGCTTGGGTTGGAGTTGGGTACTGCCTGCGTCAGAACTGCCAGTCAAGGCTCAGGCCAACACCATGACTTTTTTCACGGCTGGCCAGTTGGCCGCTGTAATCGAGGCTGATCCTCGCGTCCTTGCTCAGCGCAACGCTGGCGTGGGCGCCGACCAGTGCCGCATCGCGGACCAGCGGCGAGCTTTCGATGCCGAAACTGCCACCACCCGAGGCGAATGCCAGGTGCTGTTCGGAATCGATGCTGCTCAGGTTGTGCTGCCAGCCGAGGCTGCCGGTCAGGTCGACCTTTTGCCGTTCGGTGATTGCGATTGTTTTCAATGCGCGCAGGCCGAGGGTACTGAGCACGGCATCACGGTTATCGCTACCGGCAGACAGCGCCGCCGCATCGCCCTTCTCGGTGAAGCTGTCGGTGTTGAGGTGGACGTAGGCCAGATTAGCGAACGGCTCGAGGGTCGCGGGTTGCAAGCGGATGCGATACGCCGCTTCGGTGAACACTTGCGTGCTCTGGGCATCGTGTTTGGTTTTTTCCTTGCCTGCTGCGCCGCCGACCTGCACGTCACGTTGTGCATCGATGCGGTGCCAGCTGTGTGCGCCGCCGAGGGTCAGGCGCAGTGCGCCGATTTCATGGCCGACGTAAGCGCCCAGATGGTAGCTGTCCACCGAGGCCCGGGAATGTGTGCCCGAGCCCATGTTCAACGAGCTGTCGCTGTAACCCGCGACGGCGCCCAGACGCGTGTCGTCGGCAACGTTGCCATCGACGCCCGCCAGCAGGCCGCCAAGCGAGGTGGTGTAACCGGCGGTGTCATCACGCGAATCGGTCTTGCCCCAGGCACCCAGGGCCTTAATCCATACATTGTCTTGCGCTGCAGTGTTGCCCTCGCTGCCAAACACGCTGGCCCCAAGACGCTCGCCCACCGCATCGCGAATCTGCCGGCTGTCGTTGATCAGCACGCTGCCAATCGCCGGGTAAATCTCGCCGGACAATTGCTGAAAGCTGTCGCGGGCAGACGCCGGGTTTTGCGTGAGTAACAGGTTTTCGTACACCGCGTTGCCTGCACCGAGTTGTTCGGCGGCCGTCGCCACGGCAGCTTGGTTAGGGGTTCGTGCAACGCTGTTGAAGGCGGCTGTTTGCTCGATGTTCAACGCAACGCCGGTGGCTGCGTAGTCGAGTCGGCCGCCCAGAAAAGCGTAGTTTGAAGTGACTGAGCCGAACTGGCCGTTGATGCCATTGGCGGCCTGCAGCACGTTGTACTGACGGCCTGCAACGCTTTGGGTGGGTACAGAATTCAAGGCAACCGGGGTGTTGTCCAGAAGCGCCAGGGTCATGTTGGCACCTGACACGGTGGCACTGCCGGTGGCGACGATGCGGTCGCTAGCGGCGGGCGAAAGCTCTACGGCGTAGGTCGAACCTGGCTCAAGGAGGACGTTGCCGTTGACCTGCAAGGTGCCGATGGAATTGCCCGGCGCGACCACGCCGCCGTTACGCGCAGTCAGCCCGCCGATCTGGCCATTGCCGCCCAGCGTGCCGCCCGCGTTGACCTGCACGGCGGACACCAGCGAGCCGTTGACCGACAGCACGCCGCCGTTGACCAGCGTTTCGCCACGATAAGTGTTGGCACCTTGCAGAATCAGCCGGCCCGCACCGGATTTGATCAGGCTGCCTTGGTACTGGCGCTGTGCAGCGGCGGCAGTACGGGCGCTGCCGGTGGCGTAGTCGGCCTGGTCCTGCTGGCTGGCAGTGCTGGCGACGCCGTTTTGCCAGCCTTTGCTGATCAGTGTTTGCTGCCATGTGGCGTGTTCGGCAGTGTCTTCGGCCTGACGCTGAATCAACGCCTGATCGGAGATATTGTTGCTCCATGTATCGGTCAAGCCTGTGCCGAGGTTGGCGTCGAAGGTGCCGAGCAATTGACCGGGACCGCGCATCGCCCGCTCCAGATTGGCCACGCCCCAACCGACGCTGGTGGTCGGTGCCTGAGTGACCGAGCCATCGAGCTGGGTGGCGGTGGTCAGCAGCACTTGCAGCGCCTGCTCGTTGTTCAGGTACGGGAAGCGTTCCATCACCAGCGCCAGTGCGCCGGTGGCATGCGGTGCAGACATTGAGGTGCCGGACTTGATGCCGTAACCGCCGCCTGGCACGGTGCTGTTGATCAGCCGGCCGGGCATGGTGATGCACCAGTATTTGGACAGGCCGCACTGGTTGTAGCGTTGACCGTTGGAGGCGTCGAGGCCCGACACGGCCAGCCAGTGGCCTTCGAGGTCCGGCTCGAAATACGGTAAAGAGGCGCGCACGCTGGCGTTGGCGTAGCCGGAGTTGCCAGCGCTGAACACGTTGATCACGCCCTTGCGTGAGACGTTGGCCGCTTCATCCAGCCAGGTGCCACGGTTGTAATGCTGGGCATAGGCGGCGCGCACGCCCGACTCGGTGGCGTAGGTCACGTCGGCCGGCTGGCTGCCCCAGCTGTTGTTGATGGCGCGCACGCCAGCATCAGCCAGTGCGCCGTACACCGCCTTGAAATACTGCGGGTCCGGGTTGGGGCCGAACAGGAAGCTGTCGTTCTGATTGGTGTTACCAACGTAGATTTGCGCGTTGTACGCCACGCCATGCATCTCCACGCCATCGCGCGCCGCGCCCATGGTGCCGGTGACGTGCGTACCGTGGGTGTCGTTGTTGGGGTTGATCGCGCCGGTGACGCTGAACGGTGTGCCGTTGACGTAAGTGCCCGTGGCGGTTACTGCCTGAAAGCGGGACGGGCTGGCTTCTGGGTGAGACGGATCGAAACCCGAGTCCAGCGCACCGATCTTGACCCCTGCGCCCGTCATGCCAGCAGCGTAGGCCTGATCAGCCTGAATGCGGCCCAGGCCCCAGTCACTTTGGAACTCTGCTGAACGCCAACTGGCCGCATCACCCAACTTTCCCTGCTCGACATAATCAGCGTAGGCCGAACAGCCGAAAGTAAAAGACAGCGCGCACAATGCACCAGCTGCTACGGTTTTTGAAGAATAACGGGCAGCACTCACACACTTCGACTTTTGCATCCCTGCACACCTGCTAATGGTCGGCTCCTGATTGAGCGCAGCCAAAACATAGTCCGCAGTTACATACTTGGCAACCGTTTTATTTCAGTTTTGATACAGAGTGACAGGTATTCACGAGTGCCATCTTTGGGTATTTAATCCAGTGATATCTGCATGAATTTATTGAACTTATTTGGTTTATTAACGCAATCCACTCAAATCGATAGTGGCTATTTAGTTGTACACAAATGTATTCGAGCGTTGATTAAAACCTTCAAGGTCAACACTAACTTGATGGGCGACGATGGAATTGTCGGACAATATAAATTATTGATTAAAACTGTTATGCCTTGTCGCACAGCAAGGAATAGGCATTAAGGTAATTAGTGACACACGTTAACTAAAGTAATAAGAGGACGCAGAGCGTCCGGAACGGCATGCGACGCAGAGCGGCGCACGATAGTTGATATCAATCATCGTTCCCTACGCTCCAGCGTGGCAATGCAGTTCGCGACGTTCTGCGTCGCAAAAGAGGACGCAGAGCGTCCGGAACGGCATGCGACGCAGAGCGGCGCACGATAGTTGACATCAATCATCGTTCCCTACGCTCCAGCGTGGGAATGCAGTTCGCGACGTTCTGCGTCGCAAAAGAGGACGCAGAGCGTCCGGAACGGCGTGCGACGCGGAGCGGCGCACGATAGTTGACATCAATCATCGTTCCCTACGCTCCAGCGTGGGAATGCAGTTCGCGACGCTCTGCGTCGCACGTTGTTGAAATTACCGGCTGAAGCGCTCTGCCAGGCTGTGCAGGTATTGCGCCATTTCTTCCAGTTCGGTGCTGATCTGCGAGCCTTGCTGTGCCTGGCCGGCGCTTTGGTCGCAGAGTTGGGCGATGCGGGTGATTTGCTGGCTGATGTTTTCCGCGACGTGGCTTTGCTCTTCCGACGCCGAGGCCATTTGCTGGCTCATGCCGGTGATGCGCGTTACCGATTGGCTGATACCGTCCAGGGCTTTCTGCACGGCTTCGACACTGGCGACGCTTTCCTTGGAGATCTGCTCGCCTTTGTTGGCAGTCAGGACCGCACGGGCGGCGCCGTCGCGCAGGGAGGTGATGATTTGCTGGATCTGTTCGGTCGAGGTCTGGGTGCGTGACGCCAGCGAACGAACTTCGTCGGCGACCACCGCAAAACCACGCCCTTGCTCACCGGCACGCGCCGCTTCGATGGCGGCGTTGAGCGCCAACAGGTTGGTTTGCTGGGCAATCGAGGTAATCACATCGACCACGCTGCCAATCGACTGCGTGGCATCGGCCAGTTCGCCCACCGCCTGACCGATGTCAGTAACCGAGTTGGCCATGTGCCGAATCGCCAACAGGCTGTCATCAGCCAGACCACGCCCCTGCTGCGCCAGCTTGTCGGCTTCTTCGGCAGCATGGGCAGTGCTCTGTACGTTGTGCGTCACTTCCTGAATGGTCGCCGCCATCTGGTTGATGGCCGTGGCCGACTGATCGGCCTCGCTGCGTTGCTGATCAAGCGACTCGGCCTGGCGCAGCGACAATTGCGCCGACCGACCGGCATGCTGGCGCACGCTCTCGCCAGTATCGGCCAGGCGCGTCAGGGCCGTTTGCAGGCGGGCTTCTTCGCTGAGCATGGCCAGATCGAGCTGCGCCTGCGGGCCACGGTTGTCGCTGTAGGTCAGCGCAACCAGTGAACTGGTGAACGCTTTGGGGTGTTCTTCAAGGGTGCTGCGAATGCTGCGGCGCTGGCGCATTTCCAGAAAGCCGCCCAGCACAACCATCACGATCGGAATCATGATGATCGAAGGCAGATCGTCCAGCAGGTAGACGCCGGCAGCCAGTGCCAGGGCGCAGAGGATCATCGGCAGTTGGCGAACCAGGTGATAGGCAGCGGTGCTGGTCGCCGAGACCGACGATTTACCGGCACGCAGCCGTGCATACAAGGCATCGGCGCGGCGCACTTGATCGCGGGTCGGCAGCGAGCGCACCGATTCGTAGCCGACGATCCGACCGTTTTCGTAGACAGCAGTGACGTAGGCGCTGACCCAATAATAATCGCCCTGTTTGGAGCGGTTCTTGACCACGCCCATCCAGGGTTTGCCCTGTTTGATGGTTTCCCACATATGAGCAAAGACCGCGGCGGGCATGTCCGGGTGGCGCACCAGGTTGTGCGGCTGGCCGATCAGCTCTTCGCGGGTGAAGCCACTCAACGTGACGAAGGCGTCGTTGCAATAGGTGATCTGGCTGTTGAGGTCGGTGGTGGAGATGAGGCGTTCAGATGCCGGAAAAGTCCGTTCAGTCTGGGTGATAGGCATGTTGACGCGCATTGAAAATCCACTCCCTGATAATACTCGATAGTCCGGGTAATCCCTGAAGGTTTAGCACAGTCGTTCAAAGTGGCAACCAACAGCCCGAGTGCAGAGTTTATCGCCCGCGCAGGGTCGGTCTTTAGCGGTGTCCGGGAATTAGCGTCATCGGCAGGTAACATTGAGGTACGCGTCACAGTGCAGGTGCGCGTCGACGGTTTGCTTCATGCCGCAGATGCCTGCACCATGCCGACCTTTAGCGAACACGGCTTCGAGCATTCCAATGGCAGGTCATACACCCTCAGCGCTGAAAGCCCTGATCAGCCAATTGCGCAGGCTGTTGAGCCGGGTTGCCGGTTCGACATCGAATCAGGAAAGGCCTTCGGCAGCGCCCGAGACACTATCATCCGAACCCACGCAACCTGCCAAAAGCAGCCCGGCCAAGCGCACGAAAAAGCCGCGCAAGCCCGCGGCTACAAAGCCACAGCCCAAGCCCGTGGTACCCACCTGCCCGCACTGCAAGAAGCCGATGGTGATCAAGGTCGCCCGCACCGGCCAGAATGCCGGAGAGTTCTGGGGGTGCGCGGGGTATCCGAAATGCCGGGGGATTCGGCCGATCTTTCGTTAGGCGTCAGACCGGTCAGGCCCCCTCAATACTCGAAAACGCTGAATCAGCTGATGCCCGCCAACAGCTCGCGCGCCATGCGCCGATGCTCTTCGTCGGACTCGTCAATCACCTGTTGCAGGATTTCACGAGCCGACTCCAGGTCGCCCTCCTCGATCAGTACCTGAGCTTGATTGATCTGGCTGAGCGGCGGCTCTTCAAGATCCAGCAGGTCGAAATCCCCGTCATCGTTCATGAAGCTGTCGAGAAACTCGTCGCTCAGATCGTCGGCAGCGGCGGGTGCAACCACTTCGATTGGCTCGATCGGCTCAATGCCATCCGGCTCGGAGAAATCACTGAGAAATTGCTCATCCGACAGCTCGAAGACTTCCGGCAATCGAGTCAGGTCCGAAGAAAAGCCGGGGTCGACTTCAGCGGGCGCAGGCGCTGTCACGGTCTCTGGCTTGCTGCGCGGCGGCGTGTCGAACGGATCGACCAGATCCCAGTCGGCGTCCATCGACAGGTCATCCAGGTTCAGCTGGAATTCATCGGTTTGCTGCGGGTTGAGGGACGCGGCGGCTGTTTCGTCCAGTTGCGCCGGGGGCTCAGGCTCCAGGTCCGGTTGCAGGTAGGCAGCTGGCTCTGGTTCGGCTTTGTCGAAAGACAGCGTGGACGCTGCTACGACCGCAGCAGCGGGGAGGAACGCAGCAGGGGCCGCCTCCGCCGCTTTGAGTTGTGGAAAGCGATCGCGAATGTCCTGAATGGTCTGCGGATCGACGCCGTGCTCAAGCGCTGAGCGCTCTTCGCGAACAAAGCCGCTGCCATCGCCCTGCTCGGCCAGTAACTCCAGCAACCTGATGCGAATGTCGCCGCGCTCCGGCTGGGTTTCCAGGGCGCTGCGCAGAATGCCCATTGCCTCGCTGAATCGCCCGTAGGCAATGTAAATGCTGACACCGTCCAGCGCATCGGGCACAGCGCCAGCCGGACGTTGCGGCGTCGCAGCCTTGACCAGCGTCGATGGCGATGCCTGGGCGGCAGGCTGCGGCGCAACGGCGGGCACCTCGAACACAGGGAGCATGGCGGCCTGGGCAGGCTTGATCAGCGGGTCATCCTGCGCAACGACAGGTGCCGTGGCCTGACGACGCTGACGGCGTTTCGAGTAGGCATACACCAGCAACAGAAGCACCAGCGCCAGTATCGCGAGCAGTATTGGCAGGCTCACGAGAGGCTCGCTGCTCGGTGCAACGGTCACCGCCGGCTGAGCCGGGGCCGAGGGCGGCGTGGCGGGTGCGGCAGGTCGGGCGGCGGACTGCGCCAGGGCAAGGTCGCTGCGCAACGCAGTGATCTGCTTGTCCTTGCCACTCATCTGCTCTTGCAGTTCCTGGGTCTGAGTTTTAAGCGCTTCCAGAGACTGCGCCAACTGCTGGTTTTCGATAGCAGCCGCCGACAGCTGCTCGGCGGTGCGCTGCAACTCGGCAGGCGGCGCTACAACTGCGCTTGCAGCGGGGGCTGTGGCAACGGCGGGCATTACGGCAGAATCAGGCAGTAACAGGTCCTGACCGACTTTAAGCGCGGAACCTGCCCCTGCAGCAAATACCTGAGGGTTGAGCGCGCGAATGGCTTCGGCCATCTGGCTGGCCGACACTTTCCCGCCCGGCCCTTGCAGGCGGCTGGCGATGCCATTCAGCGTGTCGCCACTGGCGACCTTGTAATGTTTGCCTTGCAGCGCTGCCGGTGGCGCGACCGGCATGCGCGATTCCTGCGCAGCATTCAGCGAACGCTGCTGATTGCGGCTGCGCGTGGCAGCGAGCCCTTGCGGTGACGTGGCAGGGTCGAGCAGCACGGTGTATTCGTGCAGCAGATCGCCGTTCGGGCGCGCCAACTGGACGAGGAAACTCAGGTAAGGTTCGGTGACCGGCTTGTTGGAAACCACCCTGATCACGCCACTGTTACCGCGCAGCACGGGGGTGAAACGAAGGTCATTGAGAAAGAACACCCGTTCGATGCCTGCCTTGGCGAAGGCTTCGGGCGATGCGAGCCTGGCAATAACGTCCTCATTGCTGAGACCGCCGGTCTCCAGCAACTCGATTTCAGCATTCAGCGGCTGGTTGAGCGCCGAGTGCAGCTTCATTTCGCCCAGCCCCAGCGCGGACGCCATCGTTGAACAGCTCAGCAACGCTGCCGCAATGGCGCCCTTGCAAAACAACTCGCGCGCCATACGGCCTGCACCTTCGACAGCAGCCAGAGAACTCTTGAGCATGCAAACCCTTATTGAAACCACAGCAGGCTTCTCACGTTAATCAGATGGACTTGAGTATCCGTTGCACGATTATGGTTGAGAACCCGCCGCTTCGTCTCAGGATCTTTCGAGATTGGCCAGAATCTGCGAGTGCACGCGCATGCTGACTCGCAAATCGTCCTCGCTGACCCCCTCCAACAGCTCGATGCGCAAGACATTGGCGATGGTTTCGATCTTTTCGATGAGGGGCAAGGCGGTGTCGCTGAGCAGAATCTTTTTCGCCCGGCGATCCTCGACCACTGCCTGGCGCTGAACCAGCCCCTGTTTTTCAAGGCTGTCGAGCAGACGCGCCAGGGTGGGGCCTTCTACTCCCACACTCTGCGCCAGCTCGCGCTGGGTGGGCGACTCGGTGAAACGGGCGAGGTGCAACAGTACCAGCCAGCGCGCCTGAGAAAGGCCGAGATCAGCCAGCCGACGATCCAGCTCGGCGCGCCAGCCCCGGGTGAGGTGTCCGAGTTGCATCCCGAAACGATGTTCGTCAGTCAATGGCATAAGGTAACTCGTGATTCAAACTAATTATTAGCGAGCTAAGCATGGTCCTTATGATCAGGCAAGCATGGGGCGGTGACGTTTCGTCGCACGCCGTTATACCTCAAATTCAGATTGCAGCGCCGCACGTACGCAATACAGCACGCCCTCCGGCACGCGACCGGCAAATTGCTCGGCAATCGCCGCGACCGGCGGCAGCTCACCTTCGCCGTCGAGAAAGGCATCCTGCACCTCGCCCAACAGATCTTCCGGCAAATCGAGCGCCTGCTCGATGGACAACTGCTGCTTGCCGATGGCCTCGGCCAACAGGGTGTAGACATTCTTTTCCGAGCACTGCAACTGGCCGGCGATCTGTGTCGGGGTCATGCCCGCACGCGCCAGGCTGATCAGCTCATGGCGAATGTCGGCAACCACTTGCGGCGCCTCGGCCTTGCCGCTGAGCACTTCAAGGAAGGCCTCGCCGTAACGCTCCAGTTTGCGCGCACCCACGCCACTCACTTTGGCCATCTCGGCCATCGAACCCGGTTTGCTGCGCAGCATTTCCAGCAGGGTCGAGTCCGGGAAAATGACATAAGGCGGCACGCCGTGCTCTTCGGCCAGCTTGCGGCGCAGGGCACGCAGGGCTTCCCACTGCTCGCGCTCTTCGCCACGCACCAGTTGACTGGCCGGGCTGCCGGAGCTGCTTCTTGAGGTGGTTTGTGGTTTGAGGTCGCGGCGCAGTTCCAGAGAAACCTCGCCACGCAGCAACGGGCGGCAGGTGTCGCTCAGGCGCAGGCCGCCATAGCCTTCAAGGTCGATGTCGGCGAGGCCGCGCGCGACCAGTTGGCGGAACAGCGAACGCCACTCGGCTTCGGTGCGCGCTTTGCCGACACCGAACACCGACAGGTGCTGATGACCGAAGCTTTGGACCTTGTCGTTGGATTTGCCGAGCAGTACATCGACCAGATGACCGACGCCATAGCGCTGGCCGGTGCGGTAGATGGCCGACAGCGCCTGACGCGCGGGCTCGGTGGCGTCCCAGGTTTGCACGCCATCGACACAGTTGTCGCAATGCCCGCACGGGTTGGGCATGTCTTCGTCGAAATAGGCCAGCAGGGTCTGACGGCGGCAGCGGGTTTCTTCGCACAGGGCCAGCATGGCATCGAGCTTGTGCTGCTCCAGGCGCTTGTGGCGCTCGTCGCCTTCGGAGTTCTGCAACATCTGCTTGAGCATCAGCACGTCTTGCAGGCCGTAGGCCATCCAGGCATCGGCGGGCAAGCCGTCGCGCCCTGCCCGGCCGGTTTCCTGATAGTAGGCCTCCAGCGATTTGGGCAGGTCCATGTGCGCAACGAAGCGCACGTTGGGTTTGTCGATGCCCATGCCGAACGCGATGGTCGCGACCATGATCAGGCCTTCCTCGTTAAGGAAGCGTTTCTGGTTGGCGGCGCGGGTTTCCGATGGCAAGCCGGCGTGATACGGCAACGCGGGATAACCGTTTTCACTGAGGAACACAGCCACTTCATCGACTTTCTTGCGCGACAGGCAGTAGACGATACCGGCATCGCTGCGCCGCTCGGACAGGAACGCCAGCAGCTGTTTGCGCGGCTGTTCCTTGGGCACGATGCGGTAGAAGATGTTTGGCCGGTCGAAGCTGGACAAGAAGCGTTCGGCGTTCTGCAGGTGCAGGCGCGTGACGATTTCTTCACGGGTACGCTTGTCTGCCGTGGCGGTCAGGGCGATGCGCGGCACATCCGGAAACAGTTCGGCCAGTTGCCCCAGTTGCAGGTATTCAGGGCGGAAGTCATGGCCCCATTGCGACACGCAATGCGCTTCGTCGATGGCAAACAGGGCGATTTTCAGGTTTTGCAGGAATGACAGCATGCGCGGCTGAACTAGGCGCTCCGGGGCGAGGTAAAGCATTTTCACTTCGCCCAGACGGATACGGTTGGCCAGTTCGCGCTGTTGCTCGGCATTGAGAGTGGAATTGAGCGCCGCGGCAGAAACGCCCAGCTCATCGAGGGTGGCAACCTGATCGTCCATCAGCGCGATAAGCGGCGAAACGACCACGCAGAGACCGTCCCGCAACAGCCCGGGCACCTGAAAACACAGGGACTTGCCGCCACCGGTCGGCATCAGCACCAGTGCATCGCCGCCGTTGGCTACACGCTCAATAATGGCACCCTGGCGACCACGAAAGCTGTCGTAACCAAAGATGTCTTTAAGTACGCGTTGTGCCTGCTCAAGCATAAAAACCCCGGAATATCCTGCTGCACTGCAAAACGCAGGAGTATACCCGAGCGCTCGGGAGCATTGGATGGCTCGGACATCAGCGGTCGAAATTAACTGCAATTGGCCTGCGCGCTGGCGCCACGGACGCTCAAGGCCTAGAATCCAGCATCGTTTATTTTCAAGGTAGCGCTTCCATGTCCTTCGCTGAGCAATTAACCCGCCTGCAAGTCTTCCTCGATGCAGATGAACTGCACGAAGAAGCACTGGACTACGTGGCCGCGCACGGCTACCTGACCGCCTTGTCCATCTGTGCCGAAGACGTGCCGGAGCGCGAGTGGATCGACGCGCTGTTCTCCGAGCCGCCACAGTATTCCGACATAGCACAACAAACCGAGGTCGAAGCGACACTGGTTGCACTCAAGGCGCACATTGCCCGCCAACTGGCATCGGACGAAGAGTTCGAACTGCCCTGCGACCTGGACCTGGGCGACGACCCGGATGATTCGGACTTGCGCGGCTGGTGCATCGGCTTCATGGAAGGCGTGTTCCTGCGTGAGAACGCCTGGTTCGAAAGCGCCGAAGAAGAAGTCAGCGAAATGCTCCTGCCGATCATGGTCGGTTCGGGGCTGTTCGACGAGCAACCTGAATTCGCCGACATCGCTCAGGACGCCAACCTGATGGACGACATGATCGTGCAGATCCCTGAAGCACTGACGGCCCTGTACCTGCTGTGCCAGGCACCGGACGAAAAACCGGCGATCCTCAAACCCCGCCACCACTGAGTCAGCGCCTATGGCGCAAGACCCACCGCGCACCAGCCGTCACGGGTGGGTGCGCTACCTGCTCATGGCCGTTGGCTGGTTGAGCGTGGCATTGGGCGTCATCGGGATATTCCTGCCGGTGCTGCCCACCACGCCCTTTCTGCTGCTGGCCGCCGCCTGCTTCGCCCGCAGCTCTGCGCGCTTCTACCACTGGCTGATCAACCATCGGCAACTTGGCCCGTGGATTGGTGACTACCTCGAAGGCAACGGCATCCCGCTCAAGGGCAAGGTGTACGCTATCGGCATGATGTGGCTGAGCATCGGCCTGTCGTGCTATCTGGTGCCCTCCAACTGGGCTCGCGGGTTCATGCTGACCAGCGCCGTGTTGGTGACGATTTACATCCTCAGGCAAAAAACGCTGCAAAAGCGTTGAACGCAACAGCCGTGTATCCCCCCTGAAACACCGTTTTTTCTGGCATAGCGCCTATGCGAAAACCGTCTGAGGTCGCGCAGAAACTCGCTTAGGCTTCAGTGAAACGCCTCGAACGGATTGAGGCGGATGATTGGCCATCCATCGGCTGCCGAAGCTGTTTTCAGGGAGAACAACATGCGAGATCTGAACCCTCTTTACAGCGCTGTCCTGCAAGCCGTGGAGCAGATGGCCCCTGCCGGACAGGCGCCAACACTGAAGGACATCGCGCCTGACGGGCATGCGACGCAGACGCGACACTACACCGAATCGCAATCACGCCTGCATCGACTGCTGAACGGCGACTTCAAGCCAACGACTGAAATAGCAGATGAAGACTCGATTGCAGAGCCTGCGCATGAACGGCATTGACCGTTCACGCTGCGCGCAATCAGACAGCGAGCCGAAGGCCCCTGAAAGCGATCACTTCTTCTTGTCTCTGGCAAAGGCTTTTTCCAGCGCCTCGTTGATGGTGCGCAACACCTTGACCCTGGCCCAGCGCTTGTCATTGGCTTCGATCAGTGTCCACGGTGCAATCTCGGTGCTGGTGCGGTCCACCATGTCGCCGACGGCCTGACGATAATCGGGCCATTTCTTGCGGTTGCGCCAGTCGTCTTCGGTGATCTTGTAGCGCTTGAACGGGATCTTTTCGCGCTCCTGAAAACGTTCTAGCTGGGTCTGCTCGTCAATCGCCAGCCAGAACTTGACCACCACCACGCCGGCTTCGGTGAGTTGCTCTTCGAAATCGTTGATTTCGGCGTAGGCGCGCTTCCAGTCGGACTCGCTGCAAAAGCCTTCGACCCGCTCGACCAGCACCCGGCCGTACCACGAGCGGTCGAAGATGGTGAATTTGCCGCGTGCCGGTATCTGCCGCCAGAAACGCCACAGATAAGGCTGCGCACGCTCATCCTGAGTCGGCGCAGCAATCGGCACGATGGCGTACTGACGCGGGTCCAGCGCCGCCGCGACCCGGCGAATTGCCCCGCCTTTGCCAGCAGCGTCATTGCCTTCGAACACCGCCACCAGTGCGTGGCTTTTCATGCGCTTGTCACGCAGGTTGCCGGACAGGCGCGCCTGCTCGGCGATCAGTTCGTGCTGGTAGTCTTCTTTGCTCAGGTGCAGGCTCAGGTCGAGGCTGTCGAGCAACGTACGTTCATCGTTATGGATCGCCAGTGGCCCTACCGTCAGCGCGCTGGACTCGGGTTCGACCTTGTTGAGCGCGGCCTGCATGCCTTCCAGCAGCAGGCGGCCGACGGTCAGGCTGCGGTAATTGGCGTCCACACCCTCGATCACATGCCAGGGCGCGTAGTCACGGCTGGTGCGGCGCAGGACTCGCTCGCCGAAGCGCACGAACTTGTCGTAGGTCTTGGATTGCTGCCAGTCCAGCGGGCTGATGCGCCAGCTGTGCAGCGGGTCATCCTTGAGGGTCTTGAGGCGCAGCTTCATCTGTTTTTTGGACAGGTGAAACCAGAATTTGAAGATCAGCGCGCCTTCATCGCAGAGCATCTTTTCCAGACGTTCGGCGCCGCTGATGGCCTGATCAAGCACCGCGTCCTTGTACTGCCCATGCACACGGCCCTGAAGCATCTGGCTGTACCAGTTGCCGAAGAAAATCCCCATGCGCCCTTTGGCAGGCAGTTGTCGCCAGTAGCGCCAGGCAGGCGGATGGGCCAGTTCTTCGTCGGTCTGCTGATCGAAGGTGCGTACTTCTATCAAGCGCGGGTCCATCCATTCGCTGAGCAATTTGACCGTCTCGCCCTTGCCCGCGCCTTCTATGCCGTTGATCAGCACGATGATCTGCCGGCCGGCCTGCTCGTGCAGGTCTATCTGCGCCTCCAGCAACGCTTCGCGCAGCTCAGGCAAAGCGGCCTCGTAGGTGTCATCGTCAATGGCATGACCGATTTCAGCGGATTCAAACATGCACAACTCCTGATGAGTGATGGCTCAGTGACGCCCGATGAAGAGTGTGACCACCGATTACCGGCATCGGTCAATCCACGCAGTCTTGATAGCACTTTTATCTGCGCAGACGGCTAAAATGCTGCCACTGCCTAAGCCGAGCCCGACATGACTATTACCCGCCACGCCCGGATCGACTGGGACGAACAAGGCAACCCGCGTTCTCACGATTTTTCCGACGTGTACTTTTCCACTGAGTCCGGTCTGGATGAAACCCGCCATGTGTTTCTGGTGCAGAACGACCTGCGTCGGCGGTTTACCGAATTGCCGGTCGGCGGACGGCTGATCATTGGCGAAACGGGCTTTGGCACCGGGCTGAATTTTCTCTGTGCCTGGCAGTTGTTCGATGAGTGCGCGCCGGTTGATGCGCGCCTGCATTTTGTCAGTGTCGAGAAGTACCCGCTGAGCCAGGGCGACCTGCAACGTGCTCTGGTGTTGTGGCCGGAGCTGTCGCGTTTTGCCGATCAACTGCTCGGGCAATACGTGGCGATACATGAAGGCTTTCAGCGCCTGGTATTCGATAACGGCCGGGTCACCCTGACGCTGCTGATCGGCGATGCGCTGCAGATGCTGCCGCAGTTGGACGGGCAGATTGACGCATGGTTTCTCGACGGCTTTGCGCCGGCGAAAAATCCGGACATGTGGACCCCGGAACTGTTCGCCGAACTGGCGCGACTGTCCGCACCGGGCACCACGATTGGCACCTTCACCAGCACCGGCTGGGTGCGGCGCTCGCTGAATGCAGCAGGTTTCAAGATGAAGCGGGTGCCGGGTATCGGGCATAAATGGGAAGTGCTGCGCGGTGCTTTTATCGCCTGGCCGGAGGGCGTCACATCGGTGCCTGCCGCCAAGCCCTGGTTCGCCCGTCCCACTCCGCTTGCAGGCGAGCGCAAGGCGTTGGTGATCGGCGCTGGGCTGGCCGGTTGCGCCACGGCGCAGAGCCTGGCGCAACGTGGCTGGCAGGTCAGCCTGCTGGAGCGTCACGCGGCACCCGCGCAGGAGGCCTCAGGCAACCCGCAGGGCGTGCTGTACTTGAAACTGTCAGCGCACGGTACAGCGTTGTCACAGTTGATTCTCAGTGGTTTTGGCCACACGCGCAGGCAGCTTGAACGCTTGCAGCGGGGTGTCGAGTGGGACGCATGCGGCGTGCTGCAACTGACCTTCGACGACAAGGAGGCACAACGCCAGAAGCAACTCGCCGAGGCCTTCCCTGAATCGCTGCTGCACCTGCTGGATCGGCGCGCCGCCGAGGTGCAGAGCGGCATCGCGCTAAACAGCGGCGGGCTGTTTTACCCTGAGGGCGGCTGGGTGCATCCGCCAGCGTTGTGTCACGCGCAGATCCAGCACGCGAATATTCGCCTGATCGCCCATCATCAGGCGCTGGAGCTGCGACGCGTCGATGATCAGTGGCAGGTGTGGAGTGACGCGCAGCTGATCGACAGCGCGCCTGTCGTCGTACTGGCCGGGGCGGCGGACATCAAGCAGTTCTCGCAGAGTGCCGAGCTGCCGCTCAAACGCATTCGCGGGCAGATCACCAGCCTGCCGCAGACCGGGGCGAGTGCTGCGTTGCGCACGGTGGTGTGCGCGGAGGGTTATGTGGCTCCGGCGCGTCTGGGTGAACACACGTTGGGCGCCAGCTTTGATTTCAACAGTGTCGATTTGACCCCCAACGTGGCGGATCACCTTGGCAATCTGACGTTGTTGCAGGAAATCTCGGCAGACCTGGCGTCTCGCCTTGAGGCCGCTGACAGGCCGCCCGAGCAGTTACAGGGGCGCGCGGCGTTTCGTTGCACCAGTCCGGATTATTTGCCGATCGTCGGTCCGCTGGCAGACCGCGAGGCGTTCGTTCAGGCCTATGCTGCGCTGGGCAAGGATGCGCGTCAGGTGCCGGATATCGCCTGCCCGTGGCTGGACGGCCTGTACGTCAACAGCGGCCACGGCTCACGTGGGCTGATCACCGCGCCGCTGTGCGCCGAACTGATCGCCGCCTGGCTCGATAACGAACCCCTGCCCTTGCCGCGCAGCGTTGCCGAAGCCTGTCACCCTAACCGGTTTGCCCTGCGCGGGTTGATTCGCGGCGGCGGGAAGTAGCCTGAAAAGCAGGACCAACGTGGAGCATCGCACGATAGTTGAGATTATCGTTCCCTACGCTCCAGCGTGGGAATGCAGCTCTCGACGCTCTGCGTCGCAAAAAGAGGACGCAAAGCGTCCTGAACGGCATACGACGCGGAGCGTCGCACGATAGTGGGCATCTACCCGCGACGCGCTCGCGCTCAGGCGCTACTCTTTGAACTCAGTCAGGAATATTGAGCCGCTCATGCTGCAAGTGCGAAACGTATTCAAGCGCTACACCACGGCACAGGGGCCGCTGAATGTATTAAGGGGCGTGGACCTGCACCTGACACAGGGCGAAAGCCTGGCGTTGATGGGCGAATCCGGCAGTGGCAAGAGCACATTGCTGCATCTGGTCGCGGGCCTTGATCAGGTCGATGACGGCAGCATCGAGATTGCCGGCCAACGCCTGGACCTGATGAACGAAAGCCAACTGGCTAACTGGCGGCGCACCGAAATCGGTCTGGTGTTTCAGCAGTTCAACCTGATCGGCAGCCTTAAAATCGCCGACAATCTGGCGTTCCAGGCACGACTGGCCGGGCGTTTCGATGCGCGCTGGCAGACGCACTTGATCGAACGTCTGGGGCTGGGCACGCTGCTGGATCGTTATCCCGAGCAACTGTCCGGCGGACAACAGCAGCGGGTAGCGATAGGTCGCGCCCTCGCTTCACGGCCCAGCCTGCTCCTGGCTGACGAGCCCACCGGCAATCTCGACGAGACCACCAGTGACGAAGTGCTGCAATTGTTGCTGGATGTGCTCGCCGACAGCCCCACCAGCCTGTTGATGGTCACCCACAGCCCGCGGGTCGCTGACCGACTGGCGCGCAGAGTGGTGCTGCATCTCGGTCGTCTGGCAGTCGAAGGCGAGCGCTGATGCGAGTTTTCTACTGGACCCTGCGCGCATTACTGAGCCACTGGCGACGTCATCCCGTGCAATTTTTCAGCGTGCTGACCGGTTTGTGGTTGGCCACCGCACTGCTGACCGGCGTGCAGGCGCTCAATAGTCAGGCACGGGAAAGCTACCAGCGTGCCAGCCAGTTGATTGGCGGCGAGCCGCAGACCAGCATCGCAGCGCCCGACGGCGGGCTGTTTGCTCAGGAACTGTACATACAGCTGCGCCGTGAAGGCTGGCCGGTGTCGCCAGTCATACGCGGACGAATCACGCTCAAGGGGCTGGAAGGCCAGCGCTTGCAATTGCTCGGCATCGAGCCGCTGACGTTGCCGAACAGCACACTGGCCGGACAGACACTGGACTCTGATCAGGTCGTTGATTTTCTCACCCCGCCGGGAGCGACCTGGGTATCACCGCAGACCCTTGAGTCGCTCGGGCTTGAAGAAGGCCGGCAGCCACTGGGCGAAAATGGCGTTGCCTTGCCGCCGCTGCGCGCCAAACCCGATATGGCCCCCGGCGTGCTACTCACTGACATCGGCTTCGCTCAAGCATTGCTCGGCCAGCCCGATGAATTGTCCAGCCTGCTGCTGCACAAGGACTTCGCGGCGCGCAACCCGCAGTTGCCGCCAGCACTGAACGGTCAGTTGGTCATCAGCAAGACGGGCGAAGAAAACAATCTGCAGCGGCTGACAGAAAGCTTTCACCTGAACCTGAGCGCCTTGGGCGTTCTGTCGTTCGGAGTGGGCCTGTTTATCGTCCACGCGGCCATTGGCCTGGCACTGGAACAACGCCGCGGCCTGCTGCGTAACCTGCGTGCCTGTGGTGTCAGTGCGCGAATGCTGATCACGGCCCTGAGCGTCGAACTGGGCGCGATGGCCCTGCTCGGTGGTCTGCTGGGTGTGGTCAGCGGCTATTTTCTGGCCAGCTTGCTGCTGCCGGATGTAGTGGCCAGTTTGCGCGGTCTTTACGGTGCCGAAGTCGCTGGCCAACTGAACCTCAGCCTGTGGTGGTGGCTCAGCGGCATCGGGCTGAGCCTGCTTGGCGCTTTGCTGGCCGGTATCAACAGCCTGTTGCGTGCGGCACGTCTGCCTTTGCTTGCCTTGGCAGATGCCCAGGCATGGCAGCAGGCCCACGCACGCTGGCTGCGGCGACAAGCCTGGGTTGCAGCGGCCGGTGCGCTCGTCGCACTACTGGCTTTGCTGTTCGGCAACAGCCTGTTACTGGGTTTTGTGTTGATGTCCGCCGTGTTATTCAGTGCAGGGCTCGGGCTACCGGTGCTGCTGGATGCCATGCTCGGCGGCCTGCTGACACGCAGTCGTTCGGTGCTGGGGCAATGGTTTCTGGCTGATTGCAGGCAGCAGTTGCCCTCGTTGAGCCTGGCATTGATGGCCTTGCTGCTGGCGATGGCGGCCAATATCGGCGTGGGCAGCATGACCTCGGGCTTTCGCCAGACGTTCAATAGCTGGCTGAACCAGCGTCTGACTGCCGAGCTCTACGTCAGCCCGCAAGACCCGACGCAGGCTCAACCTTTACAAACCTGGCTGAGCCAGCAAGCGCACATCAGCGCAGTGATACCCAACTGGCAAGTAGCGGTACAGGTTCAGGGATGGCCCGCCGATCTGTTCGGCGTGGTCGATCACACCATCTACCGCCAGCACTGGGAGCTGCTTGAATCAGTAAAGGGTGATCCGTGGAACCTTTTGCGTGACGGCGATACGGTGATGCTCAGCGAACAACTGGCGCGCCGTCTCAAGCTCACGCTGAACGATACCTTGAACATCCCCGTGCCCAACGGCCAATGGACGCCGCGCATCGTCGGGATCTACGCCGACTATGGAAACCCCAAGGGCCATCTGCTGGTCAACGAAAAACATCTGCTTGCCCACTGGCCGCAACTGAGCCCGTTCCGTTTCAACCTGAGGGTCGATCAGGCCGCGATTCCGCCTCTGGTCAAGCAACTGCAAGACCGCTTTGCGCTCGACGACAATCACATCATCGATCAGAGCCAGATCAAGCGTTGGTCAACCCAGATCTTCGAACGTACATTCTCAGCCACCGCCGCCCTCAATAGCCTGACGCTGGGCGTGGCTGGCGTGGCGCTATTCATCAGCCTGCTGACCCAGAGCCAGAGCCGCCTCGGGCAACTCGCCCCGTTGTGGGCGCTGGGTGTGACGCGACGGCAACTGATGTTGCTCAACCTGGGGCAAACCTGGCTGCTGGCCCTGTTGACGCTGGCATTCTCCATACCGCTGGGCCTGATGATCGCGTGGTGTCTGGATGCGGTGATCAATGTTCAGGCGTTTGGCTGGCGCCTGCCACTGCAAGTATTCCCACTGCAATTGCTGCAACTCATGTCACTGGCAATACTAGCCACCCTGCTGGCCTCGGCCTGGCCGCTGCTGAAGCTGTACCGCAGCCGCCCAGCGGATTTACTGAGGACCTTTGCCAGTGAACATTAAGTGGCTGATGCCGTTGGCTATCGCATTGCTGCTCGCGGCCTGCGATGACAAACCGCAGCCCGAAAGCGGCTTCGCCGGGCTGGGCAATGCCGCCGACGCCTACACTCAGGTGACGCCGGGCAAGGTCTTCTCATTTCCCGAGGACCACGGCCAGCACCCTGGCTTTCGCATCGAATGGTGGTACATCACCGCGACATTGAAAGATGACACCGGCCAACCCTTCGGCGTGCAATGGACGCTGTTCCGCAGCGCCCTGCGACCCGGCAAACAGCCGGGCAGCGGCTGGAACGAAGGCACAATCTGGCTGGGCCATGCGGCGGCCACATCCAGCAGCGGGCACTACGTGGCAGAGCGTTATGCCCGGGGTGGAATCGGCCAGGCGAACGTCACACTGGCGCCCTTCTCGGCCTGGATCGACGACTGGGCATTCACCAGTGATACGCAAAACAACGACCCGCTCGCCATGATGCAACTGAAAGCCAGCGGCAAGGATTTCCGTTACAACCTGCAACTTACCTCCAGCAAACCGCTGGTGTTACAGGGCGAACAAGGCTACAGCCAGAAATCGGAAGCGGGCCAGGCTTCCTATTATTACAGCCAGCCGTTTTTCGACGCCAAAGGCAGTGTCGTCATCGAGGGCAAAACCCATCAGGTCACCGGCAAAGCGTGGCTGGACCGGGAATGGAGCAGCCAGCCACTGACCGCCAACCAGAGCGGCTGGGACTGGTTCTCCCTGCAACTGGCCGACGGCGAGCGCCTGATGCTCTACCGCATCCGCTACAAGAACGGCACGCCCTACCTGACCGGCAACTGGATCAGCGCCGATGGTACGACCAAAATGCTCCACGCCAACGAACTCAGCCTCGAACCTGTCAATGAAACGTCAATCGGTGAGCACAAGGTGCCCACCCGCTGGGCAATCAAAATTCCCGGCAGAAACCTCGACATCACCACCCAGGCACTGAACCCCAAAGCCTGGATGGGCACCAGCATCCCCTACTGGGAAGGCCCGGTGAGTTTCAGCGGTAGTCAGGAGGGGGTCGGGTATCTGGAGATGACGGGGTATTGAGCACCTCGACTGCCGTCACGCTCGACCGAGCTTTTCCAGCGCAGCATCAGCCAGGAAGGTCGAGCGACTTTTGATGCTGTGATCCCTTACGTAGCTGTCGATCTGTCTGATCACAAAGCCAGGCAAGGTGACGTTGACCTTTTCCGTCTTGCCTAGATAAGGCGTTACATCGATTTCCAGCATGCCCCAGCCCATTCCAGAAAAATCAGGGTTTTTGGCATGCTCGGCAACGGTCCCGACTTTCGGAATAGACCCGCCACTGGCTGCAATCTCCTGCAGCATGATATGAGCGATCTCAACGGCTGCCGCATGAGCCTCCTCAAAGGTATCGCCTGCGGTGATAGCACCAGGTATGTCCGGTATCTGAATGCCGAACGCTGTGGTCTCATCGCCCCACTCTATGCATATTGGATATTTCATTTTTTCTCCGAAAAGGTTGCAAGATAAAGGCTGAACTACGCCAATCCGGCAAGCTTTCTGATGGCCTTTACTGTTCCAAGCGGCAAGTCTTTCTTGGGATGCGGCACCGGAACTGTTTGAGACTTTTCTGGGTGTTTGAACATATGGTGACTGCCGGTGACACGATCAAGAACCCAACCATCTGCTTCAAGCTCCTTTACCAATTGCCTGCTTTGCACCTCCACCTCCTTGCCAATCGATACAAAAATATAACCCTGGACGCATATTAAAACAATGTAGAAAAGTGTTCCCAGGGTTATGTTTTTTATTTCGTTACACCACGCTTCACGAAAACCCATGGTTGTTCCTTACTGCTGGCTGTCGGGCCAGCTGATGCGAACTCGACAACTGTACTTGCCTGCTTATAGCTTTTTGATCTAAAACTACCCTGTCCTCACTGGGTCAGTTTCTGGGTGACTGCACTTTCTCAGTCACCTCCCCAACGGAAACCCGGTAAGGACTTATGTGCGGATTAGCAGGTGAACTTCGTTTCGACCATCAACCAGCGGACCTTGCCGCTGTTGAACGCATTACCCATGAGCTGGCGCCTCGCGGCCCGGATGCGTGGGGGTTTCATAGCCAGGGGCCGATTGCCCTTGGGCATCGCCGTCTGAAAATCATGGACCTGTCGGACGGCTCGGCGCAGCCGATGATCGACAGCAACCTTGGCCTGTCGATGGCCTTCAACGGTGCGATCTACAATTTTCCCGAATTGCGTGCCGAGTTGGAAAGCCTTGGCTATCAGTTCCATTCCGGTGGCGACACCGAGGTATTGCTCAAGGGCTACCACGCGTGGGGCGCAGAGATGCTGCCCAAGCTCAATGGCATGTTTGCCTTTGCCATCTGGGAGCGCGACAGCAAGCAGCTGTTCATTGCCCGTGACCGCCTCGGCGTAAAGCCGTTGTACCTGTCGAAAACCGACAAGCGCCTGCGCTTCGCGTCCTCGCTGCCTGCCCTGCTCAAGGGCGGTGATATCAGCGGGATGCTTGATCCGGTGGCGCTCAATCATTACCTCAACTTCCATGCTGTGGTGCCTGCACCGCGTACGCTGCTGGCCGGCGTCGAGAAGTTGCCGCCTGCCAGCTGGATGCGCATTGACGCCAGCGGCAAGGTCGAGCAGAAAGTCTGGTGGACCCTGCCTTATGGTCCCCACGAGGACGAGAAAAATCTCACTCTGGAAGACTGGCGCGACCGTGTATTGGACAGCACCCGCGAAGCGGTGGCCATTCGTCAGCGTGCGGCAGTGGATGTCGGCGTGCTGCTTTCCGGCGGTGTCGATTCGAGCATGCTGGTCGGCCTGCTACGCGAAGTGGGTGTCGAGGACCTGTCAACCTTCTCCATCGGCTTCCAGGATGCTGGCGGCGAACGTGGCGATGAATTTCAATATTCGGACCTGATCGCCAAGCATTACAGTACGCGTCACCATCAGTTGCGCATTCAGGAAAGCGAGATCATCGAACAGTTGCCTGCGGCGTTCCGCGCCATGAGCGAACCAATGGTCAGCCACGACTGCATCGCCTTTTATCTGCTGTCGCGCGAAGTGGCCAAGCACTGCAAGGTCGTGCAGAGCGGCCAGGGCGCTGACGAGCTGTTTGCCGGTTATCACTGGTACCCGCAAGTCGATGGCGCAAGCGACCCGGTCGCGGCCTACCGTGACGCCTTTGTGGACCGCAGCTACGCCGAATACGCGGACACTGTTCAGCCAAAATGGCGTACTGCCAACGATGCAGCCGGAGACTTCGTTCGCGATCACTTCGCCCAACCGGGTGCCAACGCTGCGGTCGACAAGGCGCTGCGTCTGGACAGCACGGTGATGCTGGTCGACGACCCGGTCAAACGTGTCGACAACATGACCATGGCCTGGGGCCTGGAAGCGCGCACGCCGTTTCTCGATTATCGTCTGGTCGAGTTGTCGGCGCGTATTCCGGGCAAGTTCAAGCTGCCCGATGGCGGCAAGCAAGTGCTGAAAGAAGCGGCGCGGCTGGTCATTCCATCAGAAGTGATCGACCGCAAGAAGGGCTATTTCCCTGTGCCCGGCCTCAAGCATTTGCAGGGCGATACACTCAATTGGGTACGTGAACTGCTGACCGATCCGAGCCAGGACCGCGGCCTGTTCAACCCGACCATGGTCGACAAGCTGCTGACCAATCCCGAAGGCCAGCTCACGCCGCTGCGCGGCTCCAAGTTGTGGCAGTTGGCCGCGCTGAACCTGTGGCTCAGCGAACAAGGACTGTGATTGATGAAACAGAACGCGACGACTTATAGCCAACGCCTGTTGCGCGGACAGTCGCCCTCGTATGAACGCCTGCAAGCGCGCCTAGCCGAAGATGGCAGCCAGATCGATGCAGAGCCGTTGGCCCTGCATTGTGGCTGGGGGCGCCTGCTGATCGGTCATACGTATCCTGACCCGGCAGCGCTGGCACAGGACCTGCTTAACGAGAAAGCCGGCGAACGCGACATTGCCTTGTATGTGGCCGCGCCACAGCAGGTGCTGGCGCAAGCGCCGCAACAGTTGTTTCTCGACCCGTCGGACACGTTGCGTCTGTGGTTCAGCGACTACCGTCCGGCGCAGCGCGTGTTCCGCGGTTATCGTATCCGCCGGGCGCACAACGAAACCGACTGGCAGGCCATCAATAACCTGTACCTGGCACGCGGCATGTTGCCCATCGACCCTGCCCTGCTCACCCCGCGTCATCAGGGCGGCCCGGTGTACTGGGTGGCCGAGGACGAAGGCAGCAACACGATCATCGGCAGTGTCATGGGCCTGAATCATCAAAAGGCGTTCAACGACCCGGAAAAAGGCAGCAGCCTGTGGTGCCTGGCGGTTGACCCGCAGTGCACACGCCCAGGTGTGGGTGAGGTGTTGGTTCGCCATCTGATCGAGCATTTCATGAGCCGTGGCCTGAGCTACCTTGATCTGTCGGTGCTGCATGACAACGAGCAGGCCAAGGCGCTGTACGCCAAGCTGAATTTTCGCAATCTGCCGACCTTCGCCATCAAACGCAAAAACGGCATCAACGAATCGCTGTTTCTAGGCCCTGGCCCGAAGGCGGACTTCAATCCGTATGCGCGGATCATCGTCGAAGAGGCCCATCGTCGCGGTATTGACGTGCAGGTAGACGATGCCGATGCAGGGCTGTTCACGCTTTGCTATGGCGGCCGTCGTATTCGCTGCCGGGAATCGTTGAGCGACCTGACCAGCGCGGTCAGCATGACACTGTGCCAGGACAAGAGCCTGACCCACCGCGCCCTGAAAGCGGCCGGGCTGCGTTTGCCGGCGCAGCAGCGGGCGGGCGATGAGGCCGACAATCGTGCGTTTCTCGAAGAGCACAAGCAAGTCGTGGTCAAGCCGCTCGATGGCGAGCAAGGCCAGGGCGTCGCGGTTGACCTGCGCACGCTTGAAGACGTGCAGAGCGCCATCGAACAGGCCCGTCAGTTCGACAGCCGGGTGATCCTGGAAAGCTTTCACGAGGGCCTGGACCTGCGCATCGTGGTGATCGGCTTTCAGGTGGTGGCCGCTGCGATACGTCGCCCTGCAGAAATCATTGGCGATGGCCGTCACACCATCAAGCAGTTGATCGAAGCGCAAAGCCGTCGCCGTGCTGCCGCGACCGATGGTGAAAGCCGTATCCCGATGGACCAGGAAACCGAGCGCACAGTGCGTGAGGCCGGTTTTGACTATGCCGATATCTTGCCGATGGATCAGCGTTTGGCCGTACGCCGCGCTGCCAACCTGCACACCGGAGGCTGTCTGGAAGATGTCACGGCCATCTTGCACCCGGTACTCAGTGACGCAGCGGTACGTGCTGCCCGAGCGCTGGATATTCCGGTGGTCGGCCTGGACCTGATGGTGCCCGCTGCCGATCAGCCCGACTATGTGTTCATTGAAGCCAACGAACGCGTCGGGCTGGCCAACCATGAACCGCAACCTACTGCCGAACGTTTCGTCGATCTGCTGTTTCCGCACAGCCTGCCTGTGCATATCTGATCGCAGCTGCGAGTAACAGGCTGCACACCGGGGTTTTGACCCTGGCAGCCTGTGGCTTGCAACTGCTCCATAAGGAGCATTCATGACCCCTGCAACCATTCCCGATCCGGATCTGAAATACCTGCAGAAAGTTCTGTTGGAAATGCTCGCGATCCCAAGCCCCACGGGCTTCACCGACACCATCGTGCGCTACGTGGCCGAGCGTCTGGAAGAACTGGGTATCCCGTTTGAATTGACCCGTCGCGGCACGATTCGCGCAACCCTCAAGGGTAAACAGAACAGCCCCGACCGCGCAGTATCCGCGCACCTGGACACCATTGGTGCCAGCGTTCGGGAGGTCAAAGACAATGGCCGTCTGGCGCTTGCCGCCGTCGGCTGCTGGTCCAGCCGGTTTGCCGAAGGCAGCCGGGTCAGCGTGTTCACGGACACCGGCGTGATCCGTGGCAGCGTGTTGCCATTGATGGCGTCCGGGCATGCCTTCAATACCGCTGTGGATGAAATGCCGATCAGCTGGGACCACATCGAGCTGCGCCTGGATGCCTACTGCACCACCCGCGCTGATTGTGAATCACTGGGCATCGGCATTGGCGACTTCGTGGCATTCGACCCGCTGCCGGAGTTCACCGAGAGCGGCCACATCAGTGCCCGCCATCTGGACGACAAGGCTGGTGTTGCCGCGCTGCTGGCGGCGCTCAAGTCGATCGTCGAAAGCGGTGCCGAGCCGCTGATCGACTGCCATCCACTGTTCACCATCACCGAAGAAACCGGCACCGGTGCAGCGGGCGTGCTGCCCTGGGACGTGAGCGAGTTCGTCGGTATCGACATCGCACCGGTCGCACCCGGCCAGCACTCCAGCGAACACGCGGTGAGCGTGGCGATGCAGGACTCGGGCGGTCCTTATGATTACCACCTGTCTCGTCATTTGCTGCGTCTGGGCGTGGAAAACGAGCTGCCGGTCCGCCGCGACCTGTTCCGCTACTACTACAGCGATGCGCATTCTGCGGTGACGTCGGGGCACGATATTCGTACCGCCCTGCTGGCTTTTGGCTGCGACGCCACCCACGGCTACGAGCGCACCCATATCGACAGCCTGGCCGCGCTCAGCAAGCTGCTTGGCGCGTACATCCTCAGCCCGCCAGTGTTCGCCAGCGATGCCAAACCGGCGCAGAGTTCACTGGAGCGGTTCAGTCATCAGATTGAACATGACGCGCAGATGGAGTCCGACACCCGCGTGCCGCCGGTAGACAGCCTGATCGGGCAGAATCGCGAGGAGAGTTGAGGCTCCGTGAATTGAATTGCGGTGCCTGGCACCGCAGTTCTATCATCGCCGCTCATCGACAAGAGAACCGCCATGCTTATCCCCTACGATCAACTGGAACCTGACACCCTCACCCGCCTGATCGAGGACTTTGTCACCCGCGAGGGCACTGACAACGGCGACGAAACGCCCCTGCAAACCCGTGTATTGCGCGTCAGACATGCGCTGACCAAAGGTCAGGCGGTGATCTTTTTCGACCTTGAGAGCCAACAATGTCAGTTGATGCTCAAACACGATGTGCCCAAAGAGTTTTTTGACTGAGGCTATGGCTGCGTCTGCACGGCCTGCTGCGAAAGCTTGTTGGCGATTCGCTTGTACACCTCGGCCCGGTGAACCTTGATGTCCTTGGGCGCACTGATGCCCAGTCGGACCTGATTGCCGTTCACGCCCAGAATCTGCACGGTGATGTCATCACCAATGGAAAACGTTTCGCCAATGTCCCGCGTCAATACCAGCATGTGTTTTGCCTCTTCGTTACGCAAAAGAGGCAGGGTGCATCGCAAGCGAAGGGGCTTCAATGCACTGATGGCAAATCAGTAACGTCCTGCAACCGCATCGGAAAAGACTGAAGGAAACGTCTTACTTTCTAGTCAAAATTGTAGGAAATGCCGCTGTTGGCTGACCGTTTCAGGGCGCTGACCAGCGCGGCCCCAGCAGAATGATCGTCGCGCCGATCACGCAAAACGCCAGCCCCAGCCAGTCGGTGCCCAGCGGCCTGACCCGCTCCACCAGCCCCAGCCAGGCAATCGACGCCACAATGTAAATCCCGCCATACGCCGCATAGGCTCGCCCGGCATAAGCCGCTTCCACACGCGTCAACAGCAAGGCGAACAGCGTCAGGCTGATCAGCGCCGGAATCACCCACAGCGCACTTTTACCCTGACGCAGCCAGAGCCAGAAAGCGTAGCAGCCAGCTATCTCGAACAGGGCGGCGAGGAAAAACCACAGGTAATTGAGCATGAAAGGTTCTCGGGACAGGGCTGAACGATGCGCGCAACCCTATCAGAAAACTGTGCGGTCATGACCGAGATGGCTTCTGACCGGTGGGCGCGCGTAGGGAGCGATAATCTTAACGACCACTATCGTGCGACGCTCCGCGTCGTATGCCGTTCTGGACGCTCCGCGTCCTCTTTGGCGACGCAGAGCGTCGCGAACTGCTTGAGCGTGCGCAACGATGTCTCAGTCAGGCGTGCCCTTTCTGGGCCTTTGCGCGCATTTTGGCGCACATCACGGTCATCTCGTCGTACATCGCCTGTGGCTGCTGGCGCTTCATGTCCCAGGCCAGGCGGCCTTCTTCGTGGGGCAGGATCATGAATTCGCCTTCGGCTACCTGCGTGAAGATGTAATCGGCAATGTCTGTAGCGGTGATCGGGGATTTTTCCAGCAGCCTGCCGATCTGCGCTTTCATCGCCGGGGTGGGGCCGCGAAAGGAATCAAGCAGGTTGGTCTGAAAGAACGACGGGCAGACCACATGCACGCCGACATCCTGATCGCGCAGTTCAACCAGCAGGCTCTCGGAAAGCGCCACCACGCCCGCCTTGGCAACGTTGTAATTGCTCATGGCCGGGGCCTGCATCAGCGCGGCCATTGAGGCGATGTTGATGATCTTGCCCTTGCTCGCCTGCAACATCGGCAAGAACGCTTTGCAGCCTTTGACCACGCCCATCAGGTTGATTGCAATCTGCCAGTCCCAGTCTTCCAGCGACAGCTCGTTGAAGAAACCACCCGACGCCACGCCTGCATTGTTGACGATGATGTCCATGCCGCCGAAGCGCTCTTCGCAGGTCTGAGCGAATGCGGTGAGCTGGCTGTAATCACGAACGTCGCAGCGCTGAACAAAACCGTCACCGCCCGCCTCGCGTACCAGGGCCAGGGTTTCCTGCAAACCGGCATCATTGATATCCGACAATGCCAGCCGCCATCCATCGCGCGCCCAGCGCAGTGCCATTTCACGGCCCAGACCAGAGCCGGCGCCAGTAATCATGATGCGGTTTTGCATAACCGAGTGCCTTGTGAGATGCCGAAGTTGCCTGAGTGTAATCACAGCCAAGGCCCGACAAACCCACCATCAAGGTGCTGAATGCCTGGAGCAAACCCGCAGCCTCATGAGCGCCGCGCGCGGGACACGTAATGCACCAGCAGCCTGCCGTACACCATCACATTGACCAGCACAACAATGCCGCCCAGCCAGAGTTGCACGCCAGGCGTCAGCCCTGCCGGGTAAATCAGCGGGATCAGGTAATGCTCGACAAAGCCCCCGTCATAACCCTGCTCGCCAGCGCTACTGCGCAGGGCATTTTCCAGCGGTGTCAGCGGGCAATAGAGGTGCAGAAACTCGACTGCCGCCCCCCAGATGATGGCCGGAACGTGCAGCAAGGCCAGCCAGGGCCTTTTCCATACCAGCAGCCCGCCAAACAGAACGAACACAATGAACAGGAGGTGAAACGCCACTACCGCATCTGCCGCTATTCGATAAAACATCGGCGTGCCCTCAGCCGTGACAGAATGTGGGAGGTCTAGCCCACCGACACCAATAAGCGAGAGCTTACACGCCATTAAGTTCAATGATTTCTAAGACTATTTCACGTTATTACTTGCTGATAAGACTGAATTATTGTCGGACAAAAACGCATCAAACCCATGATTTTAATGATTTTTTGAAGATGTAAGAAAATGTTGAAAATAAGCCGAACCTTTACCGAACACGCGCAGTCGGATGTTTCAAGCAGGCAAATAAAGCGCCCTTCGTGGCAAACGATTTAACTGCAATAGCTATTTAACTGGAATTCAAAGAGGGAACTCGTCATGGGCATCGGCACTATTCTTATCATCGTTCTGATTCTGCTGCTGGTCGGCGGTCTTCCGGTATTCCCGCACTCGCGCAGCTGGGGCTACGGTCCGTCGGGCATCATCGGTACGATCCTGGTGATCCTGCTGATTCTGGTGTTGCTCGGCAAGATATGACCCGCTGCTTCAAGCAGTGAGTAGTAACGAAAACCCCGCTTTCTCAAGCGGGGTTTTTTATGGCCCTAAAAAAACCATCGCCCATGAAAAAGCAGCCCATGGGGGCTGCTTCGTTCGTTGCACGTGCTACTTAGTGAGAAACCGCACCGCTGGCACCCAGCCCCGTCTGCGACCGGACGAACTGCGGGTAGAACAAGGCGCGTTCGCCCTCTGCCGCTTTCGACTTGTCGGTGATGGAGAAGAACCAGATACCCACGAATGCGATGGCGATAGAGAACAGCGCCGGGTATTCGTAAGGGAAGATGGCTTTAGGGTTGTGCAGGATCTGCACCCAGATGGTCGGGCCGAGCACCATCAGCACCACAGCGCTGATCAGGCCCATCCAGCCACCAATCATGGCGCCACGGGTGGTCAGGTTTTTCCAGTACATGGAAAGCAGCAGTATCGGGAAGTTGCAACTTGCCGCGACGGAGAACGCCAGGCCCACCATGAACGCGATGTTCTGACTTTCGAAAGCAATACCCAACAGGATCGCCACGACAGCCAGTGCAATGGTGGTCATTTTCGAGATGCGGATTTCGTCTTTCTCGTTGGCTTTGCCCGCCTTGATCACACTGGCGTACAGGTCATGGGAGACCGCCGACGCACCGGCCAGCGTCAGACCGGCAACCACCGCCAGGATGGTCGCGAAGGCGACGGCAGAAATGAAGCCCAGGAACAGACTGCCACCGACCGCATCGGCCAGGTGAATCGCCGCCATGTTGTTGCCGCCCAGCAAGGCACCCGCTGCATCCTTGAATGCCGGGTTGGTGCTGACCAGCAGGATCGCGCCAAAACCGATGATGAAGGTCAGGATGTAGAAGTAGCCGATAAAGCCAGTGGCGTAGAGCACCGACTTACGGGCTTCCTTGGCATCACTCACGGTGAAGAAGCGCATCAGAATGTGCGGCAGACCCGCCGTACCGAACATCAACGCCAGACCCAGCGAGAACGCCGAGATCGGGTCTTTTACCAGCCCGCCCGGGCTCATGATCGCTTCACCTTTAGGGTGAACCTTGATCGCCTCGGAGAACAGCATGTTGAAGTCGAAGTTGACGTGTTTCATGACCATCAGCGCCATGAACGAGGCACCGGAAAGCAGCATCACCGCTTTGATGATCTGTACCCAGGTGGTCGCCAGCATGCCGCCGAACAGCACGTAAAGGCACATCAGAATACCGACCAGCACCACTGCAACGGTGTAGTCCAGACCAAACAGCAACTGGATCAGCTTGCCCGCACCGACCATTTGCGCAATCAGATAAAACGCCACCACCACCAGCGAACCACAGGCAGACAGTGTGCGAATCTCTTTTTGCTTGAGGCGATAAGAGGCTACGTCGGCAAAGGTGTATTTACCCAGGTTACGCAGGCGCTCGGCGATCAGGAACAGAATGATCGGCCAGCCCACCAGGAAGCCGATCGAGTAGATCAGGCCGTCGTAGCCGGAGGTGTAGACCAGTGCGGAAATACCCAGAAAAGAGGCTGCCGACATGTAGTCACCAGCAATCGCCAGACCATTCTGAAAGCCGGTGATCTTGCCACCCGCCGAGTAATAGTCCGATGCGGTCTTGTTCTTCTTTGAGGCCCAGTAGGTGATGTACAGCGTGAACGCGACGAAGATCACGAACATGACGATCGCAGCGACGTTCAGGGGTTGTTTCTGTACTGCGCCAGTCAATGCATCTGCCGCCCAGAGGGTCGGCGCGAATGCGGCCAGGCCAAGTGCTGCTGATAGGCGCCGGATCATTGCTGAGCCTCCTTCAGGATGGCGTTGTTCAAGTCATCGAATTCGCCATTGGCACGGCGAACATAGATGGCGGTCAACACAAACGCAGAAAGGATCAGCCCTACGCCTATCGGCATTCCCCAGGTAATGGTTGAAGTCGGGCTCAACTTGGCACCCAGAATATGGGGCCCGTAAGCAATCAAAAGAATAAAGGCCGCATACAGGCCAAGCATGATCGCCGAGAGAATCCAGGCGAAACGCTCTCTTTTGGATACCAGCTCCTTGAAACGGGGGCTGTTTTGAATCGAGAGGTAAATGCTGTCGTTCATTGTTTTTGTCCTCGCAGCACAGATGAGATGTCACGTAACGCACTTTAGTCGGGTCCGGCGCGCACTCCAGACGACCTTAGTATTAGAACGACATTAGCCGTAGATGCCTGGCTCTGCACAGCGCAAATGCACCGCCAGTCCGTAGCTTGAGAAAATACCCTGATCGCGCAACGTAAAAAGCCGTCTGGCGATAACACCAGACGGCCTTGACAGGTTCTTGAGAGCCTCTTTGCAGAGCGTTTCGAGACTATTTAGCGGTCCATGCAGCGACCCGGTCCGGGTGCTTGGCCACCCAGTCTTTTGCGGCAGCTTCGGGCTTGGCACCGTCCTGAATAGCCAGCATCACTTCACCGATTTCATCCTTGGACGCCCACTGAAATTTTTTCAGGAAGGCGACGACTTCCGGCGCTTTTTTCTCAAGCGTCAGGCTGGCGACGTTATCGACGGTTTCAGCAGCGCCATAGACGCCTTTAGGGTCGTCGAGGAAACGCAGTTTCCACTTGGCGAACATCCAGTGCGGTACCCAGCCCGTCACCACGATGGCCTTTTGCGCCTTCTCGGCGCGGGTCAGCTCGGCAATCATGCCTGCGCCGGAACTGGCCTGCAGTTTGTAGCCATCCAGGCCGTAATCCTTGATGGCCTGATCGGTCTTGAGCATCACGCCCGAGCCCGCATCGATCCCGGTGATCTTCTTGTTGAAGGAGGCGTCGGTCTTCAGGTCTTCGATGCTTTTGGCTTTTACATACTCGGGCACGATCAGGCCGATCTTCGCGTCCTTGAAGTTGGGGCCATAGTTGACGACCTGGTCCTTGTACTTGGTGTAGTACTCACCGTGAGTGCCCGGAAGCCAGGCAGACAGCATCAGGTCCAGCTTGTCGGTCGCCACTGCCTGCCACATGATCCCGGCCGCGACTGCCTGCAGTTTGACGTCGTAGCCCAGCTTCTGCTTGATCACCTCGGAGGCCACGAAGGTCGTTGCAACGCTGTCGGACCAGCCTTCTACATAGCCGATGGTCAGGGTTTTGGTTTCAGCAATCGCTAGCGTGGAGCTGACCGCAAGTACCAGAGCGGCACCCGCCCCCAGTATTTTTCGCATCATCATTATCGCTTCCCCGGAAGTCTGCACCGACGGTTGTCGGGCTTCGTCAACGTTGTTTTCAAAACCGCTCCCACACCCCGCACGCTTTGATCGCCGCCACGCGCAGTGACACGCAGCAAATGCGACCGTAATCATCAACCTGCCGGGCAAGCAGGCATGCTCTGGCTACGACACTGGGGCAATGGGAAACGACAACATGAAGTCATCAGCGACAAGCGCTGCAGAAAAACGTCTGAACCTGCTCGTTTTATAAAAGGAAACAGGATGTGTTACCGCGACTCACATCCACCGGCCCGAACGGGTAACACGGGAACAGTTTTTCCAGCGTAGCCCACTCATCTCGCCCCATAGCACAGCTAAGTCATTGTTTTAAAAGGCTTTGAAAAAGTTGGCACAGCTTCTGCTATCTCTCTTGCACAACAAAAACAAAAAACGACGCAGCAAACCAATAAAAACAAGACGTAACGGCTCTGACATAACAAGAACAAAACGGACAGAGGCGCAGCTAACAGATTTTTTTGGAGTGGATCAGCTTTACAGGGACCTTTCGGTGAAAGGCCTCGCGACCGGACAGAGAACAATAAAACTACCGTCAGGTAGCTCCAGAACCGGTGGGATCAGGCTGTTGTGCAGACAGATGATTAAAGTGAATCAGCGCTCAAAAAAATACGTTTGCTCTTGACCCTGATTGGGGGTCGCACAAGAACGCTGTAAAGGGACTGGTCGCCAACAACAAGAACAGGCCGCCCTATAACAATAAAAAGAGCAGGTAAAACACATTGGAGGAGAGCCACGGCTCTCCTTTGTGCTTTGTGCCTTCTGAAAAACCGCCGCACAAACCCGGCATTGTTGCTGGATATAGCGGCGACGAGCCCCGACCGCTTGGGCATAGCGCCCAATCTGCGCCGCATGCGAAAAAATAAACCGCATATCTGCGTTGAAAAATCCCCGAAACGTGTATTGTTCCGTCATATTTACACGGTTAACCGGTGGATGCGGCACTTTGGCACTACACCTTGGTCATAGCCTGCGTATCTCATCAGCACTTCTTTCCCAAGGGATTTAGTCATGCTCCGTTTTCTGCGCTTCGCTACCGTTATAGGTGGCTTGTGTTTAAGTGCGTCCGCTCTGGCGACCAACGTCGACCCCGCCACCTATGGCTACCCGCTGACTAATCCGTTTGAAGCGACCATTGCCAGTACACCGCCCGATCTGCGCCCCGACCTGCCCGACGATGAAGACATCGATCAGGACGTCTACACGCTGAATCTGCACCCTGAACGCGAGTTCACGCTGCCCGACAACTTCTGGGCCGTAAAAAAACTGCACTACCGTCTGGCCAGACAGGATCATGCCGCACCGCTGATCTTTTTGATCGCTGGCACCGGCGCGCCTTATAACAGCACCATCAACGAATTCCTGAAGAAGCTGTATTACGGCGCGGGCTACCACGTTGTGCAGCTGTCTTCGCCGACCAGCTATGACTTCATGAGCTCGGCGTCGCGCTTTGCGACCCCTGGTGTTTCCACCGAAGACGCAGAAGACCTTTATCGCGTGATGCAGGCCATCCGTGCCCAGCAAGCGCAGTTGCCAGTCACCGACTACTACCTCACCGGGTATAGCCTCGGGGCGCTGAACGCCGCGTTCGTCAGCAAGCTGGATGAAACGCGACGCAGCTTCAACTTCAAGAAAGTGTTGCTGCTCAACCCGCCGGTCAACCTCTACACCTCGATCAGCAACCTCGACAAACTGGTTCAGACCAACGTCAAGGGCATCAACAACACCACCACGTTCTATGAGCTGGTGCTGGCCAAGCTGACGCGCTACTTCCGGCAAAAAGGCTACATCGACCTCAATGACGCACTGCTGTTCGACTTCCAGCAGTCCAAGCAGCACCTGACCAACGAACAGATGGCCATGCTGATCGGCACATCGTTCCGCTTCTCGTCGGCCGACATCGCGTTCACCTCGGACCTGATCAACCGTCGTGGCCTGATCATTCCGCCGAAATTCCCGATTTCCGAAGGCACCAGCCTGACGCCGTTCCTCAAGCGCGCCCTGCAATGCGACTTCGATTGCTACCTGACCGAACAGGTCATTCCGATGTGGCGTGCCCGCACTGATGGTGGCAGCCTGCTGCAACTGGTGGATCAGGTCAGCCTGTACGCGCTGAAGGATTATCTGCACAGCAACACCAAGATCGCCGTTATGCACAACGCGGACGACGTGATTCTGGGCGCAGGTGATCTGGGCTTTCTGCGCAAGACATTTGGTGATCGTCTGACCGTTTATCCTTACGGCGGGCATTGCGGCAACCTTAACTACCGCGTCAACACCGACGCCATGCTGGAGTTTTTCCGTGGCTAAACGTCTTTTACTCCTTGCCGCACTGCTGTGTGCTGGCACGGTCCAGGCCGCTGACGCGGACACCGGCAACAAAGCTCAGCACCCGGCCACGGTAGCGCGCCAGACCGATGCGGACGGCTTTACTCAGCCGCTGAAGTCGCTGCAGTTCAACCCCGGGCTGGATCAGCGTGAGTTCGAGCGCGCCTCGATCAACGCACTGGAAGTCTACGATCCGCTGGAATCGTGGAATCGCCGGGTCTATCACTTCAACTATCGCTTTGACGAGTGGGTGTTCCTGCCTGTCGTGGATGGCTACCGCTACGTCACGCCCGGCTTCGTGCGCAGCGGCGTGAGCAACTTTTTCAGCAATCTGGGCGACGTCTCCAACCTGCTGAACAGCCTGCTGCAGTTCAAGGGCGAGCGTTCGCTGGACACCACTGGTCGTCTACTGCTCAACACCACGATCGGTATCGCCGGCCTCTGGGACCCTGCGACCATGATGGGTCTGCCACGCCAGAGCGAAGACTTCGGTCAGACACTGGGCTTCTATGGCGTGCCTGCCGGCCCTTATCTGGTGTTGCCGCTGTTCGGCCCGTCGAACCTGCGTGACACCGGCGGTATGCTGTTCGACTACACCGCAGAAACGCAGATCAACTTCCTCAACGTCGCTGAAGTCAGCAGCGATCACCCGGAAATCACCCTGCTGCGTGCAATCGATCGTCGCTACGTCACCAGCTTCCGTTATGGCCAGCTGAACTCGCCGTTCGAATACGAGAAGGTGCGCTACGTTTACACCGAGTCGCGCAAGTTGCAGATCGCCGAATAAGCGCAGACGCAATAAAAAACGGCCAACCGAGCAATCGGGCTGGCCGTTTTTCATGGGCACTTTTAACTGCCCGGCTACTCACATGCCTCAGGCGCAAGTGCCTCGCTCCATTAACAGTCAAAAAGGAATTTCCATGCGGTCTTTCGGTTTCAAGGCAATAGCGGTGTGTGTCGCGCTGGCTGCCAGCCAGGTTGCAATCAACGTACAAGCGGCCACCAAGGTCGAGGCTGCTGCACCTGTAAAGGCGCCAGTGCCTGCTGCGCAGAAGGTTTCGTTGTTGGGCGGCAAACTGGCGTTTACCGTGCCTGCGGGCTATGTGCAGGGTGAAATGCCAGAAGTAGACGCGAAGGCAAAAGCTCAGGGCGTATACGGAAAGATGTACACCAATGCTACGGAAAAACGCGTGCTCATTGTCACGGAAACAACGCTGCCCATGAGCGTTGAGGCTAGCGATAACGATTCGGCCATGCTCGACGGCATAGCGGCTGGCATCGTTGACCATCAGAGCGCTGGCTACAAGGACTTCAAAAAACTGAGCGAACGCAAGATCGTCAAGAAAAACGGCCTAGGTGTGCGCCAAGTAGACAGTTCAGCCACGATGAGTGACGCGAAGGTGCTGACCACGTCGATCATTGCCGCATCGGGTACTCGCGCAGCTGTTTTGAACGTGGTGTCCAACGCGAAAAATCCGAAAGAGCAGGCAGCACTGGTGAAAACAGTCATCGGTGAGTGATGCGAGACGCAGCCTGCTAACCCGATTCAATCCACCCGTAACACGCCGGACAACCGCTCAACCAGAGCCTGCACCTTGGGCAATGACTCGCGGTTGCGCGGCCAGGCCAGGTGCAGGGCCAGGCCTTCGGTGGCGAGCTGTGGAAGAATCTCCACCAGCTCGCCACGCTGCAACTGATCCTTGATCAACCAGGTCGCCAGTTGGGCAATGCCCCATGCCGATGTCACCGCAGCGACCTGGGCTTCACCATTGCCGATCACCAGCCGTGCCTCGATCGCGCGCGCCTCTTGCTGCCCCTGTTCATCGACAAATAGCCACGGGCTGGTGCTGCCATCGCCTCGGCCAAACAGAATACAGGCGTGACGGGCAAGGTCCTCGAACGTCGTCGGTGTGCCATGCCGTTGCAGATAAGCCGGCGCCGCGCAGAAGATCACCCGTTCAGTGCCCAGGTAACGGTGCGCCACGCCTGCTGGCCAGATGAGCGGGCCGCCGATGCGCACGGCGAGATCGATGCCCTCCTCGAGAATATCGACGAACCGGTCGGTGAACGTCACCCGCGGACGCAATTTGTGATGCTGCCCGGTAAAGTCGAGAATCAATGGCAACACATGCAGGCGGCCAAACGTGGCAGGCAGGTCGATGCGTAACTGCCCGGCTGGCTCGGAACGCTGAGCGGCAAGTGCGGTTTCAGCGGCCTCAAGTTCGGCCAGCATGCGCGTGCACACCGCGTGATAAGCCACACCCTCCTCGGTCAGCGCCAGGCTGCGCGTGGTGCGCTCGAACAGGCGCATGCCCAAGCGGCTCTCCAGGCGCGAAACACTTTTGCTAACCGCCGAATTGGTCAGGCTCAGACGTTCGGCGGCTGCGGTAAAACTGCCTGCGCTGGCAACGGCGACGAAGGTTTCGATGCCTTTCAAACGATCGGTAGACAGCACCTTGAGTTCCCATTGATGAATCTGATTCCATAATGTACGGAATATTTGCCAAAGATAGGAATCGATTTCTGCAATAAGCTTGCGGACATATTTTTTAACAGGTTTGTATCATGCCGTCTCTGGAAACTGCCGCCTCTGGCACCACGAGCGAAAGCTCGACCGGTGCTGGTTTGTCCATCGCGATTCTGGCGCTGGCCGGCTTCGTGATTGTCACCACTGAATTTCTCATCATCGGGCTGTTGCCATCACTGGCCCGCGATCTGGGAATCTCCATCTCAACGGCCGGCTTGCTGGTCACACTGTTCGCCTTCACGGTGATGCTCTTCGGCCCGCCGCTGACCGCCATGCTTTCGCACCTGGACCGTAAACGCACCTTTATCGTCATCCTGCTGATCTTCGCGGCATCCAATGCGCTGGCAGCGGTGTCGAGCAATGTCTGGATACTCGCACTGGCACGATTCATCCCGGCACTGGCATTGCCAGTGTTCTGGGGCACCGCCAGCGAAACCGCAAGCTTGCTGGCCGGGCCCAAACGCGCGGGCAAAGCCGTTGCGCAGGTGTACCTCGGCATCTCTGCCGCAATGCTGTTCGGTATTCCGCTGGGCACTCTGTTTGCTGACGCAGTGGGCTGGCGCGGCGCCTTCTGGGCGCTGACTGTCCTGTCTGCCTTGATGGCCCTGCTACTGGCGCTGTCGATGCCACGTCTGGAACCTACCGCCAAGGTCGGCCTCGCCGAGCAAGCGAAAATCCTGCGTGACCCGCTTTTTCTGGCCAACCTGCTGCTGTCCATTCTGCTGTTCACGGCGATGTTTGGTGCTTACACCTACCTTGCAGATACGCTGGAGCGCATCGCCGGTATCGAGTCGGCTCAGACAGGCTGGTGGCTAATGGGCTTCGGTGCGGTCGGCCTGATCGGCAACGCACTGGGTGGTCGTTACGTAGATCGCAGCCCACTGGGCTCGACCATGGTCTTCGCGCTGCTGCTGGCGCTGGGCATGACGGCGAGCGTACCGGCAGCAGGCTCGCTGCCACTGCTGGCGGTGGTGCTCGTGGTATGGGGGATTGCCCATACGGCGTTGTTCCCGATCTGTCAGATCCGGGTGATGAAAGCCGCACCTCAGGCTCAGGCCCTGGCCGGCACCTTGAACGTGTCGGCGGCCAATGCCGGAATCGGGCTGGGCTCGATTATCGGCGGCCTTACCATCGAGCATCTGGGCCTGAACGCAGTGGGGTATGTCGCCGCCATCGTGGCATTGCTGGCTATCGCCGTCGCATGGATGACCAGCGTTCAGCAAGGCCGGATTGAGAAACACAACGTCTGCGCGTAATGTTGCCCCGCCCTTCTGAATGTTCCGAACAGTATGTCTGTCAACACGCAGACACACTGTTCGGTTATTCCGCTTGAATCGCCCTGTAAGTATCGTCATATTTTTGAACAGCGTTCCAGGCTGGTTCTGTCAGTTAATTGACTTTGAAACAGCCATGCCTCTGCAATATGTAGCTATTTGACATCCCCCAGCAAAATATTCTTCCCATGGCACTGGTGAACGCTCAAACTCCTGCCTTTCGGTCAAGTGACGATGTTTTCTGACCGATTCAGAATAGTCATGTCTGGTGAGAAACCATGAGCACACATCACCGTAGGGGGCTGGCGTTCGCAAAGCGAATTTACGCCCCGAGAGCACTCGGTGTCAGTGTTGGTTTTATTACTGTCGCTGTGTCCTTGTATTACATGAATGCCGCGCACTGGCTTTGGTCACTGGCGCTGCTCAATTCATTGACATGGCCTCATATTGCTTACCAGATCGCGAAAAAGTCACGCCAACCCTACCTGGCTGAATGGCGCAACATACTGTTCGATTCGCTGATGGGCGGGTTCTGGATTGGCGCAATGGGGTTCAGTGCCATTCCAAGCGTCACGGTAATAGCCATGATGGCCATGCACAACATGGCGGCTGCAGGCCCGCGCCTTATGCTGCAAGGCTTTGGCGCCCAGGCACTGGGTGTGCTGATCTCGCTGGCGGTGCTCAACCCCGTCGTCAACCTGAACGGCAACATGACGCAGATCTATGCCTGCCTGCCCGTTCTGGTGATCTACCCCATCTTCATTGGCTGGATGAACCATCAAGTCACGCTCAAGCTCTGGGAACATCGCAACATCCTGCGCAAGCTCAGCCGCACCGACAGCCTGACCGGCCTGCTCAATCATGGCGCCTGGAAGGACCTGCTTGATCTTGAGTTCGCCAAGAGCCAGAACCAGCATCAGGAATGCGTGATTGCGCTGATCGATATTGATCACTTTAAGATCATCAACGACACCTACGGCCACCTCATGGGCGATACGGTGCTGCAGAACATCAGTGAAGCACTGATCGAAAACCTGCGCGATTCCGACCTGATCGGACGCTGTGGCGGCGATGAGTTCTGTGTGATTCTGCCCAACACCAGCCTGCTCCAGGCACGGGAAATCCTTGAACGCATGCGCCTGGCGATCGACGAACTGACCTATTCACTGCATTGCGACCTCAAGGCCAGCCTCAGCGTCGGCATCGCCGCCTACTCACCTGAACTGCCCGATGCCTCATCATGGCTGCATGAAGCTGACAAGGCCCTGTACCTCGCCAAAAGCACCGGCCGCAACCGCGTGGTCAGCGCCGAAGATGCCGCCCCGGAAAGCCAGATCGCCAGCGCCGGCATCTGAGCGGTCAACGTTTGTTCTTGAACAGCACATCGAACAGGGACGAGAAATTCTCCACGCCCATCGCTTTCATGAACGACTTGCGTATGTCATCGCGCAGGCTTTCCAGGGTGATTTCTTTTGGCTTTGTGGTTTTGGGGGGCGCAGGGGTGGTTTCGCGAATATCGCCTTCGCCAAGGGTGTACTTTTCCTTCGACAGGGTTCTTATGTAGTCACCTTTCTGACTTTTATACACAGCGAAATCAGGCCCCAGTTGTTGGCTCTTGTCTCCCGTCGTTGAAAACTGACTGATGACCTTCTCCATGAATTCAAAGTGGTTGTGACCGAGAGCGCCGAAATCTTTGTCCGTGATGAAACGAACAAAGCCCTGATCCAATCGTGTGCTTTTCAAAGCGTCTCCATTAATAATACGCTTAGCCGTCTCCGCATTTTTATCTGTAAAACTGTAAGAAACTTTATGCCCTTCCAGGTCATACGTTTTGCCTTGGTTATGACGAGCCCAGATCCTTCCGTCGTCTTTCTCCCTGTACGATGCCAGCCCGAACGCCAGGTCATCGACATAGGAAAGATCAGCACCCTGATCTCTCGCAAACTCATAAATATCACCAAGAAGCCTCCGATCATCCCGCGTCAAAAAGGATGCTTCAGGCATGGATGTTCCACACTCGGCCTTTCCAAGCAACGGGGCAGAACGATTGGGGTCTGTGAGCCCGAAAACTCTTTGTTTGAGAAGAGCCTCACCACTGATCGTTACTGAAGAGTCCTGAGGGTTTGTTCGGATGGACGAATCAGCAAAAGTGGAGGTTGTTTTCAACGCTATTTTTTCATCAAGTTGCCGTGCCGCTATCAGCGCCTCTATGCCAGAGCTTATCACTCGCATGATGGTGACTCCTGATATATGGAATCCCTGACGGTTATCGTCAGGGATTGACAATCAATACGTTAAATGAAAGGTGACCGTTTCTGGCCCCAGCGGTTTACTCTGCCAAGGTCCACTTTCAGCGTTGTGTCGGATGATTACATCAGAGGCGTAGCTGAAACCAAGATTATTAAAGGATTCAGAGCTTCCTGGAGTACCTGGAATAATAGTTATACATTCAGCATCGTGAACACCGCGTAGTCGAAAGCAAATATTGGCGCGCTCACCAACACTTTGCGGGAATGATGTCGCTGTCCATGAGACTTTTCGTAATCGGGAGTTATTAGCGGCTCCGCGGGGGTAATCAGACAACTTCAGTTGATGCCTAGAGAAAGCATTATGGCCAGGCCCATTGATAGTCGTGGGGGTTCTAGTGGTTGTCACCGAATAATCCACAGCCTGACTGGCCGCCGATGCAAACAATAAAATTACAGGGAGTAGTCTCTTCATGTATTTTAGTCCAAACATTGCTAATTCAAGTTGAGTTTTCAAAAAATCGCATCATTGACGATTTTAAAATTCTATACTGCTCGTAATTCACTGGGATCAAATAAACATCTCCAAAAACCTTAATCACTCATTAAAAATTTTTTCTTAGAAAAAACAGCTAGTCACTCCCATCCAAACTCCAGCCAGGAAGCCACCCAGGAAAAGTACTGAAATACCAAAACTAAAAAAATCCGCCAAAACTTTTATAAAACTAAAATAAACGTAAAACACGTGAATACTTTTCTGGGATTTATTAAACCTTACGAACTTCATACCATACAAAACACTTCGGCAGAACACACCCTCAATCAATCGAAAACTCAAACGAAGACAGATTCTCAAGAAGCCACTCAGGCGTGTGCACTTCCAGCAGTGCACTAATGGGTTGTTCCATTATCAGTTTGCCGTACAGGGCTTCTTCCTGCTCCAGGTGCGCGTATTGAACGCTGCGGTAGTTGAGTGGGTAGATGCTCTTTTCGATAGGCAACAGCCTGTCGAAGTGTTCCAGCAGCCCGTGAAAGACGATGCGCCGTTCCACGGTATTTCGTGTCGTGGCAATCAGTTTGCTGAAATACTCGCTGTCGTGTCGTCGCAGGGCTTCACTGGCCGCGTAACGCTCGACCAGGGTGTGCAGCGACAGGTCATCGAACATGATGCAGCACAGGTCTTCACGCAGTTTGCCTTTGAAGGGGTTATCGACCTCTGGCCGGCGGCCGTGCAAGCCCAGTGCGAACTGCACGGCGCGCTCGGCCAGCCATTGACGCTTGCGCCCCTCGAGCTGGGCAAGGTCCTCGAACAAGGGCGACTGACGACCCTGCGAGCGGATCTGTCGTATCAGTTTCATGAACAGCCCGGAGGGGCCGGATAACTTCGCCTGTTGCTCGGCAAGTTGCGCCATCGAAAACGCGGACTGGCGGGTTGCCAGGTGATGAAAATCTGTTGTCAGATTCATGCCCGGCCGACGCGGATCGAGCCGCAATGACTGATCGGATCCTGACGCCCCCCGAAGAAAACAAACCGTCATGAATATTGCTCCTTTTTATTGTTTGCAGTGTGGTGTACGGACAGGTGTTTAGACTGTCTTTTTTGGCGACCAGGTAATTGGGTGCCTGAAGAGCAGCCACAGCCCAACCTGTTCGATTGCTTGCTCAACTGCACCAGCCCAGCAACGCTGATGGCACTTTTATAAAATATGTTTTGTGACAAGACACATTATGTAGGCGCTGGCTCGCCGCACAATCCGACAGATGTAGGGGGTCGGGTATTTTTTTCTGGCAGTAACAGAGAAACGCATCGCGCCATCAGCTCGGCACGAGTCTTTACCTGATTTTTTCTGAGCAATGAAGACACGTGATCACGCACGGTATAGTCGCTGATACTGAGCTGCCTGGCGATTTCCTTGTTCGTGCAGCCCTGCAACAACAGGCCAAGAACGTCCTGCTCTCTAATGGTCACCCACATGATATTCCCTCTTGCTATTATCTTGCACACAGACAAATTTGTAGGATGATTCTTACATTCGTCTTCCATGACTTCATGACCTAAAGAGTAAATCGGCACCGAGATCATTTTATTTAGCCTTGTTTTTTTCATTAACCCCGACACACAACCCAAAGCCCTGAAAGAACTGTTACACCTGTAAGAAAATTCGTACCACCGACTTAATATTAAAGAAAACTCCTACAGAAAATAAGGAACGATTACAGTTTTATAGTTATCTAGATCGTGACTGACCCACCAGCTCAAACGCTCCGCGCAGGAACGTTTAGAAAAGCAAACTAATACAAGATGCAATTGATATAGACAGGCGCAAGATAGACTCGGGCAAACAGAATTACAATCAGTTGTTACAATTGAAATGGCGTTACTACAGGAACTTTCCCGATAACGCCCGACTGACGCCGCCCACTGAGGTGAGCGGCGAGTGCGTAAAATTAAATGATTGGATGCGTACCACGGAAACCCGGCGGGTGGTTTATCCAGCCCGGCGTGTGGCGACGTCATCCACCACCACGCCCCGGCGCAGACCGAATACCGCAGCGGTCGTCAGGCCCACGGTGCCCATGATCAGGCTGTAAAGCACACAGACCCAGATATTCCAGGGCATCAGCGCGATCAGCAGCAGCGGAGTGGTACTGGCCCAGAAAGCGTAGGCGATATTGTAGGTCAATGAGATGCCTGACACGCGGATGCTCGCCGGGAACAGTCCGACCATCACCGAAGGCACCACGCCGACGATCCCGCAGGCCAGCCCGGCAATGGCGTAGGCGATGCCAAGCGGCAGCGACTGCTGGATGAGGCTGGTGTAAAGCACGCCGATGCCCAAGGGCAACAGCAGGCTGTAGAACATAACCCCGCGCCAGGCACCGATACGGTCAACCAGCAGCCCCGCCAGCACGCAGCCGATATTGAGAAAAACGATCCCCAAAGCGCTGAGGGCGAAGGTATGGCTAGCGCTGATGCCAAAACGCTGCTGCATGACGGTCGGGGTGATCACCACCAGCACAACCACTGCTGAGGTCAGCACAAAGGTCAGCAACACCGCAGGCAACAGAGACTGGCGGTGTTCGCGCAGCACCTTGCCCAGCGGCAGTGCCGGCAGGTTTTCACGCTGGGCGTGCATGGCGATGAACACCGGCGTCTCGTTCAGCCAGCGGCGCAGCCAGACACCCACCACGCCGAACACGCCGCCGAGCAGGAACGGTATGCGCCATGCCCAGTCGAGAATTTCCGCCGGGCTGAACGCCCTCGCCAGCCATGTTGCGGTCAGCGCGCCGAGCAGATAGCCGAACGTCAGGCCCGCCTGCAGCACCCCCAGTGCGTAACCACGATGCCCCTTGGGTGCGTGTTCTGCCACGAACACCCAGGCGCTGGGCACTTCGCCACCGACCGCAGCGCCTTGCAGAATGCGTAATACCAACAGCACCAATGGCGCCCAGTAGCCTATCTGGGCATAGGTGGGCATGATCCCGATCAGCAGACAGGGCAGCGCCATCATCAGGATGCTGAGGCTGAATACTTTTTTGCGGCCCAGCCGGTCGGCGAAGTGCGCCATCAGAATCCCGCCCAGTGGACGGGCGAGATAGCCCGTCACGAAGATCCCGAAGCTTTGCAGCAGGCGTAACCACTCAGGCATGTCCGGAGGAAAAAACAGCTGGCTGAGGGTCAACGCAAAGAAGACGAAGATGATGAAGTCGTAGATTTCCAGCGCCCCACCCAGCGCCGCAAGGCTCAGGGTCTTGTAATCGGCTTTGCTGAAAGGTTGAGGAGCAGGGTGTACGTTGGCCGTCATGATGCCCCCGAAACATGGCAGAAAAGAGCGCCCGGCACTCGCAGGGCGCGAAGAATAGCAAAGCGTGCCAGCGCATGCGCTGCAATGTCTGGTGCAGCCCGCCTGGCTTGACACTGATCCGACGTGCAACGCGCTGAAGCGGGCCTCACGCGTTGCAACCGTCGGCCCGCTGACTTAGAAGTTGACCGATGCAGACAACCTTGCCGTTCGCGGGGCGCCCATGAACAGGTAATCATCGCCCAGGTATTCCCCGGCGTCGCGCCAGTAGCGTTTGTCGAACAGGTTATCAACGGTCAGGCGCAGCACGGTGTCATACCCGCCCACTTTGGTGCTGTAGCGGCTGCCGAGGTTGAACAGCGCGTAGTCGTTGACCTGTACCAAGCCTGTGCGGTCGGCATATTTGCTGGCGCTGTACTGCATACCGCCAAGCAGGGCCAGGCCGCGAATCGGCAGGCTGTAATCGGCTTGCAGCGTAGCGCGGTATTTGGGCACGTTGAGCGCCTGATGGTCTTCATAGGCCTCGGTGCCGCTGCCTTCGACCCGCGCACGAATAGCGGCCGCACTGACCGATATCTGCAGGCGGTCGGTAAGCCAGCCGCTCGCGCCCAGTTCAAGCCCGGTGTTCTTCTGTTCGCCCTGCTGAACGTAGGTAAAGGTGCCGTCATCGTTGGGCCTGGAATACTGGTAGGCCTGACGGGCCTGAAACAGCGCCGCGGTCAGACTCATGCGTTGCCAGTCGTACTTGATGCCCGCCTCAAGTTGCCGCGATACGGTCGGTGCGAGAATTTCGCTGGCGTTGGTGGTGAACCAGGCGGCTGTCCCGCCCAGCGAGAGGCCCTTGCTGTAGCTGGTGTACAACGAAATGTTGTCCAGCGGCTTGTAAATCAGCGCCGCCTGCGGCAGAAACACGTAACGTTCGGTGTGCCGCGCATCGCTGCCGTCCTCGTTGAAGGCCCGTTCATCAAGCCGGACCTCACGCCCGCCCAGCACCGCCTGCCAACGGTCGTTGAAGCTGATACGGTCGCTGACAAACAGCCCGTACTGGCGGCTGTCCAGACGGCGCTCAGTGTGCGTCAGTGGCAGGCTGGACGGCGCGACCGGCTCAGGCGATTCATTGATGTTGCCCGAGCCCACAAACTCGTTGAAGGTGCCGCGCGTGTCTACGGTGCGCCGGTAGGCGCTGGTGCCGAAGGTCAGTTGATGCTCGAGAGCCCCGGTCGCGAAGGTGCCAGACATCGCCGCCTCGACCTCATCGTTGCGACGCGTGTCGTCGGGGCTGCGGAAGTCATAGATGTCATACCCCCCCTCGGCGCTGAAATGGTTGGGCACAGCTTCTGTTGCGCAACTGGCCGAACCATAGCAGCCCCACGCAAAGGCGCTGTAGTCATCGATGACCACCCGGCTGCGCGATGCACTGAGGCTGCCCTTCCAGCTGTCAGTGAACCGGTATTCGAAGCGCCCGCTCATGTTCAGCGATTCGATACCCACCGGATTGGACCAGTTCTGATAGCCCAGCAGTTTGCGCGGCGAGGCATCGTGGGGCAGCGTTGTACCGCCCAGCAGTTGATAACCGGGCACCGAGCGCTGCTCTTTGTTCTGGTACTCGACGTCCAGTTGCAGCAGGGCCCGCTCGCTGATGTTCCAGTCGAACGCCAGCGATGCAAAATCGCGCTGACCGTCGGCATGCTCGACATAGGAACGAATGTCTTCGTGAGCCAGGTTGGCGCGCAGACCGAATTGCTGCTCGCTGCCGAACCAGCCGCCGACGTCGGTGGCAATGTAGCGCTCACCGTGCTCGTTGCTGGACACCGTGACCGACCGGACGTCCTGCGCGCGTTTGGTCTGATAGTTGATGACGCCACCCGGCTCGGAAACGCCGCTCTGCAGGCCAGACAAGCCTTTAAGCAGCTCGACCTGTTGCTTGTTTTCCAGCGCCACGTTCTGCTCGCCGGCGATGCTGCGGCCGTTGATGCGATAGCTGTTGGCCGCATTCAACGAGAAGCCGCGCACCACAAAGTTTTCGTAATAGCCCACCGGCGCATAGCCCTCGCCCACCGAGGCATCGTTGCGCAGCACGTCACTCAGCAGCTTTGCCTGACGGTCCTTGATCAGCGCTTCGCTGAACACCGACACCGAAGCGGGCGTGTCGAGCAACAAAGCCTGATCGAGCCCATAAATCGATGCACGGCCAGCTCTATAGTCGCTGGCGCTTTCCTGCTCGCTGAACCCGGTTACGTTGACCGCATCCAGATTGAGCGGCTCTGCGGCCAGCAGCGGCGAGGCGACCGCCATCCCCAGGGGCAGCAATCGCCAGGCGTGATGCATGGCAGGTCGGTATGGCGTACTCATCGATCAGACTCCGCAGGGACAGGCGCCTGGACAGACGCGATGCACCTTCCGGCAGGGGGCAACCTTGTACGTTCACTGCCGGTTTTTTTCAACCTCTACGTGACGCTTCGGTATAAACGAAGGGTTCTGGAAAACTTTACTTACGAAGCAGACGGCAGGCAGCGAAGCAAAACTGTTGCAGGCTGGAATAATTAAGCGTGAATTAAGTAAGCGCAGCTAATCTGACGCCAACAAAACGGCTGAACCAATCAGCGTTTGACGACTCCATTAAAACAGATCAATCAGAAGGAACACCTTATGAAACTTATGCCTGCCCTCTTCGCTGCTGTTGCCCTCACTGCTGCTGCCGGTGCTGCCCAAGCCGATATTGGTCCCGATGAAGTAGTTCGCCTGCACAAGGCGGGCACAGTAGGTGACTTCGAACAGTTCAACAAACAGGCTCTGGCTGCACACCCCGGCTTCACGATCCACGATACCGAGCTGGACAAGACCGTTACTGGCCAACTCGTTTATCAGATCGAGCTGAAAGGTCCTAATCGCGTTGAATGGAACTACGACGTTGACGCCAAGACCGGCAAAGTGGTGCGTGACGCGCAAGATCATTAATCCGGCAGCCTGACCTACCTGTAACACTTATAAGAAAATTCCCACGTACTTGTGGGAATTTTCGTTTCAAGCATTTGACACTTATTAATTAGCCAGCCCGACTTTCAATACACTTCCCTTGTCGTCATCGGTCAACAGGTACACATAACCATCCGGTCCCTGACGCACATCGCGTATCCGCTGTTTCATGTCTTTCAACAGTCGTTCTTCATGAACGATCTTGTCACCCTCGAACTTCAGCCTGATCAGTTCTTCAGTCGCCAGTGCACCGATGAACAGACTGTGATCCCATGCCTTGAACAGGCTGTGGTCATAGAACGCCATCCCGCTGATGCCCGGTGACACTTCCCAGACGTGGAACGGTATTTTGAAGCCTTCGACAAACGTGCCCTTGGCTTCAGGAATCGGTTCGCCCGAATAATTGATGCCGTGGGTCGCGATTGGCCAGCCGTAGTTCTGACCGCGTTCGATAATGTTCAACTCGTCGCCGCCTTTGGGCCCGTGCTCGTTGGTCCACAATGTGCCAGTCCATGGGTTGAGCGCTGCGCCCTGCTGGTTGCGATGGCCGTAAGACCAGATCTCTGGCCGGACGTTTTTCTGACCGACAAAAGGGTTGTCTTTCGGCACGCTGCCGTCCGGGTAGATACGCACAACCTTGCCTTGCAGCTTGTCCAGGTCCTGCGCGGTCGGGCGATCATTGTTCTCGCCCAGTGCGATAAACAGGTAACCATCGCGATCAAAGACCATTCGCGAGCCGAAGTGATTGCCGACCGACAGTTTTGGCTGCTGGCGGAAGATCACCTCAAAGTCTTCCAGACGGGTCATGTCTCTGGATAGACGGCCACGCCCCGCTGCCGTACCGGCAGTATCACCCTCGGCGGCGGTCTTGCCGCTGCCTTCGGAGTAGGTCAGATACACCATTCGGTCCTTGGCGAAGTCTGGCGACAGCACGACGTCAAGCAGGCCACCTTGCTTGCGCGCCCAGACTTCAGGCACGCCGGAAAGCGGCTTGGACAGCTTGCCATCCGCCGACACGATGCGCAGGTTGCCGGAACGCTCGGTCACCAGCATGCCCTGTTTGTCAGGCAAAAACGCCAGCCCCCAAGGATGGTCTAGCCCTTCAGCCACCGAACTGACAGTCAATGTGCCCAGCTCGCTTTTGTACTGCTCGGTAGCGGCGCTCGCCGTCATCGGCAGGCTCAGAATGGCCGCTGTACACCATGTCGCGATCAGGGTTTTTTTAAGCATGGGCGTTTCCTTATGCATTGAGTCGACGTCCCGTCAGTCAACGGGCTCGTTGGGTTGAAAATGTTGAACATTCAGTTGGCGCGTTTGGGGTCTGTGGTCGGTATAGACGGTCGCGGCGAGGTCTGACGCGTCGGGTAACCGTTACCGATACCGCCGTTCTCCAGCGTAGGCTTGCGCACGGGTGGCGCAATGTTGGGGCCAGGAGCGCGCGGCACGCTCGATTCGGTGCCCTGACGGCTGTTGGGGTTGGAACGCTTGATCGGGCTGTTGTAGGGGTTGCTGCTGGCACCGTTATTGAGGGTGCTGTTCGGCAGGGTCTGTGCCTGAATGGCACTGACTCCCGACAACGCAACGAGCGCGCCTGTAATAAGATTGCGCATAAAACTGTTCATCACATACCTCTTGGTACAGGTGAAGGCTCCGGGTAACGATGGAGACCCAGGCCTTTGATGGCAATCGAGGCTTCAGGTTCGACCCGACACTGACGATGAGCAAGTAAAGCGATGCGCAAGTTTGTAACAAGGATGGTCAAAGCCCGATACGCTGGAGAACGAGATGCGGGCCGTGGTCTTGTTTCTGCAGGGGCCTGAAGTGGCCGCTATGCGGTCACAGGTCTTCGGCGTGCGGGCAGGTGCTGCTCGGCTTCAGCGGCATGCTGAAGGTGAACACGGTGCCACCTTCCTGCGTCGAGCACACGTCAAGCTTGCCGCCGTGAGCCTGCGCTATCTCGCTGGCGATATACAAACCCAGCCCCAGCCCGGCCTGCGGCTCGTTAGTGATCGGCCGTGAGTACGGCAGAAACAGCTGCGAACGCATTGACTCGGGGATCGGCTCACCCTGATTGGCAACGCTGAGCACAAACCTGTCGCCGAGCACCCCGGCAGCTACCTCGACCGAGCTGTCAGAGGCGCCGTGGGTGATCGCGTTGGAGACCAGATTGGACAGCAGTTGCGCGATCCGCTCATGGTCACAGCGAATGAGCTCCAGCGCCCCGATATTCGACCGAATCAGTCGGGAGGGGTGCACACGCTGTATCTCAGACACCACATGCTCAAGCGTTTTGTCCAGGCCATGGGCGTCGTGAATGCTCAACGGAATGCCATGCCCCATACGACCACGGGCGAAATCAAGCACGTCATCGACCAGTTGCGAGGCACGCTGGCCCGACGTCAGGATGTGCTGAGCGACCTGCAACGTCTTGTCATCCAGCGGGCGGCGCAGTAACAGCTCGGCACTCGCATTGATGGCAAACAGCGGATTGCGCAGGTCATGCCCCAGAACGGCGATGAATTGATCACGCAGCTCAGCCACTTCGCGCTCGGCCAGAAGATCGGCCTGCACACGCTGCATGTTCTCCTCGGCCTCGATCTGCAGCGCCAGAAGGCGCGCGAACGACACCATCATCGCCTCGATAGGCGTGCCGGTCAGCTTGGCGGGCTTGGGATCGAGCGCACAGATGGTGCCGAAAAAACTGCCATCGGTGAGAAAAATGGGTATCGATATGTAGCTCTGGAAGTTGTAGCGACGCGGTGTGTGATGCGCGCAGAACAGCTCGTCCTCAGCGACATGGTCGATCACCACCGGCTTATGAGAGGCACGTATCTCGTGGCAGATCGTACTGATCAGCTCCAGCTCACCACCAGGCTTCAAACCAAAACCGAGGTTGTCCAGGACGGCGCAGGCCGTCCAGGAGTCTTCGGTGACGCGCGCCACTGCCGCGAAACCCAGGCCGGTGGATTCGGTAATGACTTGCAGAATCGCCGGCACCGCGCTGATCCGGCTGATTGTGGCTACATCATTTGAAATGGATTGCCGCATGTAGGACCTGTTTTAGCCTGGAGGTGATGGCGCAGGACGACATTCTACGTGCTTGATGCTATTTGTGCGCTCGGGATCGGCCTCTTTGAAGATTACCTCACCGGGCACAACTGCCGTTGCAGAAGGCGTCCAGTCATACAACCGGACGCGGAAAGGCGACTGTGAAGGTTGTGCCCGCGTCGGTCGAAGAACTAACCGTTATCTCGCCCAGGTGTGCCCGAATAATCTCGCGGACGATGAACAGACCCAGACCGACGGTTCTGGTTTCATCGCTGTCGCTGACCACATGCATCACGGGCTCGTAGAGATCGTCGACTTTTTCCAGCGGTATCGGCTCGCCGAAATTGTGCACCGACAACTTGATCAGGTAAGTCTCGAACGATGAGGTAATCAGAATATCGCTGCCATCTTCGCCATAATTGACAGCGTTGCTGACCAGATTACCGAGCACCTGCAACAGACGATCAGGGTCAGCCGAGCACGCGCCCTGCCCCTCGCTGCGATGAACCAACACACGGTGGGGGAACACCTGACGCAGCTCCTCCACACCTCGGGCGACAACCGCGTGCAGGTCGATAAGCTGAGGGACCACGGTGATGCCGCTGCCGACGCGGGCATGGGTGAAGTCCAGCAGATCGACAATCATGCGCTCGGCACGGTCGGTGGAATGATGGATATGCCCCAGAATGCGCTCCTGCCGCGACTCGAGCTTGGTACGCTCCAGCAGCCCGGCAGCCATCTTGATCGCCGCCAGCGGATTGCGCAGGTCGTGACTGACAATACCGATCATCTGTTCGGCAAAAATCGCTCGTATTTCTGCCTCGGCGTGGGCCAGACGCAGGCGGTTGCGTGCCGAGGTCAGCTCGCTCTGAACCGTCATCTGATGCTGCAGCAGCTCTTCGGCCAGCTTGCGTGCGGCCAGCAATTCACGTTCGTACTTGTTGCGTTCCTCGGCCAGAAACACTGCCACCTCGTGCAGAAACCCTGACGGGTACTCACGGCGTATGGCGTTGAGCATCATGGGCACCGAGCGGCCATCGGCGTGGATCAGCTCGACTTTGACTTCGGCAATCGATCCCTGGGTCTGCAACAGCGGTGCCCAATGGGTTTGCAGAAAGACTTTGCCTGCCAGATTCAACAGGTCCTGGAAGCGTCGGCCGATCACCGCCTCGCGCTCCAGCCCCAGCCAGCGGCAGAAGGTCAGATTGGCACGTTCTATCGTGCCATTGGGCAACGTCACCAGCAGGCCGCAGGCTGCATGTTCGTACAGCTCGCCTGTTGCCGGCAGACTCTCCTGCTCAAGCAGCATGATCAGGGCTCTCGTAAGGTGCCAGAAACAGATTCATGGCCGTAATACACTCTTGCGGCGCACTCATGTGCGGGTAATGCCCGACGTTGTCGATCATGTGCAAGGCGCTGTCGGCGATCACATGGTGTAGATACTCGCCGACCTGCACTGGCACGACCAGATCGTCGCTGCTTTGCAAAATGAGCGTCCTGCTGTTGAATCGCGCAACATCGGCACGATGGTCGGAGAGGAACGTCACGCGAGCAAACTGCTTGGCGATTTCGGCATTGGTGCGACAAAAACTGCTGGCGAGTTCTTCGCTCAGTTCCGGCCGGTCGCCAGCCCCCATCAACGTCGGCGCCATGGTGCTGGCCCAGCCCAGGTAATTGCTTTCCAGGGTTTCCAGCAGCGAGTCCACGTCAGCGCGGGTAAACCCGCCCAGGTAATCGCCGTCGTTGAGGTAGTGAGGCGAAGGACCGACCATGATGTGGCTGTCGAACCGGCCTGGCGACTGAAGCTCGGCGAGCACGGCGATCATGCAACTGACCGAGTGACCGATGTGCACCACCGGCCCGGTTCCGGCGAACTCGTCGGCCAGTTCCAGCAAGTCAGTGGCGTAGCCCTTGAGCGAGGCGTATTTGTGCGGGTACCAGGCCGACACATCGGAGTTGCCACTGCCCACCAGGTCAAAGAGCACAACCTTGAAGCGCTCGGCAAAGTGAGGCGCCATAAAACGCCACATGTGCTGATCGCAGCCAAATCCATGAGCAAAAATCAGAGTGGCCGGTCCATCGCCCATGATGTTGACGTTATTGCGCTGTTGGACCGACATATCGGGCTCCGAAAATAGCCACGCCACCGGCTTGGTGTGCATGCAGTCATGATGATGAGAGGAGATTATCACCGTTAAAGGCACACTAGTGGCACAAACAGAATTTTAGGGCCGGAGTTTGAAGAAGATTAATGACCGTTGCGGTTGTCACGGTCAAGAATACTTCCGGGTGCCGCAACAGAGGTGTGACGCAGAGTGTCACCAAAGGCGTGCCAACGCAGGTTGAACCGCCCCGCACAAGTTGGCACAAGAGCTGGCCTGATCCATGTCTAGCGACCAGCGCCTTACTCGCCGATGTCTTCGTTCCACAGTTCGGGCTTGTCGGCGATGAAGCCTTGCATCATGTGCTTGCAGCGCTCGTTATCGAGCACCTCGATCTGCACACCGCGCGAGCGCAACAGTTCTTCCTCACCCATGAATGACTGGTTTTCGCCAACGATTACTTTGCGAATGCCGTAAAGCAAAATTGCGCCACTGCACATCGCGCAAGGGGACAGCGTGGTGTAGAGCACCGCTTCACGGTACACGCTGGCGGGTTGACGACCGGCGTTCTCCAGTGCGTCCATCTCGCCATGTCGTGTGGCACTGCCCTCTTGCACCCGGCGGTTATGGCCCCGGCCGATGATCTTGCCTGCGTGAACGATGACCGAGCCGATGGGGATTCCGCCTTCATCCAGCCCCAGTTGCGCCTCATCGATTGCAGCCTGCATGAATGCGTCCATGTTTGTGCCTCATCTCTTCAGAAAATAAATCGATCAACGCTGCAACGCCGCCTGGGCATTGCCGAGCGCTCTGCTTACGAATTGTCCCAGCAGTTCCGAGGAACGGGCTTTCATGTCGGCACTGACCTGAGTGTTTCTGACCCGGAATCTGCTCGCCAGCGACGGCGAGTCATTGCCTTCATTGAGCAAGCGCAACTCTTCGGCAGTGAAGGAGCGTGCATACGCTGCAGCCAGATTACGATCCCACTGGGTCTGATAATCAGGCTGCAAACGCTGTAATTCCCTTTGCACCAGTTCCTGCGCTTCGGTCTTGCCGACTGCCTGCACAATACTGGCAAATGTCACCGTGCGCGAGGCACCCTGATAGCCCAGCCAGGCCAAACCTTCACCGAGCTTTCGCTGCTCCACCAGCGCCAGCGCCGTGTCATCGACCTCCTCGGCGCCTGCCGGGTGCATGGAGTCCACACACAGGCAGGCGATCAACGCCAGACCGGCCTGCCACGCTTTGCGCGAGCCATGAATGTGATCAGTCATGGCTCCTCCTGAGCATGAATCGACTGAACCTTGAGCCTAACAGTTTGGCAAGCCATGACCACCTGACAGGTCGCATACCGGTCATTGATGACGCTATCAGCTATGCCAGATCTGTCATCATCCAACAGCCTCGGTCAAAGGGCTGCACTGACCCGACTGGCAACATCGGCAGGCAACCAGGTTTTCCAGACGTCAGGGTTCTGCTTGAGGAACCTGGTGGCAGCGACCTTGGGATCTTCATGCTTCTTGCTCATGTCACTGAGCGTCTGGTTGAGCAGGCCGATCGGGAAATCGACCTGTTTGAAGACACTCACCAGTTCCGGGTACTGCTTGCTGAATTCTGCGGACACACCAATGGACAAGGTCGCGGCCAGCGAGGACGTGCCCCGCGGATTGGAGTTACTGGCGTCGGTCAGGGTTTTCCAGGCTTCAGCGTCGAAGGCTGGCTCTTGCAGCTTGATGAACTTATAAGTGCCCAACAGCGGTGTTGGCGACCAGTAGTAAAACAGCACCGGCTTGCCAAGGCGGATGGCTGCTGCCACCTCGGCATCCAGCGCTGCCCCCGAACCTGTGCGAAAGTTGACGAAGCTGTCGTTGAGGCCATAAGCCTTGAGCTTTTGCGTATTGACGATCTCTGAGGTCCAGCCGCTCGGGCTGTTGAGGAAGCGGCCTTTTTCAGGCGACTCCGGGTCTTTGAAGACATCCTTGTAGCGTGCCAGATCCTCAACCGTCTTCAACTCGGGCGCCATCGGCTTGATGCCTTTGGCGGCATCACCCTTGATCACATACTCAGGCACCCACCAGCCTTCGTCTGCGTGCTTGACGATATCGCCCAGCCCCAACACCTTGCCTTCGGCCTCGGCCTTGACCCACACCGGGCTGCGTCCGGCCCACTCTTCGGCAATCACCTGGATGTCGTTCTTTGCCAGAGCGGTTTCCAGGCTGACGGTGCTGCCGGGCAAGGTGTCGGTCGGGTAGCCATAGCCCTTCTCGACGATGGTGCGCAGCACTTCGGTGATCAGGCTGCCGCTTTCCCAGGTCAGTGCGCCAAACTGGATCGGCCTGGCTTTTTCAGCAGACATCGCAGGCGCACTGGCCAGTCCCAGCGCCAGCAGTGAACAGCTCAGCAGTCGTATCAGTAATCTCATGCTCACCTCGAATGGCGCGGGAAAAATCGTCTCTGAAACTATCGACATCAGCGCGCTACGATTAGTTGTAACGACGTGGGCCTCTGTATGATGCGAACCCTTATATCCGCGCCGTCGAGCCCGCTTGCGATGCCCGAAATCCAGTTTTGCCTGTTACCCGATGCCTGCCGCCCGCTGCTGGGCAAGTTCTATCGCGAACACCAGTCGTCAATGCGCGCAGCCAGCAAAGGACAGGCCTGGGTTGCGAAGCAGGAAGAAATCATCGGTGCCTTGTGTCTTACGCCCGTGGCGGACGGTTACTGGCTGACCGGGCTGTTCGTGGCGCCACCGTTACGTGGCAAAGCAGTCGCGCAACGTTTGATCGACGCCGCACTGCTGCCCCTGTCAGGCCCGGTCTGGTTGTTTTGCCATCCCGACCTGCAAGGTTTTTATCGACTGGCAGGGTTTGAAACGGCGCAGCGTCTACCGCAGGCGCTGGGCGAACGATTGATGCGTTACAGCCGCAGCAAACCTTTGGTGGCGCTGCATCGGGAAGCCTAGCGGGTTTGCGCAGCGCACGAGCGATCATTCATCCGCATTGGGGTCCATGTCCGGAAACATCACGTCCATGAAGCCGAATTTGCTGAAATCAGTAATGCGCGACGGGTACAGCCGACCGATCAGATGATCGCATTCATGCTGGACAACCCGCGCGTGAAAACCGTGAGCGATGCGTTCGATCGGCTGACCGTCCGGGTCAAAACCTTCATAACGGATGCTCTGATAACGGTCCACCATGCCACGTAACCCTGGCACCGACAAACAGCCTTCCCAGCCCTCTTCAACGCCAGGATGCAATGGGGTAATCAACGGGTTGAGGAGGATGGTCTGGGGGACGGCTTCGGCCTGGGGATAACGCTCGCTGCGTTCAAAACCGAAAATCACCAACTGCAGATCAATGCCGATCTGCGGTGCCGCCAGGCCCACTCCGCCCACGCTGTGCATGGTCTCGAACATGTCGGCAATCAGCGTCTCAAGCTCACTGCTGCCGAACATTTCTGCGGGAACCGGCGGGGCGATGCGCAACAAGCGCTCATCGCCCATCTTCAGGATGTTACGGATCATGGCTGCCTGCCCTTCGGGTAAAACGCGATCTTGCCACAGATAGTGATCAGGTTTCGTCAGCCTTCGGCAATGGCACTGAATGATCGCGGCCCAGGCCGGAAACGTGCTGCTTGCCGCCCGCTTCGTTCTGCTCGTCACCCAGACCGTCGCCCGGTTCTTTCTCGCCTGCTTCCTTGCCTTCTGCGGACATGTGCTCGATCACCGCATTCATTTCCGCCCCCAGCAACAGCACGGCAGCGGAAATATAAAAGTACAGCAACAGCACAATGATCGCACCAATGCTGCCGTACATGGCGTTGTAGTCCGCAAACGTCTTGACGTAGAAGCCGAATGCCAGCGAGGCGACAATCCACACCACCACGGCCAGCACCGAGCCGGGCGTGATGAAACGAAACTCTTGTTTCACGTCAGGCATCACGTAGTAGATCAACGCCACAGCGACCATCAATAGCAGGATGATTGCCGGCCAGCGCAGGATGGTCCACAACGTGACAATAAAGTCTTCCATGCCGATCTGCGCCGCGATCCAGTTCATCACCTGCGGGCCGAGCACCATGAATGCCGCTGCTGCGAGCAACATGCCGGCAATACCGACGGTGTAGAGAATCGACAGCGGAAAGCGTTTCCAGATAGGGCGTCCTTCAACCACATCATAGGCAGCGTTCATGGCGCTCATCATCAGGCGCACACCCGCCGAAGCGGTCCACAAAGCGATCACGATACCGATCGACAGCAAGCCGCCCTTGGATTGCTGCAACTGGTCAATGACCGGGTTGACCTGCTCCAAGGCCTGCGGGGGCAGGACCAACTCGGATTGCAGGCGCAGCCACGAGAAAAAGTCAGGCAGGTGCAGAAAACCGATCAAGGCGATCAGAAACAGCAGAAACGGGAACAACGAAAACAGCATCTGGTAAGCCAGTGCCGAAGCGTAGGTGGACATCTCGTCGTCAAGAAACTCATTGACGGTGCGCAACAGCACTTTGCTGACTCGCAGTTGACGCAAATGGGGGAAAATCATGGCGCTTCCTCTCGCTCCCTAACTGGAACACCTTACATCCTGAAGACCGGTATTTCCTGCACCACACGCCAAGCTGTTCAAAGCGACATGCAAACACCGATGGCACATTGACTGGGCAGGTCGTGAAAGGTTTCAGTCTCGCAGAGCAGAAAGCATAACGGCCATCCTGGGATGACCGTTATCGGCGTGGCGTATTCCCGGCCTGAATGTGCCGGGAACCGTCGATTCACACCTTGTCGACGCCTTTCTTGACGGCGTCTTTCACTTCACCTTTAGCCTGCTGGCCTTCGCCTTTGAGCTCTTGCGCCTTGCCTTCAGCCTGCAACTTAGTGTTATCGGTAGCCTTGCCAACAGCCTGCTTGACGTTGCCCACTGCTTCGTTGGCCATGCCTTTGACTTTATCGCTGGTGCTGCTCATCGAAAATCTCCTGGGTCTGAAGACCGCGCTGGAATCGGATGTCGTACTCGACAAAATGATTGACCTGCCTCGATTGCGAAGAGTTTCAAGTATTTTTGAGCCTCGTGATGCCGCCCGTCCGCTGGCCGCCGAAGCGGCATTTCAATCGCTCGCGGCGAGTTTGTGACGGACTTTGTGCGAGAATGCGCCGCACAGGTGTCCGGCACTGCCGACAGGCTGAACAATCCGATTCTCAGGAACGCTATGAAACTCGATAAAAAACTGGCCATCGCACGCAGAAACCAGGAGCTGGGCGGCGCAGTGCTCGGCGTCAACAACACACACTTCGCAGTGCTCGACCCCAAACGCAACATCTGGTGGTTCGACCTGCCGGTTCCGCGCCTGCAAGTAGGCCAGTACGAGTGGTTGCACCTGCTGCTGCACACGCCCCAGACCGACCAGTTGCTGCACTTGAAAGTGACCACTGTGTTCATGCGTGACCACATGGAAGGCCTTGAGGTACGCAACGCAGACAAGCGCAAACCGACGGTCAGCCTGGAGTTGAGCGCCGACAAGGACTCGTTCCTCAAGGACATGCGCCCCAAGGGCAGCACGCTGGGTTTTGCCGGCTTCTTGCAGAACTGACCTGATGTTGTGACGGTTGCCCGTGGAAGTCGCCGGTCAGCGACTTTCATTGTGCAGGCAGTTTTCCTCTAACCGCCGAAGCGTCGAACGGCCAGATACCCTGCCGTGCCGGCCAGTGCCGACACCACCGTGCCCCACGCGAGATCTACCAGCGCCAGTTGCGCAGGCCAGCCCTGCAACGTCGCCCAGTTGGTCAGGTCGTAGGTGCCGTAGGCAACCAGCCCCAGCAGACCACTGAACAGGGTCGCGCGGCTCAAGCGCTGCTCCCTGACGGCTGGCATCACGCCGAACACCACCACACCCGCGCCGTAGAGCAGATAAAACGCAATCGCAGGGCCCAATACGGGTGTGGCCAGCATCAGCGGCCCGAGCCATTCTCGGTAGGTCGGCCCCATGAGTACGCCCAGCCATAAGCCGTCGAGGATCAGAAACGCCAGCAGCGTGCCGATGTAAGCCGTCAGTATTTTTTTCATGGGGCGCCCCTTGGTCAGATTCCGGGCTCGGAAAGGCCCGCATGAGGGTATGACCCGCAGTGTTCGCCAGAATGCGGGCGGTTTGGGGTACATTTTTGCAGAAACCGCTAATGGGGCTTTCAAGAGGGGTGTGAAGGGGTGGGTGATGGCAGGCTTCTGCCTGGAGGGCGTGGGAGCTTTCGGAGGTTACGGCGGCTGCGAAGCGGCCCTGAAACCGATGCATACGGTTATACCTGACGTACCGTATGTTTCCCGTTCCCACTCCGCGTGGTAATGCATTTCGTGACGCTCTGCGTCACACAGCTCTGCGATTCAGTGAGATTTCGGCTCGACTTGAGGCACCTTTTCGCCCCTCGGCGAGTTACTTTGAAGGATCAAAGTAACCAAAATCCCGGCTCCGTTTCCGGCCCGACTTCGTCGGGTTCCTTCGTCCTGTCACTTACGTCGCACTCTGCGTCGCCAGTGATACCGCGATAAAAAAGCGCTTTCGTTTATGTGCAGTGAGTACGGGCAAGGCATGCCGTTGTGTTGCTGCACAGATGTGACGCAGAGCATCGGCACAAGAATCAGTCAGGTTTCTGTATAACCCTGAGCGCGCAGCCGCGGCGCTCAGCTATCCAGGACTGGGCGATGTATCAGACCAGGTCGATGCGGTCAGCGTGAATCACGATCTGACCCTGTTTGTACAACGCACCGATGGCTTTCTTGAAGTTGCCTTTGCTGACGCCGAACAAGCCGCTGATGACTTGCGGGTCGCTCTTGTCGCTGACGGGCAAGGTGCCGTTGTTCTCGCGCAGTTTGGAGAGGATTTTTGTGTTAAGGCTGCTGGCCGCTTCTGCGCCCACCGGCTGTAGGCTCAGGCTGATATTGCCGTCGCTACGAATTTCCTTGATGTAGCCTTTTTCCTGCTTGCCGGCGCGCATGAACTTGAACACTTCGTTCTTGTGAATCAGGCCCCAGTGCTTGTTGTTGATGATCGCCTTGAAGCCCATGTCGGTCGCTTCAGCCACCAGCAGGTCGACTTCCTGGCCCACGCTGTAGTTGGCAGGCGTCTTGTCCAGATAGCGATCCAGACGTGCAGTGGCGGTGATGCGGCGTGTGTGTTTGTCGAGATAGACGTGAACCACGCAGTACTCGCCAGCCTGCAGGGTGCGCTTCTCTTCGGAGTAAGGCAGCAGCAGGTCCTTGGGCAGGCCCCAGTCCAGGAACACGCCGATGCTGTTGACTTCAACCACCTTGAGGCTGGCAAACTCGCCGACCTGCACCTTGGGTTTCTCAGTGGTGGCGATCAGCTTGTCTTCGCTGTCCAGGTAGATGAACACATTGAGCCAGTCTTCATCTTCGGTCGGCACATCCTTGGGGATGTACCGATTGGGCAGCAGGATTTCGCCATCCTGCGCTCCGTCCAGGTACAGACCGAAGTTAGTGTGCTTGACGATTTGCAAGCTGTTGTAGCGCCCGATTAAAGCCATTTCCAGATACCCTCATTACGTGGGCGGCATTCTACCCGAGTTTCTGTCCGGGTTCGCGTTGCGTGGTAACCGGCATCAACACGGCTTCCATTCGTCAGGTTCCTCGCCCCTGACAAATCACCCGGCGCTGTGAGCTCGGGTACTCGATAACTTAAAATCCCCTTTAAAACAAAGAGTTGAATTTTTTCAGCGTCACGAGCAGAACTGTCAGCCGCGCACGCCTGCCTCGAGCGGATGCCATATTTGCCAAGCAACAATCAAGCATTTCCTGTATTCTGGCTGGCCGTATTACGTTTATGAAGGTAAATGGCAGCCATGCGTATCAAAGCATCCCACTCGAAAGCCAAACCCGCCCCAGCCGTTGAAACGAGCGACTCGATCAACGCGCAAATCGCGGCTTTCCTGAAATCCGGCGGCGAAATCCAGCAAATTGCCAAAGGCGTGAGTGGCCAGACCTTCGCACCGTCCAAGCAGATCAATCTCGGTAAAAAGTAAAACCGCGTTTTGCCTGTCGATCTCTATGCGCCTTGACCCTCAAGGCGCTAGATTGACCATCCTTCGCTGGATATTCTTCCGGCCACGCTGCTACTCTCTCCTCTGATATCACTATGACCACGAGCTGGATCACGCTCTGGACGCTATCTCCTTTGTGGAATGCTCGAATGAAGAACTGGATGCTTTTCGGCGCACTTGTCTACCTTGGCGGCTGCGCATCGCATCATTGCGAAAACGGTCCCAACGGCAGCCAGCTTGCCGACGGCTCCTGCCGGGCCGAGCATTTGCTGTACCAGAACGACATGCTCCAGGCCAAGTTGCTGATCAGCGAAGACAACCGCGAGAACTACGAGCTGGCCGAAGCCATACTGCGCCGTGCCGGCCTTGACGATGCTTCGGGTGAGGCCGAGTTCTACGAGGCCGTTCTGCTGATTCGTCAGCAGGCGGATCAGGACCGGGTCATACACTTGCTGCAGACCGCCGCAAAGAACAAGCACCCCTTGGCCATCGCCCTGCTCTCTCAGCAACTGAGCATCAGCGACCCGAAACTGTCTCAGCATTATCAGGCCGAGTACGCCGAACTGGACGTCGCCAAGAGCGGTTATCCGTCGTTCACACAGGCGCTGGTGGTGATTCGAGGGTTGGTCATTCCGCCCGCGCAGACCACCGCTGCCACTCAATAATCGGCAAATCGATGAACGGTCTGTTTAAAGACGATTTCGCCGGTATCCTTGCAGGGCTCTAGCACGCGGCTTGTGTCTGGCTCCTGAGCCATTTTCGATACGCCATTCCTGACCACACTCCTCGCAAATCAAGGAGTGAGCCATGCTCAGCCATCGCTTACACGCGTTGTTTATCGGCGCCCTGTTTGTCTGTCAGTCCGTCTCTGCCCAGGTTCTGGAGCGGGACCTGGGTGCTTTCGACCTGAAGCTCGCCACCACGCCCACGCGCAGCATGGCACAAGGCTTGGTAACACCCAGCGGCGGCTCGGGTTCTTTTCATGGCGGGCTGGACCTGACCCACGAGAGCGGCTTCTACTTCGGCCAATGGGCGCCGAACATGGGCTTCGCTTCCGACACGGGAATGGAGCTGGATTCCTACATGGGCTTCAAGAAGCCGTTCGACAGCACCCTCGGTTACGAGCTGGGGATGATTCGCTACAGCTACCCGGACACCAGCCAGATCGACAGCCACGAATTCTATGCCGGGCTGCGAATGCAAAGCAGCCGCATTGGTGCTGCGTTCAGCAACGATGTGGGCACGCGTGACAGCACGGTGTTTGTCGATCTGGGGGCCATCGAACAATTGGGCGTCGGGGTGCGCATGCAGTACGCCAACCACCAGTTCGACACCCCGCAATCTTCCGCTGACGGCGGTTTGATCAACGGCTTCAACGACTGGTCACTGAACCTGTCACGCCCTTGGCTGGGCATCGACATGAACCTCATCTACAGCGGTTCAAGCCTGAGCGGCGGCGATTGCAGCGTCTACAGCGGCCACAACGCACGCTGTGAAGGGACGTTCACGCTCAAGGCCGTGCGTTCGTTTTTTTAACCCTCTAACTGGGTTGAACTGCTAGCCATTACACTCCTCTACTGCACGTCAGTACGCCAAGGAGTTGTCATGCCGTCTCTGTTGAAAGCCTTCATCACCCTGTTGATGACCGTATCGCTGCTTGCCGGATGCAATCAGGTCGGGCTGGCGTATCGCAATCTGGATGTGATCATTCCGTGGACGCTCAGCGACTACCTGGACATGAACTCGGAGCAGAAAAGCTGGCTGGATGTGCGCCTCAAGCAACACCTGAGCTGGCATTGCAGCACGCAGTTGCCGGAATACCTGACCTGGCTGGACAAGCTGGAGGACATGGTCAAGAACGACCGCGTGACTTATGAAGGGCTTGAGGCCCGCACCAGCGAGGCCAAAGACGCGATAGCAAAGATCTCCCGGGAAATCACCCCGTCAGCTGTGGAACTGCTGTCGCGCTTTGACGACAAGCAAGTACAGGAAATGCAGGAGTCGTTCGCCAAGGATCAGCGCAAGCGCGAGAACAAATACCTCGACCAGCCGCTGGAACGCCAGATTGCCGAGCGCGCCGACCGCATGCAAAAACGCTTGACCCCGTGGATCGGCAAATTGAATCAGGCGCAGAAGGATCGAATTCAAGCCTGGTCCGCCTCGCTCGGCGAGCAGAACAAAGCCTGGATCGACAACCGTACTCGCTGGCAGAACCTCTTTTTGGCCACCGTACAACAGCGTCAGGCCAGCGATTTCCCGCAGCGCATCGCCGCCCTGCTACAGGACCGCGAAACGTTCTGGACGCCTGAGTACCGCAAGGCCTATGACCAGACCGAGAAGGCTGCCATCTCACTGCTGGTGGACATCACCGCCCAGAGCACGCCGGAGCAACGCACCCGCCTGCTGGGCCGCATCGCCGACATGCGCAAGGACTTCACCGACCTGGATTGTCTGAAGTCGCAGCAGTGATCGGGCGTGGGGAACGACAACGCTCGAGATAACTATCATGCCTGCGCTCCGCGTTGGCGCGCAGTTATGGTCGCTCTGCGTCCGGTCTTGAATCGGCACGCAGAGCATCCTTGGTATCAGGCAATCTGTGGCTTTTTAGCAATCTCTTCAAAGATCGATCGATCAAGAGGATCACCTGCCTGCTCGTTCAGCACCTGACGCGGATGATCGTTACCCGGAATGCTGCTGTCGATCAAAGCCAGCAGTCTTGCACCGAGAGCGGTAAGAATATAGGTAGAACCATCCCCGCCTTCCACATGAGGAAGCGGTTCGATAAAGCCGCGATTGAGCAGCGTCTCAAATTCAGTGGCTGTGGATTTGACGCCGTCGTTCTGCACGTCGTGCAACAAACTCTCAATAAGGTCCCAGTTGTAAGTCATTTTTCTAAACCTCCGTCCAGCATGGATTGATCGCCCATGACCTCCAGCCACAGGCATACGACTCAGAAAATGTGACCTGCGGGAGTGTGTGACGGTTCAGAGAAGCTGCTGGAAGGTATACAGGCGGTTGTCTGCGCAGAGGGCAAACGAGGGGAAGAACTGATCGTTCCCGCCTGCGCGGGAACGATCATGGCAATCACTCGGCAGCAGGGGCCGGGGTGCTGCGTTTTTTCAGGGGTGCCATGCCGTCCTGGCTGACCAGATCAGACTTGGGACGGTTGACCGTCTTGCGCTTGGTAGGGCCTTTGGCCGCTACTTTCTTCTTGTCGCCCTTCACGTCGGTCTTTTTCTTCTTGACGCCTACCGCCTTGCCCGACGCCTTGACCTTCTTCGGCCCGCCGTAGGTGCCTTTGACTTCCTTGATGACACGACGCTCGAAGCTCTGCTTGAGGTAGCGCTCGACGCTCGACATCAGGTTCCAGTCGCCATGACAGATCAGCGAGATCGCCAGACCGTCGCTGCCCGCACGGCCGGTACGACCGACGCGGTGGACGTAATCGTCACCGCTGCGTGGCATGTCGAAGTTGATCACCATGTCCAGGCCTTCGACATCAAGACCGCGAGCCGCGACATCGGTCGCGACCATGATCTTCGCGCCGCCCTGCTTCAGGCGGTCGATGGCGGCCTTGCGGTCCTTCTGGTCCTTGTCGCCGTGCAGCACGAACGCTTTGTATTCCAGCGCAACCAGACGGCCATACAGGCGGTCGGCCATGGCCTTGGTGTTGGTGAAGATAATGGCTTTCTGGTAGGTCTCGTTGGCCAGCAACCAGTTCAACACCTGCTCTTTGTGCACGTTGTGGTCGGCAGTGATGATCTGGTGGCGTGTGCCGGAAGCCAGTTCGCTGACGCTGTTGACTTGCAGATGCTGTGGATCCTTGAGCACCTTGCCGATCATTTCCCGCAGGCCGGCACCGCCGGTGGTTGCAGAGAACAGCATGGTCTGCTCGCGGCCGGCGCATTCGCCTGCCAGACGTTCGACGTCTTCGGAGAAGCCCATGTCAAGCATGCGGTCGGCTTCGTCCAGCACCAGCACTTCAACGTGCTTGAGGTCGAGGTTGCCAGCGTTGAGCTGCTCCAGCAGACGACCCGGCGTGCCGATAAGGATGTCCGGAACCTTGCGCAGCATGGCTGCCTGGACCTTGAAGTCCTCACCACCAGTGATCAAACCGGCCTTGACGAAGGTGAACTGGGAAAACCGCTCGACTTCCTTGAGGGTCTGCTGAGCCAGCTCACGGGTCGGCAGCAGGATCACCGCGCGAATATCAACGCGAACCTTGGCCGGGCCGATCAGGCGGTTGAGGATCGGCAACACAAAGGCGGCTGTCTTGCCACTACCGGTTTGCGCAGTCACCCGCAGGTCGCGCCCTTGCAGTGCGAGCGGGATGGCGGCCGCCTGCACGGGCGTAGGCTCGACAAATTTAAGCTCGGCCACAGCTTTAAGCAGGCGTTCGTGCAGGGCGAATTCGGAAAACACGGGTGTTACCTCGACGAAAAACAAAAATACAGCTGCATAGCGTAACGGTTTCGAGCGCCGGGGCCGAGTTTCTTTACCACCAAAGGTCGATTTTGTTTATCTGTTGGTCGATGACCTGCCGCCGAAAGCTACTCGTTCAAACGTCAAGACTCGGTGATCAAGCACGCCAGATCACGCTGGCAGCAAGATATCCACCACCAACCCACCGCCCAGGACAAAAGGTGGAGCGGGTGCACAGCCAGCTAGAAATTCGCAGCGTCCACCGGCTTGCCAGCCAGCAATCGGCCTTGATCATCGTAAAGCCCGGAGCGAAACCACCCGCGCAGCCGTCGCTGCTTGAGTCTATGCTTGCGCTGACTGTTCATCCGCCCTGAGTGATCGGACAGTCCATCAGGCAGGCAATGTGAATTATTCGACGCTGACTTCGGTGCTGTTGTGTCTGTTGCTCGGCGCCCCTGCCTGGGCCGATCATTATCAGGTCGTCACCGAAGAATGGGCGCCTTACAACTATGAAGAAAACGGCCAACTCACCGGTATGACCACCGAGATTGTCCGGGCGATCATGGCGGTCAGCGGGAACGACTTCAACATCGTGCTGGCACCCAGCATGAGGGCGAGTCATACCTTGCAGATGCGGCCAAAGACCATCATGTATTCCATGTTCCGCACGCCGGAACGCGAGGCGTTGTACAAGTGGGTCGGCCCCATCGTCGAAGAGTCGGTGCACCCTTATCAGTTGGCAACGGCGGCACCGGTCACCTCCCTCGAACAACTGCTGCACGCACCGCAAATCACCACGCGGCACGCAGGCCTGCTGCCCGACATGCTGCAATCGCTGGGCTTTAAAAACCTCGACAAAAGCGCTGCGCAAAGCGTCCAGCTTTACCGCATGCTGCTGAACGGCCGCACCGCCATCATCATCGGCGACACCGATGCGGGCGTGGCGTACCAGAGCCGACAGCTGAACATTGCCCCCGGCACGCTGCGACAGATACCCATCGAACTGTACCGCTCCTCGCTGTACATCGCCTTCAGCCGCGACTGTGAAGACGAACTGGTCGCCTCATGGGCCAGAGCGCTGGAGACACTGCGCCAATCGGGGGAACTGGAGCGTATTCAGCGAAGGTATGAGCAGCTTGTCGGGCAGTGATTGATGCCAGAAATGACACAGCGCTGTCTTTGATCAAACACTGTGCATCCTGCCAACCATGGTGACAAAAACTGTCCCCGTTACTGTGTACTGTCATCTCCACACTCAACGTGGAAGATGACTGATGCAACGTATTCAATACAGCAAATACGGTAGCCCGGAGTTGATGCGGCTTGAGGATTTCGAGTTGTCTGCTCCAGGAACAGGCGAGGTGGCGGTGCAGGTCAGGTTTGCGGCTATCAACCCGATCGACTGGAAACTGCGCAACGGGGTGATGAAGATCGTCACGGGCAAAGCGTTTCCCCGAGCGATGGGCATGGATTTTTCGGGCACGATCATCTCGGTTGGCGCGGGTGTCACTCGGTTAAAGGTGGGCGACGCGGTGCTGGGGCTTGCACGCTTCAAGGAAAGCGGCGCATTTGCTCAGGCTGTCGTGACCAAAGAAGCGTTTCTGGCCAAGAAACCCGAGTCACTTTCATTCGAGCTTGCAGCCTGCATCGGCACGCCGGGCATCACCGCCTGGAACGGGCTGATCGATAAAGCGAAGCTGCAGGCAGGCCAGCATGTGTTCATCAACGGCTGTTCGGGAGCAGTCGGCGAAGCGGCGGTGCAGATCGCGCGTGACTTCGGTGCCACGGTCTGGGGCAGTTGCAGCGCCGGGGATTTCGACCGGGCAAAAGCGCTGGGTGTACAGAATGTCTACGACTACAGAACCACCCATGTATCGGCTGTTCCTGCACGCTTCGATGTGGTCTACGACACTGCGGCAACGCTGACGGTATCGGAAGGCGTTGAGATGCTGAAACCGGGTGGCGTATTTCTGGATCTGAATCCTGGTCCTGGCAAGTTCATGCGTGCCCTCTTTGATCGCAGGCTCAAGCCCATCATCGGTTCGCCACGCGTCGAAATTCTGGATAAGCTGGCCGATGCTGCCAGCAAGGGCACCTTCAAGACCCCGGTGGGTGAAGTCGTTCCCTTGAGCGGCGCAATCAAATTGATCACCGAACTCGAGAAAGGTCGCAAGCTCGGTGGCAAAGGTGTTATCGCGATGGAGTAGGCATGGCCAGAAGTCATCGTTTGTTTGAGCTGATGCAAGCGCTTCGCCGACATCGCAGGACGGTATCAGGCGCATCTCTTGCGCAGGAACTGGGCGTTTCGCTGCGCACCATCCGTCGTGATGTGGCGACCCTGCAAGGCATGGGTGCTGATATCGATGGCGAGCCGGGCCTGGGTTACATTCTCAAGCCCGGTTTTCTGCTGCCTCCCTTGTCGTTCACGGAAGAAGAGCTACAGGCGCTGATGATCGGCGCACAGTGGGTCAGTCGCCAGACCGACGACAAGTTCGCCTTCGCTGTAAGAAACGCCCTGGCCAAGATCAGCGCCGTTTTGCCTGTGGAGATGCGCCCGACACTGGAGGACGAAACGTTCTACATCAGCAAGCCGCTCAGCGTTTCAACGACCATCGACCTGAGCGAGATCCGCCGCGCGCTGCGCGACCAGTGCAAGTTGAGCATCACGCTTGCGATAGAGCATGCGCCCAAGGATGCGCAGATCATCTGGCCGATCATGCTCGGCTTCATCGAAGCCAGGCGTCATCTGGCGGCTTGGTGTGAGGGCGACAGTCAATACCGGGTAATCGACATGGATGACATTGCAGACGCGCACGTGCTGACTGAACGCTACACACGCAACCGCCGCCAGCTCATCAAGGAGTGGCGTGCACTGGAAGTTCTGCCCTGCAACGTCCGGGGCGAGACCTGCTGACAGGACCGACCGCGCCCTTGACCCTCGCCCTGCCCTTCATGCCATGTACCGAACAGCTGGACCGTTTAATCGGCCAGCTTTTCGTACTGCCTGGAGCAGGGCGCTCAGTATCCCGACGCCTTGGCCAGTTGCCGCAATCCGAACTGCGGCGCGATGCGGCTCAGCAAATACAGCATCTGGCTCAAGCCTGGGCGAATCTCAGTCTTTCCTGCTGCAATACCGGCCATCGCCTGATCGACAAGTTTAGCGAGCGGCATAGGCGCCGGGCCTTTTGCCGCGTGCTCGCTGACCAGATTGTTAAACAGCGCAGTGTCGGTACTCGGCGGAGCAATCTCGATCACGTTGAGTGAGGTATTTTTGAATTGCACGCGCAATGCACGCGTGTAGGCATGTAACCCGGCCTTCGCGGCGCTGTAGATCGGAGACGCCGTAAAGGGAACGAACGCCAGCCCGGAGGTAATATTGACGATCATTGCCTGAGGCCGACTGAGCAGGTGCGGGAGAAACTGCTGCACCATTCTGATCGGGCCATTCAGATCAACGTCGATTTCAACCGCTACATCATCAAGCGAGCGGAGCGCAGAAAGTTCGATGTTGCGCATGATGCCTGCGTTGTTCACCAGAATATCTAGCGTCGGAAATTCGCGCATCAGTTGCTCATGCAACTTCACAATGTCTTCTGGTCGGCCGACGTCGCTGCGTATTGCCTTGACACCCGGCAACTCGCGCTGGGCTGCTTGTAATCTTGCCTCGTCCCGCCCGGTAATGATGACAACGTTTCCCATGGCCAGAAAGCGGCGGGCGAGTTCAAGGCCTATTCCGCTTGTCCCCCCTGTGATCAGTACTGTCTTTGCGCTCAAGTTCATTGCTGCCATTCCCATACTGACTTTGCTCTCATCAGGAAAAACGATCAGGACCACTTTAAATAGTGCGAATGTGAGCGACGCAGCCTGGCGCTACACAATTGAAGCTTCAAACCTGTCGCGGCCTGCAGATTCAATTGCCCAAGCAAAAACAGTCTGCGCTGCGTTAACAGCTCATCAAGGGCGTTGCCTTGTCCGTACCATGCTAAGTGGCGAGGCGGACAGTTTCTGTCACCAGGGTCCTGTGGCTGTTCATAACGGATAAACACTCTCCCCCACCGGTCGTTTTCCAGCGCATCAACATGCCACGATGCAAGAAACCGCATGCCTTGAGGCATAGGTGAAAAAATTGCACAGACGAAGCGCGAACATTCATGAGCAATGTTCATCTCGGCATGTACTCCCACGCAGACAAGAAACCGCTGCGCACCCGGTATGCTTCTTTCACAGCATTTCTCGGGGGAACAACGCCATGGCAGACGCACGAGTGAGACCTTCAAAAACAGAGCAATTCGCAGGCCTGACGTTATCGGCCTGTCTGGGGTTGAGCCTTTTGATACCGTTTATTCCAGGCACGGCTTTCGCACAACAACCCTATTCCTCATCGCCGAGTCATAACGTTCAGGAGCGCAGTATGAACATCAGCATGATTGCCGACGACAAGGTCGTCACGTTTCATCTGGAAGACAGCGCAACAACCAGAGACTTTGTCGCGATGCTGCCGCTTGAACTCACGCTGGAAGACTACGCTGCCACCGAGAAGATCGGCACGCTCCCGCGCAAGCTGGACGTGAGCGGTGCGGCGGCTGGCAGCACGCCAGTCGAGGGCGATATTGCCTATTACGCGCCGTGGGGCAATCTGGCGATTTACCACAAAGGCTTTGAATACTCGCCAGGGCTGGTGAGGCTGGGCAGAATCGAATCAGGCATGGAAACCATCCGAAAGCCAGGCGCTGTGGCGGTCAGATTTGAAGTCGCAAAAGACTGAAAACGAAAAAGGCCCTGCGCTTGCAGGGCCTTTTGAAGTGCTCGGATTACCGGCTGATTACTTCAGGTTCTTCTTGAAGAACTCACCCAGTGTGTCGAACGGGATGAGATCGACCCGATCATACAGATCCACATGCCCAGCACCCGGCACGATAATCAGTTGCTTGGGCTGGCCGGCCAGTTTGTAGGCTTCTTCGCTGAATTCCAGCGAGTGTGCAGCCGAACCCGCGATGAACAGCATGGGCCGTGGCGAGATCGTTGCGATGTCGTTGAACGGGTAGAAGTTCATGAACTTGACGTTGCTGGTCAGCGTCGGGTGGGTGGTCAGTTCAGGTGATTGGCCTTCGGGCGTGAACTCGCCCCGTGCCGTGCGATAGAAGTCATAGAACTCACGTTCGATTGGGCCGGACTTCTCAGTCAGCTTGTGCACGGTACCGCTGGTGTAGGCCGTGTCGCCGCCGCTGAATTCCACATCACGCTGCAGCGCCGCCTGCTCGATGGTTTTCTTGCGCTGCGCCAGGGTCTGCCCATGTTTAAGGCCATTGCGATTGGCGGCGCCCATGTCGTACATGCTGACGGTGGCGATGGCTTTCATGCGCGGGTCGATCTTCGCGGCACTGATGACAAAACTGCCGCTGCCGCAGATGCCCAATACACCGATGCGGTTCTTGTCCACAAACGTCTGGGTGCCAAGAAAGTCCACAGCGGCACTGAAGTCTTCGGCATAGATGTCCGGTGAAACAGCGTTGCGCGGCAGGCCTTCACTTTCGCCCCAGAACGACAGGTCCAGCGACAGCGTCACGAAGCCCTGCTCGGCCAGTTTCTGCGCATAGAGGTTGGCGCTTTGCTCTTTCACGGCACCCATCGGATGGCCGACGATGATTGCCGGTGCTTTTGTATTCGGGTCAGAGCCTTTGGGGATGAACAGGCTGCCGCCGACTTTCATCTTGTACTGATTAGTGAACAACACTTTTTGCGCAGTGACTGTGTCGCTTTTGTAGAAATTATCGGCACCGTGAGACATGTCTGCTCCTATCGCAGAATATGAGCTTATTAACAGCCCAAGCATCAAAAGAAACTTTTTCATGGAGCGTTCCCCTCATTGAATGATTGACCAGCGTGGTTTTGTTCAGCGCTTACGTGGGGCGTTGTTGATCAGTACGAGCGTTAAGTCGTGCCGCCCCGGCAAGCGCGGCCGAAGCCGCCAGCAGCACGCCACCGAGCGTGAACGGGCTCCACCAGCCGAGGTTGTCGAACAGCGCCCCCCCTACGCCCGCACCCGCCGTGATTGCCATCTGAATGGTTGCGACCATTAGCCCGCCGCCTGCCTCGGCATCGTCGGGCAGTGCTCTGCTCAACCACAGGCCCCAGGCAACAGGTGCTGGCGTGGCGATCAGCCCCCAGGCAGCAAGCACGGCGGCGACGGCCAGCGGCGAATGGCCCAGGCCGACGAGTGCCGCTGCAAGCACCGCCATCACCAGCGGAATCGCGATCAGCCAGGCATAAATGCGTTTTTGCAACAGCCCGCCAATCAGGTAAGTCCCGAGCAACCCGCTGGCACCCAGCAACAGCAGCATCAGCGACAGGGTGGTGACGCTTACGCCGGTGACGTCTTCCAGAAACGGGCGCAAGTAAGTGAAGACGGCGAACTGGCCCATGAACAGCAGCATGATGGCGGCCATGCCAATGGCGATCTGCGGAGTGCGCAGCAGTTGAAACGGGTTACGCGCCCGACTGTTCGGCGCGTTGTTCATCGCCGGAAGGCTCAGCCATTGCCAGACGAAAGCTAGTGCGGCGAGCGGGACAACCAGAAAAAAAGCGCCACGCCAGCCAATGTACTGGCCCATGAAACTGCCCAACGGCGCAGCCACAGTGGCCGCCAGCGCGTTGCCGCCGTTGATCAGCGCCAGGCCCTTGGCGACGGATTCTTTGGGCACCAGTTTCATCACGGTCGCTGTCGACATCGACCAGAAGCCGCCGATGGCGACCCCGAGCAATGCACGGCCGGTCATGAATAGCCAGCCGCTGGACGCCAGCGTGACGATCACCCCGGACACCAGCAACAACAGGCTGAAGCCCAGCAGGACATGCTTGCGGTCAAGATGCCCGGTCAACGAGGTGTTCAGCAGGCTGGTCAATACGGCAAAAAAGCCGGAAATCGAAATCGCCTGCCCGGCCTGGCCCTGGCTGATGCCGAGATCCTGCGCGATCGGTGTCAGCAGGCTGACCGGCATGAACTCCGACGCAATCAGCACCACCACACACAGGGCCATGGAAAACACGGCGCCCCAGGCAGGCGGGTGAGCCGTTGCCGTTGTCTGCTGCGGGGTTGATTCAAATGCGTTCATGCGTCACTGACCTGGCGAATAGCAAAATAGTCGGCACAGGTTAGGGCAAAGGGATTAGGATGATTAGATACCGCAATTCCCACGCGATTGTGAGAGATATTCAGCAATGAGCATACCCAAACTCAACGATCTGCAAGCCTTCCTGCTGGTTGCACGGGAGCAGAGCTTTACCAAGGCCGCCATCAAACTGGGTATCACGCCCTCGGCCCTGAGCCACACAATGCGAGCGCTTGAAGAGCGCATGGGCTTGCGCCTGCTGGCCAGAACCACACGCAACGTGGCCCCCACCGAAGCGGGCGAACAGTTGATGCGCTCAATAGGGCCGCTGCTGGATCAGATCGCCGCAGAAGTCGAAGTATTGGGCGAGCTGCGCGACAAACCCGCTGGCACCATCCGCATCACCTGTTCCGATGACGCCGCAGAAGGCATCCTTCGGCCCATGCTGGCGGGGTTTCTTGCGCAGTACCCGGATATCCAGATCGAAGTCTGCATCGACTACGGCTTCACCAACATTGTCAGCGAACGTTTCGACGCGGGCATTCGCCTGGGTGAATCCATCAGCAAGGACATGATCGCCGTGCGTCTGGGGCCGGACTGGCGCTTGTCAGTGGTCGGGGCGCCTGGCTACTTCGAGAACCATCCCGTGCCGCTGCAACCCCAGGACCTGACTCAGCACACCTGCATCAACATCCGCCATTCCCCGAACGGAAGTTGCTATGCCTGGGAGTTCGAAAAAGACAGCCGCAAACTGAACATCCGGGTCAATGGCCAGTTCACGTCCAACAGCATGATCCACGTCCTCAACGCCGCACTCGACGGCGTGGGCCTGGCCTACGTGCCAATTTCACTGGCCCGACCGCACCTCGAAAGCGGCCGTCTGAAAGAAGTACTGGTGGACTGGAGCCCGTACTTTGAAGGCTTTCATTTGTATTACCCGAACCGGCGTCAGGCGTCGCCAGCGTTTACGGCGTTTGTCGAGGCGGTGAGGTATCGCGGCTAGCAGCTCGTTTTACTGCGCAGCCTTTATAGCTTCTGCGACCTTGTTCAGCGAGCCTTCGGCAGGCTCGGCGAGCAGTTTAAGTTCGGTGGTTTTGCCGCGCACAATCACTTGCATGCCGGTTGGCGCGCCCTGCGCATCGCCCACAATCCGGTAAGTGGTGTCGCCGCGCACGAAGCTCAATGCGTGAGTGGCGTCGTCGTACTTCAGTTGCTCACCTTCGGCCTGGGGATACACCAGCCCGACCAAATTCTTGCTGTCCACTGCAGCGTAATAAACCGGCTCCGCAAACTCGGAGCGAAACAGGACAATCCGTTTGCCGGACGGCGCAAGCCTGAACGACAAGAGCGTTTCACGCTGTTCGTCTTCTTCCCAGACAATGCGGGTGGTGTAGGTCATTTTTCCATTCTGATTGCGGCCCACCGTTTCAGTCGGCAGCCCCGACCCGCCGGTGTGTTCAATGACTGTTTGCGTCTCCAGAACCGGCTCACCGTTATGGATGCCGTAAGTAGACATCTGGTGCCAGCAGCAACCGCTTTTGGTCATGGTCTCGACCGTACGGGTTTTCTCATCCACGCTGAACAGGCCGCAGTTACTTTGCGCCAGCTCGGTAAACGAATCGCTGTGCCGCAAACCGTCAGCCGTGCCGAGAAAGACCTGATACGAGGGGCCGTGATAGCAGCTGTTCTGACCGTCCATCAAGGCCAGGTCCTTGATGCCATCGAAATTGAAATCCTGATAGATCAATACGCTCTGCTCGCCGTAAGGCAACTCGTGCACATTGGTCTTGACCTCACCGGTTTTCGGGTCAGTGCCAAGCACCAGCTCATCGGACTGTACGCGGATCAAGGCTTTGCCGCTGGCCTTGTCGTAAACGTTGATGACGCCAGGACGAAACACGTCGTCCTTGGTGGAAATTTCCAGCGTGGCCCGGTATCGATCAGAAAAGTCCTGCAAGGTGTAGCTGTCCCTGGTCACGCCCGCAAAGCCTGCAGCGTCCATCTCACCATAGGTCGCCGGCGCAACGGCTGCACTGGCCAGGGTAGACGAGGCCAACCCGACAAGTACCCACAAGGCCTGCAACCCGAGACGTGACGCGCAGCGTTGAACGATGGATAAATGCAAGACGCAACTCCCTTGATAATGAGTGATGAGTGTACTTCAGCCCGACCAGCCTGTTAGTGAATGGTGTTCACAGGGCCAGGCAAGTATCTCTGGCTAATCAATGCTTCGCCAGTGCCCTAGAGTGGTGCCCTACCCCTCTTGAGAAGAAGTAAATGACCGAGGTAACAGTAGTCATCGGCGCGGGATCGATTGGCCAGGCCATCGCTCGGCGTGTCAGTGCCGGCAAGCATGTTGTGCGGCACATCGCCAAATAGCCGGACACCCGCATCAAACCCGTCTGCGACGATATCGACCAGGCGAGTGTCCGCCACACACTCGATATGGATCTGTGGGTTGTCCTTCAAAAAGCGGGGCATGACGTGGCGTATCAACAGCATGAAGGACGACTCGGACGCACTCAGACGTATCAGGCCCGAAGGCGTGTTGCGCTCGGGTTTCGCCCACGGCCCCGCGATGGAAAACAAGGCAGCCATCACCCTGATCCGTGATGCTGCGTCAGTTGCCGTGAGCTGCAGTAACCCGAGAAACGAAACTCCCAAAACTTAGGCTCGCGCCTGTGTCGATCAGGTAATCGAGCAACTGCATCATTGGCGCGTCATCGAAAGACCGGTTCATCAGGGATTCACTTTCCCAATAGCCGGTAAGCCGCCAGAGCCCCGCCTCTTGAGGGCTGCGCGTCAATGTGTAATCGAGGCATCCACAAGCGGCCTGAAGGCCGTCGATGTAAGTCCGGGCGGTCTGTGCGAACGTCGAGTCCAACGGCTCGACCAGGCGTATTTCAATAGTATTGATGCATTCGGTAGCCATCGGCTGATCCTGCTTGATTGGCTCGGCGCGAATCTAACTGCCGTCAGACCCGGCGACTACCTCACTGATCCTGCATATGCATGTGAGCTGGGCTCATCAATACGATCAAGCCCGCGTAACTCGCGACGTTGAAGTTCAACAATGGGCTTGCCGATACACTTTGAAATCATTGGCCAACGTTTACTTCGTGTTTATAGACCGCCCTGTCCGAACCGGTAAATGTTTTAATCACGCCCCCTCTTCACTCTCGGGCTTCGGGTTTCATGGATATTCAATCGCTTTGGCTTCGTACTCAGGAACTATGGGGCATGCTCGACCAGCATCCGTGGGTGCGCACCGGGCTGGCGCTGATCCTGTTGCTGACCACCGCGCTGGTGCTCGGCCGCGTGGCGCGCTTTGTGGTGCTGTACACCGTCAGGATGCTCGGTCGTCAGCCGTCGTTGCACTGGATCAACGATTTTCGCCATAACAAGGTTTTCCACCGACTGGCGCAAATGGTGCCTTCGCTGGTTGTCCAGTTCGGGCTCAACCTGGTGCCCGGCCTGACCGCCACGGGCAAGAACGTCATCGGCAACCTGGCCATGGCGTTCACCATTCTGTTCATGACCCTGGCCATCGGCGCACTGCTCAACGCCCTGCTGGACATCTACGCCCGCACCGAGCACGCCCGCACCCGCTCGATCAAGGGCTACGTGCAACTGTCGAAGATGATTCTGTATGTGTTCGCCGCGATCATCATCGTCGCCACACTGATCGACCGTTCGCCGCTGTTGCTGCTGTCAGGCCTCGGCGCCATGTCGGCGGTCATTCTGTTGGTCTACAAAGACACCCTGCTGTCGTTCGTCGCCAGCGTACAGCTGACCAGCAACGACATGCTGCGCGTCGGCGACTGGATCGAAATGCCGCAAGTGGGCGCCGATGGCGACGTGGTGGACATCACCCTGCATACCGTGAAGGTGCAGAACTTCGACAAAACCATCGTCTCCATCCCGACCTGGCGCTTGATGTCAGAGTCGTTCCGCAACTGGCGCGGCATGCAGCAATCCGGCGGACGGCGCATCAAACGCAGCCTGTTCATCGACGCCAGCGGCGTGCGCTTCGTACGCGACGATGAAGAACAACAACTCATGCAAATCCACCTGCTCACCGACTACATCGGCCGCAAACAAGCCGAACTGCTGGCCTGGAACGAAGCGCAAGGCAACGTCGCCCAAATGTCCGCCAACCGCCGACGCATGACCAACATCGGCACCTTCCGCGCCTACGCCCTGGCGTACGTGAAAAGCCACGTGGACATCAACTCCGGCATGACCTGCATGGTTCGCCAACTGGAGCCGACTTCGCAGGGCATCCCGCTGGAAATCTACTGCTTCACGCGTACGACGGTGTGGGTGGATTACGAGCGGATACAGGGGGATATTTTTGATTATCTGATTACGGTGATGCCGGAGTTCGGGTTGAGTTTGTATCAGCAGCCGAGTGGGGCGGATATGCGGGTTGGGTTGGGGAGTCGGCCTAACGAATCCGTGTAGTGCTGGCGCCGAAAGCACGCTGACGAAACGTTTTTGAAATCGCTAGGAAGAACTGCGCATTCACGTTTCAAGCTAACCAAACTCGCCTTGCATTACCTCGATTAACGCCGAAGTCCAGTACGCGAATTCTGCCAGGCACGCACATCGAACCTTGCAAAGCCTGACAGGGTATACAAGCACCTTGACCGCATTCGCCTGATCGACCTCATCTTCGTCATGGATGACGAGGGTTCGGACACTACCCGCCCTCTGAGCTGGACAATGCCAAAGAAATGAGTACATTCAGGCAAGCGCTCAATGCGGAGCCCGAGCAGCCCTACGTCACTTCCAAGGAATGTTTCTGATGTCAGTCGATAATATTGTTCGCAACTACAAACAGAGCCAGGCACAGCAGCTATTGGCTCGCCTCGAAGCAGATGAGAGCAAGCCTCATACGCTCGCTTCGCCACCTGACTCGAAAGAGTTCATCATTCGCATCCAGCTGAGCCATGAGCGTCACTACGATCAAGTCCATGAGCTACTAGAAAAAGTCGGAGTTACCCGGACGATCACGACTCGCGATGGCACCCAACGTGATCTTCCCCATGCGATGTTCTACCTGCGCCAGGGACAGAAAGTCACCAACAAGTTCGTCTTCGTAGCATTAGTGAATACGCTTGAAGAGCATGCAAAGCTCCACCACCTGCACGACCTCAATCCGCAAATCATGGTCATGAATGCGGACGAGGTTTACCTAGAGCTTGATCCGAGCAAGCAGTCATGATTGGGCATACCCACGGCTTCCCGGACTCCGATTGGGCGCAGGCGAAAGCCGCTGCACGAGAAATTCTGATCAGGCGAGCTCGGCTGAGAAGCCGTGAGCTAATTACATACAGAGACTTCGTAGCCCAGCTCCCATTAGCCATCGCACACGATGATCACCGGCTCAGCTTCCTGCTCGATGAAATCTCGACGGAGGAGTATGCCGAGGGACGAGGCTTCCTGACTGCACTTGTTGTGCATCAAGAAGACTGGAAGCCAGGCGTCGGCTTTTTCACCATGGCTCGTAGGTGCGGTGCTGAAGTGAACAATGAGGAGGCGTTCTACCTGGACACGTTCAACTATCTAGTGACGTACTGGCGAGCGCACTAGGGCTCAGTGAAATACGGGGGGGTCACGCTGGAAGCGGTCATGGGTTAACCTGAAGATGCAGCCCGATTATACTCAACAACTTTCAAAGGCTCCGAAATCTTTAAATCAGATTGCTCCCTGTTCTCTGAGTGGCGATGATTTGCTAGTGTGCTATCTCAAAATAAACGTGCCTGGCAGGCGTATCTATCCAGCTGAATATTCTATGAAAAACCCTCTACCTAAAGAGCTTTTATTTTGAGACTGCACACCAGGCGGTCAGCTAGACATAAGGGACTTGTACCCAACGTACATGAATGCTGCCATACAAATCAGATAAGCAGGCACAAGAAGCTTGAGGTTACGGGTGAGCTGGAGGATGGGTGAGGGGCCGACACGCCTGACCAAAAAATTCATAACCCCGATAGCACAAATCAAAACAAGCAGTGTGGAGCTGAACGACACGACAGCAGCATAGTCGGTGCATTTAACTTCAACCCGGCTTAAGACAAGAATAAAAGAGGAAAACACAGTAATCAGGGCACCTAACGACCACAAAGACAGATCACCAGCAAGCCTTCGTACAAACCCGGCAACACGCCCTTTCATAAACTCTCTAGACTTTGGTTTTTGGACAGAGGCCTCCAGGTCTTTGAAAAACAGCGCAGGGAGGCAAAGTAGCAAAGACACCGACCCCAGGCCGTTAATCATCCTGCCAAGTGATTGCTGCATCCGATCAAAGTAATCTAAGGGCTTAATGCCCAACGCGTCTATGGCATAGTAAGCCGCAAGCACTGAAATGGACGCCCAAACCACTGCACGAAATAATAGATCGCGATAGAGCTTTTCCTTTAGCCAATCGTCAAAATCATTTTTATCAGTTGCCATCAAGAACTCACTTGGTCAAATTAAAAGAATAATGGCTAAATAATACCACAGCAATTGAACTATAAGTACTCTCTCATTAGCAAGTACCACCCGAACGTCCATAGCGCGAGTTGGGTTTGATTGCGGAATATCCTCGACATGGTGACCCAGAAAGCACATCGACCAAGGCAGGTATTCTGGCGCAGATTACTCAGAAACAAGCGGAGCGCGCATTGAACAATCTGGCGGGAGAACACCACTTCACCACCCCGCCCTCCCCCAGAACTCTTCCGCAGACTGACTAAGCACTGCCTTCGGCCTAGTCAAATGAATCTCCAGCGGTATATCCCAGCTCTCATCAAGCGCTCTGACCAAGCGCCCGTCCTGAACTTCCTGTTCGGTGAGGCTCTTGGGTAGCCACGCCACGCCCTTACTTTCCAGGGCCATGGACATGAGTACCGCCGCAAGGTGGCTGCTGAACAGGGGCTTGAGGTGAAGGTAATCTTCCTTGCCACGCAGTCTGTGGGCGACGATGCGTCCCAGTCCGGATTCATGGGTGTACGCGAGGTAGGGCAATGCCGCAGGTGAGGTGCCGAAGTGGGTGGAAGCGCTTGCAAGCGGTACGAGAACGTCCTCGCCCACCTTCTTGCTGATGAACTGATCCGGGGCCAGTAAAGGCGGTACGTCGGGGTGGCGGTGGCAGAGCAAAAACTGCACTTGGCCATGTATCAGCATTTGCTCGCAGACCGCCATGCTGTCGGAATGCAACTGCACGGCTTCGATAAGCGCTCCGCTTTCCGAGCTTCGCAGCCACTTGGGGAAGAAGGTGAACGACAGCGAGTGGGTTGCCGCGAAGTTGAGTGACTTGGCTGCCACGCCAGCAACTTCCTGGGCCTCACTGCGCATCCGGTACAAGTGTCGAGCGGCTTCCTGGGCGCTGGGCAAGATCTGCCTTCCGGCCTCGGTGAGGGTTGCGCCTTGAGGTGTGCGGACAAATAGCGCAACCCCCATCCAGTTCTCCAGTGACCGAACTCTGCGGCTGAAGGCCGGCTGGGTGACATGGCGTGCCTGCGCGGCACGAACAAAGCTGCCGTACTCCGCAAGCGCTGAAAGATCTTCAAGCCAAACCAGTTCCAAGGGCCATGCCTCCTGTGCATAGGGTGCGGCATTAATAGCATTGGGCGGGTGGCGTCGCAACGCCTAACGTGGGGCCACAAACAACAAGAGGCCCCCCTCATGCGCATCGTAGACATTCGTGAAAAAACGGTTTCTATCGCCTCCCCGATTGCCAACGCCTACATCGACTTTTCGAAAATGACCTGCTCGGTCGTCGCGGTCATTACCGATGTGATTCGCGACGGCAAACCTGTTATCGGCTACGGTTTCAACTCCAATGGTCGCTACGGTCAGGGCGCGCTGATGCGTGATCGTTTCCTGGCGCGTATTACCGAAGCTGACCCGGACACGCTCATCGACCATGCAAACAACAACCTGGACCCATTCGCCATCTGGAAAGCCCTGATGACCAACGAGAAGCCCGGCGGCCACGGTGAGCGCTCGGTTGCAGTGGGCACCCTCGACATGGCGGTGTGGGACGCTGTCGCCAAGATTGAAGGTAAACCTTTGTACCGGCTGCTGGCTGACCGCTACCGCGACGGCGTGGCCGACGACAAGGTCTGGGTCTACGCAGCAGGTGGCTACTACTACCCTGGCAAAGACCAGACCAAGCTCAAGGCAGAAATGCAGAGCTATCTGGACCGTGGCTACGACGTCGTCAAGATGAAGATCGGTGCGGTGCCACTCGACGAAGATATTCGTCGCATCGAAGCGGTGCTTGAAGTGGTTGGGGACGGTCGTCGGCTGGCGGTCGATGCCAATGGTCGTTTCGATCTTCAGACCGGTATTGCCTACGCCGAAGCCATCAAGAAGTACAACCTCTTCTGGTACGAAGAGGTCGGTGATCCGCTGGACTACGCGTTGCAGGCCGAACTTGCCAATCACTATGAACTGCCGATGGCGACCGGGGAAAATCTGTTCTCCCACCAGGATGCCCGCAACCTCCTACGCCACGGCGGCATGCGCCCTGATCGCGACTACCTGCAATTCGACTGTGCGCTGTCTTACGGGCTTGTGGAATACATGCGCACCTTGAAGGTGATGGAAGAAATGGGTTGGTCTTCCCGCCGCGTGGTGCCGCATGGTGGCCACCAGATGTCCCTGAACATCGCAGCCGGCTTGCACCTGGGCGGCAACGAATCTTACCCGGATGTGTTTCAGCCTTTCGGCGGTTTTGCTGACGGGATCAAGGTCGAGAACGGTTATGTCGGCCTGCCGGATATTCCAGGTGTCGGCTTCGAAGCCAAGTCCGCGTTGTACGCCGTCATGCGCGAGTTGGGCGAAGGCTGATCAATCTCTATCTGCGGTCTCGTTGAAAGAGGCCGCAGAATCAGGCGTCACCCAACGACGCCACGCCACCTGCCCATCACAACAATAAAATGAGGTGCTTGCGTGAAAACTTCCAGGTCCCGCTGGTACGGCCAGCTGTATGTACAAGTGCTGATCGGCATCGTGATCGGCGCAGCAATCGGTTACTTCGTGCCCGATGTCGGCGCCAAGCTTCAGCCCTTTGCCGATGGTTTCATCAAACTGATCAAGATGCTGTTGGCGCCCATCATTTTCGGTACGGTGGTTGTCGGTATCGCCAAGATGGGCAGCATCAAGGAGGTCGGGCGGATTGGCGTGAAAGCGCTGATCTACTTCGAGATTCTTTCAACCATTGCGCTGGTGATCGGTCTGGTTATGGTCAACATTGTGAAGCCTGGCGTCGGGATGAATATCAACGTCAGCGCACTTGATGGCAGTGCTATCAGCAAGTACAGCCAGGCTGCCAGTGACCAAGGCGGCACTGTTGATTTCTTTCTCAACATTATCCCGCACACGTTCATGGGCGCGTTCTCCAATGGCGTCATGTTGCAGGTCATTCTGCTTTCGGTGTTGATGGGCGTCGCTCTGGTTCAAATGGGCGAAACCAGCAAGCCGCTGATCAATACCATCGATCTGTTCCTGCAAGGCTTGTTCAAGATCGTCGCCATGGTCATGCGCCTGGCCCCGCTGGGTGCGGGTGCAGGAATGGCATTCACGATCGGCAAGTACGGAATTGGTACGTTGCTGTCACTCGGTCAATTACTGGTCGCCCTCTATGTCACAACCCTGATTTTCATCGTCGTTGTGTTGGGTACGGTTGCCAGATGGTCGGGCATGCCGCTCATGCAATTCCTGCGTTACTTCAAGGATGAAATTCTCATCACGCTTGGCACCTGCTCGACGGAAGCCGTGCTGCCGCGAATGATGGTGAAGCTTGAAAAACTGGGCTGCAAAAAATCGGTAGTGGGCATGGTGTTGCCAACGGGATACACCTTCAATGCGGACGGCACTTGCATCTACCTCACCATGGCCGCGATCTTTATCGCCCAGGCGACCAACACACCACTGACCTTTGTGGATCAGATGATTCTGCTCGGTGTATTCCTGCTGACTTCAAAAGGATCAGCGGGCGTGGCGGGTGCAGGGTTTGTAACACTGGCGGCAACGCTTACAACCATCCACTCCATTCCACTGGTAGGACTCGTTTTACTTCTTGGCATCGACCGGTTCCTGAACGAAGCGCGGGCCGTGACCAACCTGATCGGTAATGGCATCGGCACCATCGCCATTGCCAAGTGGGACAACTCGTTCGATGTCGAGGCCTGCGAGCGTGAAATCGCCGCCATGAAAGATGAAAAAAAGGCGCGCAAGGCACTGCTGGCGCAAAAGTAATCTCAAACGCGCCTCGTGCACGTTGTTCAAATACCGCATGCCCGGTTACGGGTCTGCGGTTTTAACGCCAATCGTTTTGTTCAGGCTTTCGGGGCTGCCAGCACACAGGCCGTCCATTACCAGGTTCATCAATCTGGCGATGCGCAAGCGCCATTGGCTTTGAGAATCCACTTGCCATATACCTGCGATGGCCAGAAAAAAGTCGTCGGCAGTAATCCCGCTACGGATTGTTCCGGCTCTTTCATTAGCCCTTAAAAGCAGCTCGGCAGCCGCCTGAACCGGCACGTATCCCGTCTGCCCTGGAAACTCATACACAGATGCAGCCTGTCGTATCGCGATGGCGAGACCCGCCTTGGTCATCGCATATTCAACAAGGCAGTCCATCCACTCCCGTAGTGCGTCTTTGGGTGGTTTGGTGGCGAGCAGTGTTTCTGCCAATGAAGCCACTTGCTGCATTTCGAACTGATAAACCTCGAATACCAGTTTCTCTCGGGTAGGGAAGTGGCGATAAAACGTGCCCTGCCCTACCGCGGCCTTCTTCGCAATCGTGCTCAGCGGAACCGCAGGATCAGCCGTCAACTCCACCACCGCGACTTCCAGTATCCGTTCCCGGTTTTTCCTGGCGTCAGAACGCATCACCAACTCGTCAGTCATGAGCAACGATTTTCCTTGTGCGTATTGCTAAACGGACAGTTGTCCGGTAATTTGCCGCAAGTGGACACCTGTCCGCTTACGCATCATTTCTGGAGTCTACTATGAACGGCACTGGCAATACGATTCTGGTTACCGGCGGCACCTCAGGCATCGGCCTTGGTCTGGCCCTCAGGCTTCACAAGGCGGGCAATAAAGTCATCATCGCGGGTCGTCGCAAGGCCCTGCTGGACAAGATCGTATCGGAACATCCAGGTATTGAATCAGTAGTGCTCGACGTCACCGATCCACACTCCATCCAGCACAGCAGCGAAGCGCTTGCGATCAGCCATCCGAATCTGAACGTTCTCATAAACAACGCGGGCATCATGCACTGGGAGGACCTGACCGATGCGAAGTACCTGAGCACCGCCGAAAATATCGTGACCACCAACCTGCTTGGCACGATTCGCATGGTGTATGCATTTACTCCGAATCTGCTCAAACAGCCCAGCGCGACAATCGTTAATGTCAGCTCGGCGTTGGCATTCGTTCCGTTGCCTGCGACACCGACCTACAGCGCAACCAAAGCGGCCGTTCACTCATTTACTCAAAGCCTTCGGGTGCAACTGGCGGACTCGCCGGTCGAGGTTATCGAGCTTGCACCGCCGGGCGTGCGTACCACATTGCTTGGCCAGGAAAATGACGAGCACGCAATGCCGCTGGAAGCGTTTCTGGATGAGATCTTCAAACTGCTCGATATCTCCCCAACCCCACAAGAACTTGTCGTGGAGCGCGCCAAGCCTTTGCGATTTGCTGAAGCAAACGGTTCACATGGTGAGGTGTTGAAGATGCTTGCGGGATACAAACCGCCGGCAGAATGACGTTAAACGCGTCGGTAGCCGTTGATGCCATCGCTGTCAGCAGATGGCATCGCAGCCACGGCAAGATCATCAGCGCGCTTTCAGATGAAGCATTGCGTAGTGTTCGTAGTGCCCGCATCCGTTCTTCACGACAGGGTCTTGAGACGTAATCGCCGCGATGTCCTGATCATCCTCGATTTGATATAGCGAAACACCGTAGCTTCCGGCCGGATCGATCACCGGGCCGTGGGCTACGATCAATCCCTGCTCCAGCAGCTCATTCAGATAACTGCCGTGCTGACTCATCCACTGACGCTCATCAGCCGTCAGGGTTGTCAGAAAATCTGCACGCGGCGGGATGTATTTGCAAAGGTAATATTTCATGCGTCAAGCCTTGTTGTTTGAGTGCTTATTAAAAATCAGAACGTTATGGGCGCTTTAAAGCTTTTTGCCCGAGGCAATGCTTTTGAATATGGCGTTCTCGAAAACGCTCGGCAGATAGTGCTGAAGGAACAAGATCATTCCGGCCATTTTTGCAACAGGATGGCTAAACGGTGGTTTTTTTGTAGCGATCACGTTGACGATTGCGTTCACAACGGCTTTTGGTGATTCTGCCTCGTCGATACCCTTCTGGGTGACCAGGTCTACTTTTTTACGGTAAAGATCGTAGTCGGCGATCTTGCTGCCCGTCGCCGAGTGGGCATTGCTCCCCAAATTAGTGTTGAACCACCCGGGTTCGATCACGCTGACATTGATATTGAATTGATTCAATTCAAAGCGCAAAGACTTGAAGTAGCCTTCCACAGCGTGTTTGGAGGCCGCGTAGTAAGACAGATTAGGTGGCCCTATCAACCCGACCATCGAGCTGACGGTAATAATTTGCCCATTTTTCTGCCGACGCATGTACGGCAAGAGGGCGTTCGTCACTTTGACCGTGCCCCAGAAATTTGTCTCGAACTGCTGACGACCTGTTTCTATCGGTGTCTCTTCGGCAAGGCCGGTGACCATATAGCCCGCGTTATTGACCAATACGTCCAATCGGGTGATATGTTTAAAAAGCTCGTCAGTGAACGCCTGGACAGAGCTATCGTCATTGATGTCCAGGCGCAGTAGTTTGAACCGAACGCTGCCCGCGTATTTTTCAGGATAACGACTCGTGCCCACGACGTTGAAGCCTTGTTGATGCAGATGAGTGGCAAGCAGCAACCCGAAGCCCGATGAAGCACCTGTAATTAAAACTGTCTTTTTCATACGACTACCATGAGTGGAAGGAAAGGCGCAAACCTGTCTTGTTCTCGAAAGTGCTTGGGTAACTCTGCACCTCAGACAATGCATACAATGCTCGCCCAATGAACAGTTGGCACTCGCCTAACGCGCCAACCTGACCTCGAAACGCGCCAATTTTGTTCTGGCGTAACTGGCGTCATCCGCCGTTGTCGTGGCGTGATTGGCGACTTAAACTGGGCCCTTGCTGATTGAACCCGAACCTTTCCATGAGTGAAGTGAATGTCCCCTACTGGTAAACGCAGTTCGGCTCTGGACTACTCGGTCTGGCCGGGATGGCGGGTATTGATGCAGGATGCCGGACTGGCGACGGCGCCCGTCTTGCGTCGCGCGCAATTGCCGGGTGATTTGTTCACACGACAAAATGTTCGTCTGGACTCGGCGCACTTCTTCAAGCTTTGGGAGGCGATCGAAGCCGAGGCTGCATCCATCAATGCGGACTTGCCGGCGCCTTTGCAAATTGCCAAGGTCATGTCTTCGGACTGGTTTGATCCAGAACTTTTTGCCGCGCTGTGCAGCGCCAACATGGCCGACGCCCTGGAGCGCATTGCCAAATACGTAAGGTTGATCGCGCCCATGGTCATTCGGGTCGTGCCGACCAAAGCGCACACCACCGTCACCATGGATTTTCTGGACGCCTGCGAACCGCCCACTGTGTTTCTGGCATTCAAGCTCGTGTTTTTTGTTCAATTGGCCAGACTGGCGACACGCAGTCCTGTGCAGCCCTTGCAGGTTAACTGGCCGTCGCCATCGACGCCTGGCCCGGACTTGCAGGCCTATCAAGCGTACTTCGGCATTCCAGTGACTCACGCGCCACAGGCCAGCCTGGTATTTGCAGCGGCGGACGTAGAGCGCCCGTTTCTGACGGAAAACCACAAGATGTGGTTGTTCTTCGAGCCCGGTCTGCGACAGCGATTGTCTGAACTGGACAGGACATCCGGAATGGTCGAGCGGGTACGCAGTGCGCTGCTTGAGTCTTTACCGGCAGGCGCGGTATCGATGCAGCAGATCAGCCGAAAACTGGGCGTCAGTACCCGCACTCTGCAGCGCAGGTTGCAGGATGAAGGGACGACGTTTCAGCAGACGCTCGATACGCTGCGCGATTCCCTGGCACGCCACTACCTGCGCAGCACAGCCATGTCGAGTGCGCAGATATCGTTTCTTCTGGGCTTCGAGGACGCCAATTCCTTTGCTCGCGCATTCCAGTCATGGACAGGCAGTACGCCGGGCAAGGTGAGGGCTGAAATGGATAACTCCCGTCATCCATCGACCGCGCGTTCAGGCGAATAAAACATCACGGCTGATACAGGACTGTGTTTTTGATTGGCTGATGACGGTATGCAGGCGTTCGAGTTGAGCGATGACCGGGCGTGCAGGTCAATCTGCAAAATAGTTGGCTACCGTCTTCAGAAAATATTTATATATTTCCAACCTCGCAAGAAAAACCCGCAAACTTCATTTCGACGAACACCCAACGGCCACTCATGAAAATGCCTTGTCTATAGCAGACCGACATGAGTGGCACCTAATACCTCAACACATTAAGTGTTGAATCATAAAGTAAAGGACTACCATGAAAAAGATACTGATCAGCTTCGCAGTTACTACTTCCCTGATGGGAATATCCGCGGTCTCTCAGGCAATGGAAAACTGCCCTGCCGTCGCAAAAATCGAAAAGGTTTCTCCAGGTGTCTACCGTGCAAACGGTAACGATGGAGAATGGACCGGTATTCTTCAAGGGGCTGTGGCGAAAGAAATGCCCGTGCAGTCTTTTGAGATGGCGCTGGCCACTCAGGAAAATCCGGTCGGCCCTCAACGAATTCAATACTGCACGTACAACATTGCTGGTCGCGACACCGTCGACATGCGCTTTACCGCAACCAGTGGACAACATATCACTGTGAAAACCGAAGGCAGCGCCTGGAAAAAAGAAGAAGGGCCACTGGGTCTTATCTACAACGTGTGCGAAAAAACGTCCCCTGAAAACTGCACGTTCACGATTCTCAAGTAGCCCCAACTGATAGGTAAAACTCTTCAACTGGCTCGCAAACGCCCGTTGAAGAGCCGCTCATGTCAGATCATGCAAATCCTTGCCCAGCGCAGGCATGACTTCGAAATGAGAAAACACCACTTCAAGCCCTCCCCGCTCCGGGCTGCAGCACATGGACCCTACGGCATAACGCTCGCTCAGCGGGAATGCTGCCAGACGCAACAATGGCCAGCGCAGCCCGTCGCTGGAATGCTGAATGCGCATTACGCCCTTGGCGACAGTGACTCGCAGCCAGAGCCCTGATGAGGAGTCATCAAACACGCCCGTGGCCCAATCCGACTGCCCGCAGGTCAAAACACTGCCCAGCATCAGGGCGCCATCGCTGACCTCGACACCCGTTTTCACCCAGTTGCGCTCATCGACTCGCACCATCAGGCCCGCCTGGTCATACAGAGTTTTGAAATCACCCTGCACATGCACTTGCGCGGTGAAGTCACCCTTCACTGAAACACCTAGAAAATGGCCGGTGTCTCGACAGAAGCCATAATGCGTCTGCTGCCAGAAGTCAGTTTCGGGGTCTGTGATGACAGTCAGGCGCTGATCCGTCACGCTCCACTGCCTGGGTTCGTTCAACCAGATACCTTTTTCGAACATGCTGACTCCTATGTGGCTGAATACTGAGGACAGGTTGCTGGCCAGATCGCCAGCAGCTGTTTTCGCACCGTTCAGAAATTCTACAGGGCAACAGCACTCAGTGGCTGATCATCCACGGCCTGCCCGCAGTCTTGCCTTTGAGGGCGTGCGGGTTTGCCTTGGTCGGTTGCACCACTTTGGCAGGCCCGCAGCACCCACAGCCCTTTGGATGACGCTTGCTGTCCTGATACTCAGCCACGGTTTTAGGCGCATGGGCGCTGCGTTCGTTGGCGGCGATGGCGCTGCGGGTATTGCCCGTCATGGTCGCCAGACCGGGCGCTGACAATATCACCCGCATGCTGGAGACTTCGCAGACCGGGCAATCGCAAGGCAGCGCACTGTCGGCCATTGGGCGCAGGGCGGTGAAGTAGCCGCACTCGGGGCAATCGTATTCGTACATGGGCATACACAGTTCTCCGAAAAAAATTCGTCGGCAACGCCGATACCGTCCGCTCATTCTGGTGAACGCCGCGCGCAGACAGACGTCACCAGAACGATCCCGGGCGGGCGCTTACTTGTCCGGCGCAATCGGCAAGTCGATGCTGCCGTCGATAAAGCGGGTCGGGCCGTCGGCGTTCGGGTTGATATCGAACTTGAAGATCTCGGTCGGCAGCCAGAGCGTTGCGCAGGCATTGGGAATATCGACGATGCCGCTGATATGGCCCTGCACCGGCGCCGAACCCAGCAGCGCGTAGCCCTGCGCGGGCGAGTAACCGAACTTGGTCATGTAGTTGATGGCGTTGAGGCACGCCTGTCGATAGGCGACGTTGACGTCCAGGTAGTGCTGCTGGCCTGATTCATCGACCGAGATGCCCTCAAAGATCAGGTACTTGTTGTAGGTCGGCACGATCGGGCTGGGTTTGAAGACAGGGTTCTTGATCCCGTACTTGGCCATGCCGCCTTTGATCAGCTCAACGCGCATGTGCACCCAGCCAGCCATTTCAATGGCACCGCAAAAGGTGATCTCGCCATCGCCCTGACTGAAGTGCAGATCGCCCACCGACAGACCGGCGCCGTCCACGTACACCGGAAAAAACACCTTGGAACCACGGGACAAATCCTTGATATCGCAGTTACCGCCATGTTCGCGGGGCGGCACGGTGCGCGCCCCGGTGGCAGCAGCCAGATCACGCTTGGGCCCGCCTTTCATCTTGCCCAGGTGCGCGGTTTTGGCGTGCGGCGGGTTGGCCAGCGGCGGGACGCGCCCAGGGTCGGTGTCGATCAATTCCTGCTCGCGACGGTTCCACTCGGCGAGCATCTTGTGGTCCGGCAGACAGCCGATCAGCCCCGGATGGATCAAACCGGCAAACTCGACACCGGGAATGTGCCGCGAACTGGTCATCATGCCCTTGAAGTCCCAGATCGCCTTCTGAGCCATCGGAAAGTGGTCGGTAAGAAACCCGCCGCCGTTCTGTCTGGAAAAGAAGCCGTTGAAGCCCCACTGCGAATCAGCCCGAGCGCCGATGTCCAGCAGGTCGACCACCAGCAGGTCGCCGGGCTCTGCACCGTGCACACCGACCGGGCCGGACAGGTAATGGACCGTCGAAAGATCGACGTCGCGTACATCGCTGGCATCGTCGTTGTTCTTGATAGCCCCGGCGGTCCAGTCGTAGGTTTCCAGAATAAAGTCTTCACCGGGCTTGACCCAGCACGCCATGGGAATATCCGGGTGCCAGCGGTTGTGGATCTGCTCGTTTTCAGTCACAGGCTGATTGAGGTCGACTTTGATCAGAACTTCGGTCATGGCGTATCTCCTTTCTGGGGAATGTGGCTTATCGCGGGCAAGCGGATGCCTTGGGCCTTGTGCGACAGACAACGCGCAGGCCCGCGATAACGGTGTTTCAAGTCATGAAGCGTGAGGTCAGGGTTTACACCGACAGGTAACGACTGATCGTCGCCTCATCGACATTGGCCCGGCTTTCCTCGACGACAAACCGGCCCTTCTCGATCACCAGAAACCGGTCGGCAATTTCCAGGGTGAACGACAGCACCTGCTCGGACACAACGATGGTCAGGTCATGCAGGGAACGAATCTCTTTGAGCGTGCGTGCGATGTCCTTGATGATCGACGGCTGAATGCCTTCGGTGGGCTCGTCCAGCAATAGAACCTTGGGCTTGGTCGCCAGTGCGCGGGCGATGGCCAATTGTTGTTGCTGCCCGCCGGACAGGTTGCCGCCGCGTCGCCCGCGCATGTCAAACAGCACTGGAAACAGCGCATAGAGGTCGTCTGGCACCTTGCCTTTGGCCGAGGCTGGCAGGCCAGTCTGGATATTTTCCAGTACCGTCATGGCCGGAAAGATCATTCGGCCCTGAGGCACATAGGCCATGCCATGCTCGACCCTGGCGTGGGTTTCCATCGCCGAGATGTCCACGCCGGCAACCGTCACCTGGCCACCCCATTGCGGCAATATGCCCATCAGGCTTTTGAACAGGGTGGTCTTGCCCATACCATTGCGGCCCATCACCGCGACTATTTCCTGCTTATCGACCTTCAAGTTCAGGTCATGAAGAATCTGGCTCTGACCGTAACCGCAAGCCAACTGGTTGATCGCAAACATGCTGTGCTCCTCAGTGGCCCAGATAGACTTCAATGACTTTCGGGTTCTTCTGCACCGACTCCATGCTGCCCTCGGCAAGCACCTTGCCCTGATGCAACACCGTGACCTTGTGCGCGATGCTTTTGACGAACTCCATGTCGTGCTCGATCACCAGCACCGAGCGGCCCTGGCTGATCCGCTTGAGCAGCTCGGCAGTTTGCGCACGCTCACTGACGCTCATCCCGGCGACCGGTTCGTCGAGCATCAACAGCTCCGGGTCCTGCATCAGCAGCATGCCGATTTCCAGCCACTGCTTCTGGCCGTGGGACAACAGCCCTGCCTGCTGGCGTAACAGGTCACCGAGAAAAATTTCTGCAGCCACCTGATTCACCCGGTCCACCACTTCATCGGTACGCTGAAAAAACAGCGCGCCGAATACCGTGCGGCCTTTGGGGAAAGACATTTCCAGGTTCTCGAACACCGACAGGTTGTCGTAGATCGACGGGGTCTGGAACTTGCGCCCCACACCGGCACGCACAATGTCGTATTCCTTCATACGGGTGAGCTCACGGCCCTTGAACTCAATGCTGCCGCTGGTGGCGCGGGTCTTGCCGCAGATCAAATCGAGCACGGTGGTCTTGCCCGCACCATTGGGCCCGATCACCACGCGGACTTCGTTGCGGTCGATGTACAGATTGAGATCGTCCACCGCCTTGAAACCGTCGAAGGACACGGTCAGCCCTTCGATGGCCAGCACCGGCTTGGGCATGTGAAACGCGGTCGGCTGGCTCATGACTGAGTCTCCACGCTGCTTTTCACCGGTGTGTTTTTTACGGGTGCGTGGCCAGCGCCGGGAATGGCAGGCGCGACCGGCTTGTCACTGCGTTTGAAGCGCCCCAGCCACTTGCGCCCGTGGCTTTCCCACAGACCCGCCAGGCCATCCGGGAAGTACATGACCACAGCGATAAACAACCCGCCCATCAAGTACAACCAGAGCTCTGGAAAGGACTCCGAGAAGTAGGTTTTCCCGTAGTTGACCAGCAACGAGCCATACACCGCCCCCAGCAACGACATGCGTCCGCCGACTGCGGCAAATATCACCATCTCGATGGACGGCACGATGCCCACGAACGAGGGCGACATGAAACCCACCTGCAAAGCGAACATGGCCCCGCCGATGGCCGAGAAACCGGCCGCGACGCAGTAAACGAATATCTTGAAACCCGCCACGTCATAGCCCGAAAACCGTACGCGCTCTTCCTTGTCGCGCATGGCCATCAGCAGGCGACCGAGCTTGGAAGCCAGAATGAACTTGCCGATCAGGATGCAGCCCAGCAGCAGGCCCGCATTGACGAAATACAGAGCCAACTTGGCGCCATCGCTGCGGATGTCCCAGCCCAGCAACGTCTTGAGATCGGTAATACCGTTAATGCCTCCGGTCAGGCCCTGCTGGCCGATGATCAGCACCGTGAGAATCAGCGCAATGGCCTGGGTGACGATGGAGAAATACACATCGCCCACACGCCGCTTGAACAGCGCAGTGCCGATGATCCACGCGAGCAGCACGGGCACGGCAATCACGGCGAAGACGCTGAACGTGAAGCTGTGAAACGGCACCCACAACGCTGGCAGTTCGGTGATCTGGTTCCAGTCCATGAAGTCGGGAATACCCGGTGTTGACTGGATTTTCGTGCTCTGGGGGTCGCTGGCTTCCAGCTTGAGAAACATCGCCATGCAATACCCGCCCAGACCAAAAAACACGCCTTGGCCCAGGCTGAGAATTCCGCCATAGCCCCAGCACAACACCAGGCCCACCGCGACAAAGGCATAGGTCAGGTATTTGCCGATCATGTTCAGACGAAAAGCGTCAAGGGTAAGCGGAAAGACCAGCAGAATCAGGGCCGCGAGGATCAGCAGGCCGATAACACCCTGTCGTCCGCCCATGAGTTTGTCTATTGCGTTCATCGGGCGACCTCTACTTGCGAACTTTGCTTGAGAACAACCCTTGCGGGCGCATCAGCAGAATCAGAATCACGGCAGACAGGGTCAGCACCTTGGCCATCGATCCACTCATGAAAAACTCGGCAATCGACTGCGTCTGGGCAATGGTGAACGCCGAAGCAATCGTGCCCAGCAGGCTTTGCGCACCGCCGAAGACCACCACCAGAAACGTGTCGACGATATACAGCGACCCGGCCGTCGGCCCGGTGGAGCCGATGGTGGTAAACGCCGCGCCCGCCACCCCCGCCACGCCGCAACCCAGCGCAAAGGTCATGCGGTCCACTTCGCGGGTGTTGATCCCCACGGCGCGGCTCATCACCCGGTTCTGCACCGTTGCCCGCACATGCAGGCCCCAGCGTGTGCGGTACAGCATGAGGAAGATGCAACCGGTCAGCAGCACGGTCAGCGCCATCACGAACAGGCCATTGCGCGGAATCTCGATGGTGTCGCTCAGGCTGACCGCGCCCATCAGCCACTCGGGCGGGTTGGCGCTGACTTCCCGGGCACCGAAGATCGAACGCAGCGCTTGTTGCATTACCAGCGACAAACCCCAGGTCGCCAACAATGTGTCCAGCGGCCGGTGATAGAGACGGCTGATCATCACCCGCTCGACCACCCAGCCAATCGAGCCCGCCACCACGAACGACAGCGCAATGGCGAAGAAAAAGTAGTAAGGCTGCATCGACGGCATATAGGTCTGCACCAGCGTCGACAGCACATAGGTGGTGTACGCGCCGACGGTCAGAAACTCGCCGTGGGCCATGTTGATCACGCCCATCTGGCCGAAAATGATTGCCAGCCCGAGCGCCATGAGCAACAGCACGCAGAACACCGAAAGCCCGTTGAACCCTTGCATGGCGGCGATAGCACCGAACTCAGATAGCCATTGCATGGTGATGGTCCCCGAATGAAGAGAAAGGCAGGCGAAACACCGTCAGGGTGGGAGCCGACTGCCCCCCACCCTGCGCAGTGCTTACTGGTAGCCTTTCGGGAAAGGGTTGGGCTCGATCAGGTCAGATTCGTAGATCACCTTGAACTGGCCATTGGCTTGAACCTCACCGATGCGCGTCTTGCTCCACAGGTGATGGTTTTCGTGAACTTTCACGTAGCCTTCAGGCGCCGTCTTGAGCTCGATACCCGGGGATGCCGCGACCACCTTGTCGACATCAAAGCTGCCGGCTTTCTCGACTGCGGCTTTCCACAACCATGGGCCGAGGTAGGCAGCCTGGGTCACGTCGCCCATCACCGAATCCTTGCCGTATTTGGCCTTGAACGCGTCAACAAAGGCTTTGTTGTTGGGGTTGTCGAGGCTCTGGAAGTACTTCATGGAGGCGTAGAAACCTTCCATGTTTTCGCCGCCGATGCCGAGCAGTTCGTCTTCGGTGACCGACAAGGTCAGCAGGTTCTGTTTGGTGGACGTCACACCTGCAGCCTTGAGCTGTTTGTAGAACGCTACGTTGGAGCCACCGACCACGGCGGCGAACACCACATCCGGTTTCTTCAGCTTGACCTTGTTGATCAGCGAGCCGAACTGGGTGTTGCCCAGCGGGTAATAATCCTCGCCGACCACGGTGCCATGCAGAACGTTTTCAATGTGCTTGCGAGCGATCTTCATCGAGGTACGCGGCCAGATGTAATCCGAGCCGATCAGGTAAAAGGTCTTGGCGCCCTTCTCTTTGGCAATCCAGTCCAGGCCCGCAAGAATCTGCTGGGTCGCTTCCTGGCCGGTATAAATCACGTTTTTGGATTGCTCCAGGCCTTCATAGAACGTCGGGTAGTACAAAAGCCCGTTTTCCTTCTCGAACACCGGCAGCACGGCTTTGCGCGAGGCCGATGTCCAGCAGCCAAACACCGCCGCTACCTTGTCGCCGACCAGCAGCTTTCTGGCTTTTTCGGCAAAGGTCGGCCAATCGGACGCACCATCCTCCTGCACCACTTTGATCTGCCGACCGAGAATGCCGCCCGATGCGTTGATCTGCTCGATCGCCAGGCGCTCGGCTTGAATCGAACCGGTCTCAGAGATCGCCATCGTGCCGGTGGCCGAGTGCAACTGACCGACAGTGACTTCGGTCGCGGTAACCGCAAGGCCAGTGGTGTTGGCGTCGGCGGCGATGGCTGCCTGACCGAAAATACTGGCGGCAATCAGCGACAGCGCCGCCGTGCCCAAGGCCAGCCGTCGGGGGAGTGAGCGCTTGGTGCTTGTCAGGGATGTGTCCATGGTGCGGCTCCTGTGCGAGTGAGTCCTGACTGACGCTCTGTTGGCGTCTGGTCACGAGGTGGGCTCAGCATGAAGCGGCGTGCACGATGCGGGTATACGCAGCATGACGTAGTCGCATACGTCATTTGACTTACCGCCAGCGGACGGATTTGCAGGCATGATTGCGCACCTGCGCAAGCCGCGGGCATGGATATTGCTGGCTTTTGTTGTACAGCGTTTGTTTTATCAGGGAGCTTCGAACGACCTATTACCCCTCCTCTGGAGACGTACCGTGCGACCTTCAGGCTCTCAGCGCATCATAAAAATTCGACGCGACTACAACCGCCTGGTCGCCGACGAAACAATGGAAGACTACGCGCTCAGGTTCACGCCCAAATCGTTTCGCAAATGGTCGGAATGGCGCATTTCGAACACGGCCGTTGGTGCCGTGTCCTTTTTGGCACTCGAGGCCATCGGCGGCGCGCTGGTGATCAGCTACGGGTTCACCAATACCCTCTGGGCAATCCTCGCCACTGCACTGGTGATCTTCCTGACCGGCCTGCCAATCAGCTACTACGCAGCGCGCTATGGCGTCGACATGGACCTGCTGACCCGTGGCGCAGGGTTCGGCTACATCGGCTCGACCATCACGTCGCTGATCTACGCCAGCTTCACCTTTCTGTTCTTCGCCCTTGAAGCGGCAATCATGGCCCTGGCGCTGGAGCTTTACTTCCACATTCCGATTGCGCTGGCCTACATCATTTGCTCAATCATCGTCATCCCGCTGGCGGTTTACGGCGTCACCCTGATCAGCCGCTTGCAGATGTGGTCACAACCGTTGTGGCTGACGCTGCTGCTGGTGCCCTATGTGTTCGTGATCTGGAAAAACCCCGATGCCCTCGTCGACTGGCTGAGTTTCTCCGGGCGCGAAGGTGAAGGCGGCACCTTTGACCTGTTGTTTTTCGGTGCGGCGTTCAGCGTCGCGCTGTCGTTGGTGACGCAGATCGGCGAGCAGGTCGACTACCTGCGCTTTCTCCCGGAAAAGACCCGGCACAACCGCAAACGCTGGTGGGCCGCATTGCTCATGGCAGGGCCTGGCTGGATCATCCCCGGCGCGCTGAAAATCATGGCCGGGGCCTTCCTGGCTTTTCTCGCCCTGCAACATGAAGTGCCCGTTGAGCGCGCCGCCGAGCCGACGCAGATGTACCTGGTCGCCTTCCGGTACGTGTTCAGTTCCCCCGAGTGGGCGCTGGCGGCCATGACCCTGTTCGTGATCATTTCCCAGATCAAGATCAACATGACCAATGCCTACGCAGGCTCGCTGGCCTGGTCGAACTTTTTTGTCCGCGTCACCCACAGCCACCCGGGGCGTGTGGTCTGGCTGGTCTTCAACGTGGCCATCGCGCTGGTGCTGATGGAGCTCGGCGTGTTCGATGCCATCGAGCAGGTGCTGGGGCTGTATGCCAACGTCGCCATTGCCTGGATTGGTGCGCTGGTCGCTGATCTGGTCATCAACAAGCCTATGGGCTGGTCGCCGAAACACATCGAGTTCAAGCGCGCGCACCTTTACGACATCAACCCCGTGGGCGTCGGTGCCATGTCGATTGCCTCACTGGTGTCGTTCTGCGCCCACTTCGGGCTGTTCGGCGCCATTGCTCAAGCCGCACCGCCCTTGATTTCGCTGGCCATCGCGCTGGTCACCGCCCCGCTGCTCGCCTGGCTGACCGACGGCAAGTACTACATCGCCCGCACCAGCTCCGACACCCTGCTCTACCCGCAAGGACGGCAGGAATCATTGCTGTGCGGCCTGTGCAACAACGCCTTTGAAACGCCCGACATGGCCTACTGCCCGGCCTATCGAACGCCCATCTGTTCGCTGTGCTGCTCACTGGATGCGCGTTGCGGGGACCAGTGCAAACCACGGGCGCGGCTGTCCATGCAGTTCGAGGACCTGATCGGCAAGGTGCTGCCACGCTTTCCGCGCCACTACCTGCACACCCGGCTGGCGCAATACCTGGGCCTGTTGACCATCCTGGTGGCGGGCTCGTCGGGAGCACTTGCGTTGATCTACAACCAGGTCGCCCATGGCCTGATCGACCAATCGCCAGAGGCCCATCACCTGTTGATGCTGGCCTTCCTGAAAGCGTTTTTGACCGTCTGCGTGTTCGCCGGGGTCCTCGCCTGGTGGGTGGTGCTGACCCGAGAAAGCCGCCGGGTGGCGCAGGAAGAGTCCGAGCGCCAAACCTCCCTGCTCATACAGGAAATCGACGCCCACGAAAAAACCGACCAGGCGCTGCAAAAAGCCAAGGAAGCTTCGGAGGCCGCCAACGCAGCGAAAAGTCGCTACATCACCGGGCTGTCCCATGAGCTTCGCACGCCCCTGAACAGCATTCTGGGCTTCACGCAGATTCTGCAACGCGACACAACGACCCCGCCCCATCATCAGGACCCGCTGGCAACTATCATGCGCAGCAGTTCGCACTTGCTGTCGCTGATCAACGGGTTACTGGACGTGGCCAAGATCGAGGCCGGAAAACTGAAGCTTGAGCCCACCGAGATTCTGTTTCAGGAATTCCTACACGACCTGGAAAAGATGTTCGCCGGCACCGCTCAGGAAAAAAACCTTGGTTTCCGCCTGGAGCTGGAGGGCCGCATGCCTATGGTGGTGCGCGGTGACGAGAAACGGGTACGGCAGATCCTGATCAACCTGCTGGGCAATGCCGTGAATTTCACCGACAGCGGCGAAGTGGTGTTACGGGTCAGTTATCGCCGCGAGACCGCCATTTTCGACATCGTCGACAGCGGCATAGGCATTGCCCCGGAGCAAATTGAACGGATCTTCCAGCCCTTCGAGCGTGGCGGTCAGACGCGTCATGACAACGGCGTAGGTTTGGGCCTGACGATCACCCGCATGCTGACCGCGCTGATGGGCGGTGCGCTGTCGGTTTCCAGCACGCCGGGCGAAGGCACGCACTTCAAGGTGCGCCTGTTTCTGTCGGAAGTGCGGGTGCCCAAGGCGGTGATCGACGTTAATCATGACGTGGTCGGCTATGACGGCGAGCGGCGTCTGGTGCTGGTGGTCGACGACCACATCGAGCACCGCAAGGTCATCAGCGGCATGCTTGAACCGCTGGGCTTCACCGTCGCCCAGGCCGAAAACGGTATGGAAGCAGTTCGCCAGGTGTCCCTGCTGCACCCGGACCTGATCCTGATGGACCTGTCCATGCCGGACATGGACGGCTGGGCCACCCTGCGCATGATCCGTCGCAACGCACGCTCGAACGCGCCGGTCATCGTACTGTCGGCCAACGCCAATGCAAGCACCGACGACGACATCGGCCACGACTACCTGTCCAAACCCGTGCACCTGCGCGACCTGCTGGATCGCCTCAAACATCACCTTAACCTCAACTGGCAACATCGCTCCCGCACTGCCAGCGAAACAAAAACCCCGTGGATCCTGCCGCCGCGCGAAGACCTTGAAGACCTGTACACCCTGTGCGGTCTGGGGTACGTACGCGGTATCCAGAACAAACTGGACGCCATTGAAACCAGCAACATCGCGAGCGGCAGTTTCGTCACCGACCTGCGCGCGCTGGCCAAAGGTTTTCGTCTGGATGAACTCAGCCTGCACCTCAAGGAGATGCTCGATGAACGCCCTTAGCCAACCCAGCGACAAAGGCGTCATCCTGATCGTCGACGACACCCCGGACAACCTCGCGCTGCTCTCCGATGCGCTGGACGAAGCGGGCTACATGGTCATGGTGGCGCTGGATGGCATCAGCGCCCTGATGCGCATCCAGCGCCGCCGCCCGGACCTGATCCTGCTCGACGCCATGATGCCGGGAATGGACGGCTTCGAGACCTGCCGACAAATCAAGCAACAGCCCGACGCCTCGAACATCCCGGTACTGTTCATGACCGCCCTGACCGACAGCGAACACGTCGTCGAAGGCTTCGAAGCCGGCGCGATCGACTACGTGATCAAACCCATCCAGTGCAACGAAATGATCGCCAGAGTCGCCTCCCACCTGCGCACCGCGCGCACCCTGCAATCCGCCCGCAGCACCTCGCAACCACCCGGCATCAACGACGCCGCCGCTTACACCCGTCTCTCCAGCAGCTTTCAACTGACCGAACGCGAAGTCGACGTGCTTCGCTGGGTAGCGTGCGGCAAGACCAACAAGGACATTGCCGATATTTTGCAGTTGAGCCCCAGGACGGTTAACAAGCACCTGGAGCATATCTATGTGAAGTTGGGGGTGGAGACGCGGACGGCGGCGACGTCGGTTGCGTTGGCGGCGATGGCAAGGGTGTAGGTGGGTTGGTGCTTTCCACCTGCGTATCGGCCATGGTCTCGGTTTTGACCAGGCGGTTTTCGCAGTCGTAGGTGAAGGTTTGCCAGCGCACGATGCCTACGGCTTTTTCGATCAGGTTGCCCCAGGCGTCGTATTTGTATTCGTGGTTGCGCCACTGTTTGAGGCGGTTGTCTTTGACGTGGTCAAAGCGGCTGGTGTTGAAGTTCAGGCGGTTGGCCGCTGCGTCGTAGCGGAACTCTTCGCCATCGACGATCAAGCCGTTGTTGCGCGCCAGCAACTGGCCGTTGGCTTCGTATTCGTAGCGGGTTTCGCCGCGCAGTTTGTCGAGGGTGCGGCTCAGTTCACCAGCCGGGTCGTATTCATAACGGCGGTGGATGGAGTTGTAGGCGTGTTCGACGTATCGCTCGGGCTTTATCAGCGGGTTCTGGATCTGCGACAGCTTTTCGGCGGGCAGGGTGGTTGCGTACTGCCAGGCTTTGCGGCCCATGCTGTCGTAGCCGAAGCAACTGGTGAGCTTGCCCTGGGTGCGGTAGATCTCGCGGTGCAGGTCGTCGCGTTCCATGTCGCTGATCAACTGGCCTTCGAGGTTCAACTGGTGCAGGTGACCACTGCCGTAATACAGGTGGTTCAGGTGCTGGCCGGTGGGAAGGGTCAGCGTGGTCAGGTTGCTCAGCGGATCGTAGTCGTAGGTCAGCGCGCCTTGTGGCGTGGTCTCTTTCGTCAGGCGGCCCAGCAGGTCGTAGGTAAATTCCAGTTTCTCGGCGGTGACGCCGAGTTTTCTGCCGGTGTCGGTCTGTTTGCGCTGAATCGACAGCAACCGGTCGCCGTCGTCGTATTCGTAGTCCTGACGCGCATCGTCGTTGAGTTTGGCCAGCAGGCGACCAATCGGGTCGCGCTCAAGAAAGGTGCTGCGGCGTAGCTGTTCGCCTTTGTCGCCGTAGCCGATTTCCTCGACCTGAGTCAGGTGGCCGCCGAGGTTGTAGCTGAAACGGCGGGTGAGGTTGTCGATGCGCTTTTCTTCGATCAGGCGGTCGGAATTGTCGTAGGCGAAGTTGTAGGTGGCGTCGTTTTCGTTGGTCAGGGCGATGAGGCGGATGGCCTTGTCGTACTGGTAGGCAACGGCCTTGCCCTTGGCGTCTTCACGTCGGGTCGGCAAACCTCGAGCATTGCGTGACAGCCGGGTGATCTGGCCTTTGCCATTGGTGTGCGAAACGACCTGACCCAGCGCGTTGTAGGCAAAGGACTCAACGCTGCCATCAGGGTGGTTGATGCGCAGCACTTCACCGTCGGGTTTGCGCTCCAGCGTGGTTGTGGTGTTCAGCGCATCGGTGACGGCGATCAGGTGGCCGCGATCGTCATAGCGGTAGTGGGTGTCTTTGCCTGAGCAGTCCTGGAAGCGCACCACTTGAGCCAGGCTGTTCCACCACAGGTATTTGGACTTGTAGGTCGCATCGATGAAGCAGAAGGAGACTAAAGCAATGTTAGTACCCCCACTGCAAGTTTGGTTTTTAAAGAGTCTTAAAAGTTTACAACATTAAATTGCCTCTGCGAGTAAATCGTAGACAACAGGAGGACTATCAATCAGCTTCTTCATTTGCAATAAAGCAAAAGCATCACTCCTGAAATTATCAAGCCCTCATGACTGAGCGCTGTATCGCAATTAAAAACAGGAAAGATTCTCGATCAGCAGAAAATCAAAAATGAATTTCTGCTAATCAATAAATTGTTCAACATAACTTTGGACAAGATCATAGCCGGCGACACCTAAAACATTATATTTTTTATACCGAGAATGCTCTAGCATCTCTAAGAATTCGTCTTCAAAGTATAACGCACCAGCATCCCTATAATACTTAAGCTTTTCTTTTTCAGAGCTTAAAGAGATGTTTCCGACGATTTTCCATTTTCCGTTTTTCAGATTATCAACAGATGTAAATATCACATTCTCCATTCCTCTGGAATTTTTAAAACGAAGAAATTCTTTATCTACCAAATCAACAACACCCTCATTATCAGCCACACTCAAAACGCCGAAAGAGAAAACTCTTTTAAAGCGATCCTTGAAAGCGCATATTATTTGACAAACAACAAGCTTTCCGGAGATTGAAGGCAGTAAAAAAATATCTCCTGATTTATATTTCACGACTAAATCCCTGCTTTGATAGTAGTTAAGGCATCTTTAAGAATTGTATTACCCCAAGCGGAGCTATCACCAGCCACCTTATACATTGAAGCATTAGGGTTGGAGGTACTGAACGAGCGTATTTTATTTAGAAGATTTGTCAGCGGATTCATAGATTGCGCCCCACCATGCATGCCTATAAGTTTTTGCTCAAGAAATTTAGCTTCTGCCTTGCTAAGGTTATTAGGGAAAACTGTTAGTTTTTCAAGGTTAGATTTTCCCGGTGTCTGAGCATGCGCGGCTAATCGGACAGGAGCATCACCACGACCGACATATTTTATTTTGCCACCGGCATGAAGAACATATAAGCCTTGTCCATTCACAGAGTCATATTTACTACCAGAGCCACCAGGTTTACGCATTGAAGGTAAACCATTACATGAGGTAAGTCCTAGTGGATCAAGCCACGCCTGAGAGTTTGGCGCATACTGATAAAGATTAAACCCACCCGCCAACCCAATCGGATCCTGCGTAGTAAACCGCCCAATCTCCGGATCATAATACCGAAACGTATTGTAGTGCAGCCCCGTCTCGACATCAAAATACTGTCCCTGAAACCGTAGGTTCTGCTCGACCTCGTTCACCACCAGCTTTTCCACTGCCC